>NZ_CP071246.1:2146470-2453109 GCF_021496665.1 Corynebacterium sp. CNCTC7651 | reverse complement strand
CTTCGGCTGGCTGCGCGGCCTGCCCAAGCTGCGCAAGGAGGAGCAGCGCCGCAAGCGCGCGATGGAGCTCACCCGCATGAAGATGGACCCGCGCGAGCGCTTCACCAAGAACGACGAGCGCGAGCTGGAGCACGTCACCTCCATGTCCGTCGTGGACGATGAGACGCTGTCCGAGGCCCTGGAGGAATCCGTCACGCAGGAGCTCATGGCGGACGAGGAGGTGGAGTTCGACCCCGAGGACGTCGGCCGCGACGTGGTTTACGTCAGCTATACCGAGCCCGTCACCCAGGACGAGTACGAACCGGACGAGCCGTGGAACGACACCACCATCGACGAGCTCATCGCAGCCGACGAGGCCGAGGAAGCCGCGGACGAGCGATAGAAAAAGCCCCGTCAGGGGCTTTTTGCTTTACGACGCCCGAATCTTGGCGCCCCCGCGAGGCCTTAGACCAAAAGTTCCGCGATCTGGATGGTGTTCAGCGCGGCGCCCTTGCGCAAGTTGTCGCCGGACACCACGAACACCAGGCCGCGGTTGCCGTCTACCGCCTGGTCCTGGCGGATGCGGCCGACCAGAGACTCGTCGATGCCGGTGGCGGCGAGCGGGGTGGGCACGTCCACAACCTTCACACCCGGCGCGCCCGCCAGGATCTCGGCGGCCTGCTCCGGGGTGATCTCGCGGTCGAACTCCGCGTGCACCACCATGGTGTGGCCGGTGAACACGGGCACGCGAACGCAGGTGCCGGAGACCTTCAGGCCCGGAATACCCAGAATCTTGCGGGATTCGTTGCGCAGTTTTTGTTCTTCGTCGGTCTCGTTGGAGCCGTCGTCGACAAGCGATCCTGCAAGCGGCAGCGCGTTGAACGCAATCGGCGCCACGTACGGCCCCAGGTCCTCCGGCGCGAGGAGGGAGCCGTCGCGCGCGAGGTCCGCCGTGCCTTCGCCAAGGCCCGCAACCTGGTCCGCGAGTGCACGCACGCCGGCCAGGCCGGAGCCGGACACGGCCTGGTAGGACGCCACGCGCATGGTGTTCAGGCCAGCCGCGTCGTGCAGCGCCTTCGCCACCGGCATGATCGCCATCGTGGTGCAGTTCGGGTTCGCGATGATGCCCTTCGGCAGGTCCTGCGCGGCAGCGGGGTTGACCTCAGAGACGATCAGCGGGACCTCATCGTCCTTGCGCCACGCGGAGGAGTTGTCCACCACCTTCGCGCCCGCGGCCGCGAACACCGGCGCCCACTCGCGCGAGGTGCCGCCGCCGGCGGAGAACAGCGCAATGTCCACATCCGCGACGGATTCCTCGGTGACCTGGGTCAGGTCCTCGACGGTGATCTCCTCGCCGCGGAAGGCGAGCTTCGTGCCCGCAGAACGCGGGGAGGCGAAGAAGCGGACGCGGTCCGCGGGGAAGTTGCGCTCCTCCAAAATGTCGCGCATCACGCGGCCGACCTGGCCGGTTGCGCCTACAACAGCAACAGTGGTCATGTGAAATCTCCTTAGCGGCCGGTGCCGGCGTAGACGATGGCGGGCTCGTCGCCGCCCAGGTCGAACTTGGTGTGGATCGCGCGCGCGGCCTCAGCCAGGTCGCCCTGGCGGATCACGGCGGTAATGCGGATCTCGGAGGTGTTCATCATGTCGATGTTCACGCCCGCGTCACGCAGCGCCTCGGTGAAGTCCGCCGTCACGCCCGGGTGGGACTTCATGCCGGCGCCCACCAGGGAAACCTTGCCGATCTCGTCGTTGTAGGTGATGGCCTCCCAGCCTTCGTCGGCACGCATCTGCTCCAGCAGAGCCATGCCGCGCGCGCCGTCCGCCTTCGGAAGGGTGAAGGTGATGTCCGTCTTCCGGTCCTCGGCGGAGGAGATGTTCTGCAGGACCATGTCGATGTTGATCTCCGCATCCGCCAGCGCGCGGAACACCTTCGCGGCCTCCCCCGGCTTGTCCTCGATGCCGAGGATGGTGATCTTGGCCTCCGAATCGTCGGTGGCAACTCCGGTCAACACTGCTTCTTCCACGGGGATATCCTCCATTGCTCCGGCGATGAGCGTGCCGGGATCATTGCTATACGACGACCGCACCCTCATAGGCACGTTCCACGCCCGCGCGTACTCCACGCTGCGCAGCACCAAAATCTTCGAGCCGCTGGCGGCGAGTTCCAGCATCTCTTCGAAGCAGAGCTGGGCCAGCTTGCGCGCGTCCGGCACAATGCGCGGGTCCGCGGTGTACACGCCGTCCACGTCCGAGTAGATCTCGCACACGTCCGCCTTCAGCGCCGCCGCGAGCGCCACCGCCGTAGTGTCCGAGCCGCCGCGGCCCAGCGTGGTCACGTCCTTCGTGTCGCGGTTCACGCCCTGGAACCCGGCGACAATGGCCACCTTGCCCTGGTCGATCGCGTCCTGCACGCGGCCCGGCGTGACCTCGATGATGCGGGCGTTGCCGTGGCGCTCGGTGGTGATCACGCCGGCCTGGGAGCCGGTGAAGGACTGCACGTCGACGCCCTGCGCTGCCACGGCCATGGCCACCAGCGAGTTGGAGATGCGCTCGCCCGCGGTCAGCAGCATGTCCATCTCGCGCGCCGGCGGGGTGGGGTTGACCTGGGCGGCGAGGTCCAGCAGCTCGTCCGTCGTGTCGCCCATTGCGGAGCAGACCACCACAACATCGTTCCCGGCGCGCTTCGTGGCCGCGATCCGCTCTGCTACCGCGCGGATGCGCTCGGCGGATTCGAGGGAGGAGCCCCCGTATTTCTGCACGATCAAGGCCATGGTCGATGCACCCTTCCTGGGGTCTCGTCCGTATAAATAACGCCATAAAGAATAGCGCCCCGCCCTGCCCGGCATGCAGCGGAGGGCTAATATCATGCGCCGTGCACAGCAACGGCTTGGCGGCAATCCTCGCGCTGATCTCGGCGCTGCTCATTGCCGTGGGCACCGTGTGGCGCCACCGAATCCTGCGCGCCGGCCAGGCCCGCACCGAGGCGAACGACGCTCCCCTGACCTCCCTGCGCAAGCCTGCGTGGTGGCTTTCCGTGGGGGTGGCGCTGCTGGCCTACGCCTTTCAGGCCGCGGCGCTGGCGTTCGGTTCGCTTTTGGTGGTGCAGCCGATCCTGGTGCTGTCCCTCATGCTCACGCTGCTGCTGTCCGCCCACGTGGCGCGCACGCCCATGTCTCGCGCGGAGGCGTTCTGGGCCGTGGTGCTGACGGTTGCGGTTGGGTGTGTGGTGATCGTCGGCAAGCCTGTGCCCGGCACGCGCGCGGTCGCGGCGTGGGAGTGGGTCGCGGTGTGCGCCGCGGCGGCACTGGGCACAGCGGGAGCTTTCGCCTTTGCTTCACGACGCTCCCCGCAAACCAAAGCCCTCACCTACGGCCTCGCGTGCGGCGCGATCTATGGGCTGCTGGCGGTGTTTGCCAAGGTGGCGATGGACGCGCTGGCCCGCGGCGGCGTCGTCGCCCTGCTCACGTGCTGGCAGTTCTGGGCGGTGGTGGTGAGCGCCTTGGCGGGCGTGGTGGTGCAGCAGTACGCGTTCGGCGCGGGCGATCTAGCCACGTCGCTGCCCGCGAGCAAGGTCGGGGAGCCGGTTGTGGCGCTCGCGCTGGGGTACGCCCTGCTTGGCGAGGAGTTCGCCGTCCGCCCCGCCCTCATGCTCGTGCCCGTGGCCGTCATGCTGGTCGCCGCACTGCAACTGACGCGCGCTGCGGTGCGCTGAGCTGCACTTTTTCAATAAGCTGTGGAATTCTGATCAGCTATCCACAGGCTTCCGGGGCTCATGCTTTACGACGTTTCTTCCCAGCCCTACCCTCCAAAACCATGACCACTACAGCGACCGTCGCCCACGCGATGTCAACCGATGCCCTCGACTTCCTGGCGTCCTTTGACCGCGCGGCGTTTTCGGCCGCCTGCTTCAACCCCGCGCGCATCAACGAGTGGGGTCGGCTGCACGAGGCGTACTTCGGGTCGAGCGCGGCACCCAAGCAGCAGGCGCGGTGCGGGCAGCTCGCGCGCCAGGGCGGGTTTTCTGTGGACCAGCTTCTGGCGGTGGAGAAGCGCCTGGGACAGCTGGCTAAGGCACAGCGCACCATGCGGGCGCGCATGGAACTGCTGGAGCGTTTGGTGGAGGCGGCGCCGCGCACCTACGAGGCGTTTGCGCAGCTGGTGAAGGAATTCGTGCCCGTGGAGGAGCGCGCACCCCAGCCCGGCCTGCGATTCGGCCGATCCCGGTCCCGCTTCCGCGGCATGTACGTGAACGGCCCGGAGCGCGACCTCGCCGACATCGAGGCCAACCTCCGCGCCCACATCGACCCGTCCCAGCCCGAAGGCCCCCAGCTCTACCACGCCTTCATGTCCCTCCTCCGCGGCCGCACCGCCGCAACCGGCGCGGGCACCGCCGCAACCGGCACGGGCAGCACCGCAACCGCGGGCATCGCGCCCGCCGCACCGCGCCCCATCATCGCGGTGCCGCTTCCGGACATCATCGCCATCGAGGGCCACACCGCGGACGACGTCCTGCTCGGGCTTTCGGACGGCACCACCATCACCGGCACCGAATACCTCGCCGCCGGTCTCGGCCTGGACAACGGCAAGGACGTGGAGCTCGCGCTAGTGCATCCCACCGCCGGGCCGGTGAAGTCCTACCGCCTGCGCCGCTTCGCCGGCGACGAGCAGCGCCTCCTCGCCTCCCTGCGCAACCTCGTGTGCGCGTGGCCCGGCTGCAAGCGCGCGGCGGACTTCTCGCAGGTCCACCACGTCCGCGCGTGGCGCGACGGCGGGGAGACCAACATCGACAACCTGGTCATCCTCTGCCCCTTCCACAACGCCGTCAACGACGACGACACTGCGCGCAGCAAGTGGGGGCGCATCGAGCTTATCGACGGTCACTCCATCTGGATCTCCCCCTACGGACGCCAAGCAGTGAACACCTACCACCGGTACGGCGTGATGGAGACGCTCTTCCCCGACCCGCCTGATCCACCCGACCCGCCGGATCAGCCTGAGCGGCGGGAATAGGCGGGTGGCGCTTGAAATGAGCGTCGTAAAGCAAAAAATGCCCCAAGAATACGGAAACCGATGTAAGCTTCCTCACATGTCGAAGCGGCAGCTCCTCCTTCTATGCCGCGGCGGGAATTAGGCCCTGATCACACGGCCGGCGCCCCGTCGCGGAGTTTGGCTTGCCGGCCGTGGCTTAAGATCAGCTCTCGATAGAGCGCCAACAAGAAGGACCAGCAATGACCACTCCGCACGACTTTTTTGCACCCCGCGAAATTGTGACCCCCAACGGCCCCCGAAACGAAGGCCAGCCGAGCTGGAATAAGCAGCGCGGCTCGCAGATGCCGGTGGATCGCTACCAGCCGTTCGCCGTCGAGGTCGAAGACATCACGCTGCCGGACCGCACCTGGCCGGACAAGAAAATCACCGTCGCGCCGCAGTGGTGCGCCGTGGACCTGCGCGACGGCAACCAGGCGTTGATTGACCCGATGAGCCCCGAGCGCAAGCGCCGCATGTTCAACCTGCTGGTGGAGATGGGCTACAAGGAGATTGAGGTCGGCTTCCCGTCAGCCAGCCAGACCGACTTCAACTTCGTGCGCGAGATCATCGAGCAGGACATGATCCCGGACGACGTGACCATCCAGGTGCTGGTGCAGGCGCGCGAGCACCTGATCCGACGCACGTTCGAGGCGTGCGCGGGCGCGAAGAACGTGATCGTGCACTTCTACAACTCCACGTCCAAGCTGCAGCGCGACGTGGTGTTCCGGAAGGACCGCGACGCGATTAAGCAGCTGGCCACCGACGCGGGCGAGCTGATCCGGACTATTGCGGACGATTACCCGGACACCAACTGGCGCTGGGAGTACTCGCCGGAGTCCTTCACCGGCACGGAGCTGGATTTCGCGCTCGAGGTGTGCAACGCCGTGGTGGACACCATGGGTGCGACGCCGGAGAACCCGATGATTATCAACCTGCCGTCCACGGTGGAGATGATCACGCCCAACGTCTACGCGGACTCCATCGAGTGGATGCACCGCAACCTGGCCAAGCGCGACGCCGTCATGCTCTCGCTGCACCCGCACAACGACCGCGGCACCGGCGTCGCGGCCGCGGAGCTGGGCTACATGGCGGGCGCGGACCGCATCGAGGGCTGCCTCTTCGGCAACGGAGAGCGCACCGGCAACGTGGACCTGGTCACGCTGGGCCTGAACATGCTCACCCAGGGCGTGGACCCACAGATTGATTTCTCCGACATCCAGAAGATCCGCCAGACCGTGGAGTACTGCAACCAGCTGCGCGTGCCGGAACGCCACCCGTACGGCGGCGACCTCGTCTTCACCGCGTTCTCCGGTTCGCACCAGGACGCGATCAACAAGGGCCTCGACGCGCTGGCGCAGAAGGTCCGCCCGGGCGCGAGCTCCACGGACGTGCGCTGGGAGGAGCTGCGCGAGACCGTCTGGGAGGTGCCGTACCTGCCGATCGACCCGAAGGACGTCGGCCGCACCTACGAGGCCGTGATCCGCGTGAACTCGCAGTCCGGCAAGGGCGGCGTGGCCTACATCATGAAGACGGACCACGGCATCAACATGCCGAAGGCCATGCAGCCGGAGTTCTCCGCCGTGGTGCAGGCGATCACGGACACCGAGGGCGGCGAGATCAACTCCAAGAACATGTGGGACATCTTCGCTTCCACCTACCTGGACCTGGACTCCCCGCTCGAGCTCGTGGACTACGAGGTCACGGGCGCCGTCAGCGACGACGACGATTCCGCCATCAGGGCTTCCGTGCTTTACGACGGTGAGCAGCACCACATCAACGGCACCGGTAACGGCCCGATCGCGGCGTTTGCGAATGCTTTGGAGAGCCTGGGCATCGATTTCGAGGTCCAGGATTACTCCCAGCGCGCCCGCACCGCCGGCGACGACGCAGACGCCGCCTGCTACATCTACGCCGACGTGGACGGCAACAACGCCTGGGGCGTGGGCATTGCGGGGTCGACCACCCGCGCGTCGCTGAAGGCGATCGTCTCCGCCGTCAACCGTGGCCTGACGGAGGGCAAGGGCGGCGGCGTCTAGCCCAACCGCCGCCGCGCGCTCGGCTAGTGCGCGGACCTGCGCATCGAGGGCCGGCGCGGGCCTTACGCGAGCCTGCGCATCGCAAGCCGGCGCGGGCCTTGCGCGGGCCGGCGCGGGGGTCTGCGAAAGCACCCCCGCTCACGATTCGGCAGGCGCATACTCCACGACAGTTGTAGGGTGCTCCGCGACACTATCCCTCGATCGTTGTGAGTTCCCATGCTTGGCGCTAGTTACTTGGTACCGGATCACGGTCTCGGGCCGGTGCGCACCATCGTGGTTGACGATGTCGACACCTTGGCGGTGCGCTTCCTGGTGAGCAAGCGGTCCTCGGCGAAGCTGGCGGTCTTGCTGGTCAACGCGCACGAGATCGCGGGCGCTGCGGGCGGCGCCGACACTGCAGGTGGCATGGACCTCTCGGCCCGCAACAACACTGCGGGCGGCGCGCAAGAAAGCACCAACGCCGGCGCGCTGGTGGTCTACTACAACGGGGCGGTGCTGGGTTCGGTGGGGGCCGAGAGCGCACGGAAGTACCCGGAGTTGTACTGGATCCAGGAGTGCGGGTACACGCCGCAGGTCACCGCGCTCGCGACCGCGCCGTCCGGGGGCAAGGTCACACTCAAGCTGCTGCTGCCGGACCCAGGCATGGTCATCCCCGCCAACCACCCGCCCACTGAGGAGTGGGTGCTGCTGCGCCGCGGCACCGCCCGCACGATGACGTACCTCGACGGCGCGCCCGGCTCCGACTACCCCACCCGCCGCCAGATCCTGTGCACGCTGCGCGCGGAGCAACAGGGCACGATCGCTGTGGCGGTGGATGGTGAGCGGGTTGGGTCCTTGAGGGCGTCGGCACGCATGGCGCAGACCTTGCGCCACTTCGAGCGGGAGGGGAAGACCGTCGTCGCCCGCGCGCACCACCAGGTGGTGGACGGCACGCCGCGCCTCACGCTGGACATCGGCCCGCTGCCCGCGCACAAGTACCCCGCGAACTACCCCATCCCGCTCTTGCCGCCGATGCCGCACGCGCCCGTGCCCGCGCCGGACACCGTCCCGGACCGCCGGCGCAAGGTGGGCGTCCTCAGCGCGGTGGCGAGCGTCGCGCTGGTGGCGGGCGGGTCGGCGGCGCTGCGCTACCAGTGGGTCGCCGCTTTTCTGGGCCGCTAGAATCGGAGCAATGACCTACCCCTTCGTGGCGTTGCACATGCAGTCGGCGGGCATCCATCCGTCGACGGGCCGCCTGCTCACGCTTGACGCCGTCACGTTCGATGATGCCGGCCGCATCGGCGAGGAGTTCCACCAGGTCTTCAACCCCGGCTGCGACCCGGGGCCGCGCCACACGCACGGGCTCGAGCCGGGGGACTTCGCGCAGGCTCCCCGCTTCTCCCGCTTCCTGCGCACGCTGGACAAGCTTATCGACGATCGCTTGCTCATCCTCCACGATTCCCCCACCGAATGGGGCTTTTTGGTCTCCGAGGCGCGGCGCGCCATGAACGCGGCTGCCAGGGCGAACCGGTCGCGGGGTCGGCGCGGCGGGCGGCGGCGCCAGCGTGTTGGGCACGTGCCCAAGCCGGAGGCGATCGTGGACGTGCTGGCCAGCGCCAGGTTGCAGGGCTATGTGCCGACGGATGAGCGGATTGGGGCCGTCGCAAAGCTGATCGGGGTGGAGGCGCCGGGGGCTGAGGCGAGTGTGGAGCGAGCGTCGATAAGCGAAAGCGAGCTCTCGCGGGAGCGAACCCTGACCACGGTCGCGATGTACCTTGAGCTGCGCGAACGCGGCGACGTGGCGCGCGTGGACCCCGCCGAGCTCGCCGCCGACCGCTTCGGGCTGCAGCGGAGCGCGCTGCGCGTCGACGCGGAGAAGGCCGCCGCGGCCGCCGAGAACCCCGGCGTGTACGGCGGGCGGCTCGAGCGCGGCATGGAAGTTGTAGTGACCGACGATGTCGCGTGCTGCCCGGACGAGCTGATCGACCTCGGCGTGCGCGCCGGGCTGACGTACAGCGAGAAACTGTCGCGGGAGACGTCGCTGGTGGTGTCCGATGCCGCGGCGAAGGGCATCGAGCTGCGTGGCAAAGCCATGCACGGCCACCGCAAGGACATTCCCATCCTTTCCGCAGACGAATTCGCGCGCGCCGTGGAGGCGATGGAGGCCTAGGCGGGGAGTAGCCTTGGGCCCATGAAATTCCGCTCACACGTGGCGCTGACGGCCGCCCGCCTGGCCACCGCCGCCTCCCGCGCCACCGGACGCGGCGCCGGCGGCATGATCGGCGGGCTGGTTGCCGGCGCGATCGACCCGAACATCATGGAGCAGCTCGGCGGCGGGCGGCCGACGGCGCTGGTCACGGGCACGAACGGCAAGTCCACCACCACCCGCATGCTGGCCGGCGCGCTGCGCTCCACCCACACCGTGGCTACTAACGACGGCGGCGACAACATGGATGCCGGCATCATTTCGGCGCTGATGGCGGGTGAGGGGGCGTCGCACGTCGTGCTCGAGGTGGATGAGTTGCACGTGCCGCACGTGGCACAGCGCCTCGCGCCGGAGGCGATCGTGCTGCTGAACCTGTCGCGCGACCAGCTGGACCGCGTCGGCGAGATCAACGCCATCGAGCGCGCCCTGCGCGCCGCCGTGATGGAGCACCCGGAGGCGACGGTGGTCGCGAACTGCGACGATGTCCTGATCACCTCTATCGCCTGGGACCACCCCAACGTGGTGTGGGTCGCCGCCGGCACCGGCTGGCTGGGCGATTCCGTGACCAATCCCCGCTCCGGCGGGCACGTCGTGCGCACGGAGGACGACTGGTACGCGGTGCAATCGCTTGACGACGGTTCCTCATTCCGCCGCCCCACCCCCCACTACAGCGTGGACGAGGAGGGTCTCCACGTGCCTGGGGGTGACGTCGTGAAGCTTGAGCTCCAGCTGCCGGGGCGGGCGAACCGCGGCAACGCGGCGCAGGCGATTGCCTGCGCGGTGGAGGTGTTCGGCGTGCCGCTGGAGCAGGCCGTCGCCGCCGCGGAGGCCGTGGATAACGTGGCCGGGCGCTACACCACCGTGGGCTTGGGCGACCACGACGTGCACCTGCTGCTGGCCAAGAACCCCGCCGGCTGGCAGGAGGCGCTGACCATGCTGGACGCGGAGGCCGCGGGCGTGGTCATCGCCGTGAACGCGCAGCAAGGCGACGGCGAGGACGTCTCCTGGCTGTGGGACATCGACTTCGAGAACCTGCGCGCCGGCACCGTCGTCGCCGCGGGCGAGCGCGGCACTGACCTCGCCGTGCGCCTCTTCTACTCCGGCCTGGACCACACGCTGGTGCACGATCCGCTCGCCGCCATCCGCGCCTGCCCGCCGGGCCGCGTGGAGGTCCTGGCCAATTACACCGCCCTGCTCAACCTGCGCAAGGCCCTTTCCAAGCAGGAGGATTACCGTGGCTAAACGCACCTTGACCATCGGCCTGATTCTGCCGGACGTGCTGGGCACGTACGGCGACGACGGCAACGCGCTCGTCCTGCGCCAACGCGCCCGCCACCGCGGCATCGACGCGCAGATCCGCCGCGTCCTACTCACCGACGACATCCCCGCCGACTGCGACATCTACACCCTCGGCGGCGGCGAAGACGCAGCCCAGCTCATCGCGGCCGCGCGCCTCGCCGCCTCCCCCGGGCTCCAGGCCGCCGCCGCCGCGGAGCGCCCCATCTTCGCCGTCTGCGCCGGCATGCAGGTGCTCGGCCGCACCTTCTACGCGCACGGCACGGAGGCGCAGGGCATTTCGCTTATCGACGTTTCCACCCAACCCCTAGACACCCGAGCCATCGGCGAAGTCGCGGCAACCCCCACGCGCGCCGGCATCACCGCCGAGCTGACCGAGCCGCTCACCGGCTTTGAAAACCACATGGGCCAGACCACCCTCGGCCCGGATGCGCGGCCGCTGGGCAAGGTGACCCGCGGCATCGGCAATGGCGGCGGTGCCCAAACCGCGCGCCAAGGCAACGGCACTGCAGGTAGCGGCGCTGCAGGCAGCGGCACCAGTTCAAGCGGCGCGGAGCGGGTGGAGGGCGTGGTGCAGGGCAGCGTCATCGCCACCTACATGCACGGCCCCGCGCTCGCCCGAAACCCCCAACTCGCCGATCTCCTCATTGCGAGGGGTCTCGGGATCACTCTGGAGGAGTTGGGGGCGTTGGAGGTCCCGATCGTCGATAAGCTGAGGCTCGAACGCCTCAAAGCGTAAGCCTGCCGGTGAGTGCGCGGGAGAGGGTGAGCTCGTCCACGAACTCCAAATCCCCGCCCAGCGGCATACCGGACGCGAGGCGGGACACCGTCAGCCCCGGGAAGTCCTTGAGTAGGCGGGCAATGTAACTCGCCGTCGCCTCACCCTCCGTGTCCGGGTCCGTGGCAAGGATAACCTCTGCGATCTCCGGAATTTCCTGGCCCTCAAGGTCCGGCTGCACCCCGCCGATGCGCTGCAGCAAAGGCGCGATAGCCAAGTCCTTCGGCCCGATGTTCGCCAGCGGGTCCAGCGCCCCGCCGAGGACGTGGTAGCGGCCCCGGTACTCGCCGGTGCGCTCGATGACCTGGATGTCCTTCGCGTCCTCCACCACGCAGATCGTGGTCTTGTCGCGGCCGGAATCCGCGCACACGCGACACACCTCGTCGCGCGACACGTTGTTGCAAATGCGGCAGAACGTCACCCCGTCGCGCACAGCCGCGAGCGCCGCGCGGAGCCGGTCAATATCCTCCGGCTCCGTCTGCAGCAGGTAAAACGCGATGCGCTGCGCCGACTTCGGGCCCACGCCGGGCAGGCGCGAGAACTCGTCGATGAGGTCCTGCAGCGGTCCTTCGAACAACTTAAATAATGCCGCCGAACGGCACCTCGCCCGGGCCGGCCGGCTGGCCGCCGAACGGGGACTGGCCGTCCTGCGGCAGCGCGCCGCCGGTCAGCGGGCCGATCTTGTCCTGCGCGAGCTGGCCGGCCTTGTTGTGCGCGTCGCGGTACGCAGCCAGGATCAGGTCCTGCAGCGTCTCCACGTCCTCCGGGTCCACGGCCTCCGGCTTGATCTGCAGGTCGGTGATCTCGGCGCCACCGGTCATGGTGATGGAAACGAGCTCGCCGCCTGCGGTGCCCACCACGGTGGTGTTCAGCAGCTCTTCCTGCGCGCGCTGCAGCGCGGCCTGCACCTCTGCGGCCTGGCGGATCAGTTCCTGCATGTCGGCTGGCATGTTGGGCTGGGTCATTTTCAACCTTTCGTCGTAAAGCGTGAAGTGCCCCCGAGTCTACAGCGGACGCGCGCCGAGCTCCGCCGCGAGGAGGTCGAACGCCACCTGCGCCGCGTCACGACGATCTCTCGAACCCTCCTCCCGCGCCTGCGACGCCATGTCGCGCTCCTCGTCCTCGCGGAAGTATTCAGGCGGCGCGTCGTCGAACGGTTCCGGCGGGGGCGGAATGCTTTCCGACGCTCGCTCCTCGTCCTGCTGCCGTGGCTGTGGCTGTGCGGGGGCCGCCGGCCGGGACGGCGCCTGCACGTCCTGGCGCTCAGGTTGCTGCGGCGCGTTCGGCGGTTCCGGCGCCTTTGCGCGTTCCGCTGCCTGCTGCGGCGTTCTCTCGCGCGCGGGCGCCTCCGCTGGTTCAGAGTGCTCTAGCTCAGCCTGTCGCGCTGGTTCCGGGCGCTTTGGCGTTTCTTCGCGCGCGGGCTGCGGGGCCCACACCTCCTTGCGCGGCGCGGGGCGGACGTTCGCCGCGGCCGGGTCGGTGCCCACCACGCACCGCACGCCGATGCGGGTGCCCAGCTTCTCCTCGAACACGGCCACGATGTCGGCGTTGTTGTTCGCCGCGTTGATGCGGTCCGCGAGCGCGCCGGTGTTGTGGCCAACCACTAGGGTGTCCCCGTCGAAGCCAAGCGGACGCGCCTCGGTGAGCATAATTTCCGCGACCTTGTTCCGCGTACCGACGGACTGCCGCAGCGACGTCCAGTCCCGCTCAATGCGGGTGTAGAGGGCGTCGTAATCCGTGTCCGCCGTGCCGCCTGCCTCCGCGGTGGCCTGGGTGTTCGGGGCGCCGTCCGCGGTGTCCTGGGTGCCCCGCGCGCCCGCGGTGGCCTGGGTGTTCGGGGCGCCGTCCGCGGTGTCCTGGGTGTTCGGGGCGTCCGAGGTGCCCGCGGTGTCATGCGCGTCCGACTGTGCGGGCGCAGTGCCCTCGGCGGGGGCGGTCGGCGGCGGCTCCGGTTCGGAGCGCGGAGGCTCCGGCGCGGGTTGTTGCTCCGGTTCGAAGCTCGGCTCCCGGGTCGGCTCGGGCGCGTGCCCGGGTGCTGGCTGCTCTGTATCGGGCGCGTGCCCGGGTGCTGGCTGCGCTATTTCGGGCGCGTGCTCGGGCTCGGGTCCCGGCTGGGGTTTCGCCGGTGCCGGCGCGGGTGCGGGCTGCGGGGCCGGGGTGGATGCACTGCGTGGGTTGCGTCCCCCCGCCGCGGCAGCGGCAGCAGCAGCTGCGGCAGCCGCCGCACCTCCCTGCGGCACCGCGCGCGCCGGGGCGGGCGTCCCAGCCGCAGCGGCTGTGGGGCTCGGGTTCGGGGCGGGCGTCCCGGCCGCGGCGGCTGCCGCCCCGGCGGATGCGGATCCCGCGGTGCCCGCGCTGCCCGCGCTGCCCGCGGTGCCCGCGGTGCCCGCGCTGCCCGCGCTGCCCGCGGTGCCCGCGGTGCCCGCGCTGCCCGCGGCCGGGGCGGGGGCTTGGCCGGCGCCCGCGACGGATCCGGCTCCAGCGGCTGCTCCTGCGGCTCCCGCGGCGGCGGGCATGGTGAGCAGGTGCGCCATCATGACCTCGAGCAGCAGGCGCGGGGAGGTGGCGCCGCGGAGGTCGGAGATGCGGTCGTTGACCTCGGTGGCCAGGGCGGCGAGTTGGGCACCGCTGAACTGCTCGGCTTCGGTGCGGAGGATCTCTGCGCGGTCGACGGGGGCGTCGACAAGCCCTTGCCCAAACGCGTCCGGCACCGTGCGGATCAGCATCAAATCGCGCAGGCGATCGAGGAGATCGGTGGCGAAGCGGCGCGGCTCGTGGCCGGACTCCATCACGGCGTCGATGGTGTGGAACATCGAGGAGGTGTCGCCGGTGGCGAGGGCGTCGACGGCGGCGTCGAGAAGCGAAAGGTCCGTCACCCCCAAAAGCGGCAACGCGAGCTGGTACGTGAGCCCGTCGGGCCCGGCTCCGGCCAGAAGCTGGTCCAGAATGGACAGCGTATCGCGCGGGGAGCCGCCGCCGGCGCGGATGACCAGCGGATAGACGTTCTCGTCCACAAACACGCCCTCTTCGGCCACCACGCGCTCCAAAAGCTCGCGCATCGCGGCGGGCGCCAGAAGCCGGAACGGGTAGTTGTGCGTGCGCGAGCGAATCGTGCCCAGAATCCGCTCCGGCTCAGTGGTGGCGAAGATGAAGATCAGGTGCTCCGGCGGCTCCTCCACAATCTTCAGCAGCGCGTTGTTGCCGGCGGCGGAGATCATGTGCGCCTCATCGATGATGAACACGCGGTAGCGCGACTCGGCGGGCGCGAACAGGGCGCGTTCGCGCAGCTCACGCATGTCGTCCACACCGCCGTGCGACGCCGCGTCCAGCTCCATCACATCCAGGTTCCCCGGCCCGCCCGGCGCCAGCGACACACACGAGGGGCACACGCCGCACGGGGTCGACGTCGGCCCCTCCACACAGTTCAAGGACCGCGCCAAGATGCGTGCCGACGACGTCTTGCCGCACCCCCTCGGTCCCGAAAACAGGTACGCGTGCGCAATCCGCCCGTTATCCAGCGCGGTGGACAACGGCCTGGTCACCTGCTCCTGGCCGACGACCTCCCCAAAGCTTGCCGGGCGATACTTCCTGTAGAGAGCCACGCCGTCAGAGCTTAGTCGCGGTACCAGTCCGTCACATCGACTCCACGGCGGCGCAGGCGGCGCTGCAGCACGTCGGGGCCCTGCTCTGAGGCGATGGAAAATTCATCGTCGGTAAGCAGGACAAGCTCCAGAAGGAGGGTGATTTGGCCGGGTTCTTTGAGGTGGGGTGTGCCGGCGTCGAAAAGCAAGGGCTCCCGCAGCCACCCGTGCCGGACCTTGCCCGCGGCGAGCCCCTCCAGCAAAACCCCGGGCTGTGCGGGGATGCCCAGCGCGGCGATTTCGCGCGCCGCCCGCACCACCGTGGAGCTCAGCGTGAACGGATCCACGTTGCCGCGCACGGCAAGCTCGCAGCGCACGTGCGTCGCCTCGTCCCCGTCCAGGCGCAGGCCACTATCGACGTTTGAAAAACCCGCCGTCACCGCCACCGGCACGCCGTTGTGCTTCGAGGTGGCGACTGGGAGGCCGTCGAAAAGCGTGAGCCGCACGCCCGGGAAGAGGGAATCGATCCAAGCAACAATGTCGTCGCCGGTCACGCTAGCGCTCAGCTCCTTCCTCGGCGTGCTCCACGCCCTGCGCGCCGGCGTCGGCCGAGCCCTCGCGCCGCTCCACCGCGGCGAGCAGCACGCAGGTAGCTACGCCGTCCATGGCCTCCGCGACCTCATCCAACGGCGGCAGCGACGGCGCGAGGCGGATGTTCGTGTTGTCCGGATCCACGCCGTGCGGGAACGCGCTGCCCGCCTTGGTGAGGTTGATGCCGGCCTCCTTCGCCAGCTCCCACACGCGCGTGGCCGTGCCCGGCACCACGTTCAGCGAAATGAAGTAGCCGCCCTTCGGCTCCGTCCACTCCGCGACGCCGTACTCACCCAGGCGGTTGCGCAGGATCTCAATCACCGCCGCGAACTTCGGCGCGAGCGACGCCGCGTGCTTGCGCATCAGCGCGCGCACACCTTCCGCGTCGTGCAGCAGCATCGCGTGCGCCAGCTGGTTCTCCTTGTTCGGGCCGATGCCGCGAATGTTCGCGATGGAGCGGTACCACTCCAGGTTCTCCTCGCTGGACGCGAAGAAGCTCACGCCGGAACCCGCGTGGGTGATCTTGGACGTGGAGCTCATGTACCAGAAGCGGTTCGGGTTGCCCTGCTCGGCGGCGAGTTTGATGACGTTGGGGTTGTTCGGGAAATCGTCGTCAAGCGTGTGCACCGCGTACGCGTTGTCCCAGATAATGCGGAAGTCCGGGGCAGCGGCGGGGAGCGCGGCGAGGCGCTCGATGGTGGCGTCCGAGTACACCACGCCCGTGGGGTTGCCGAAGATTGGCACACACCACATACCCTTGACCTGCGGATCTTGGGCATGCTTTTCGACGACAGCCAGATCCGGCCCCTCATCCATCATCGGCACCGGAATCATTTCGAAACCGAACTGCTCCGTGATGGCGAAGTGGCGGTCATAGCCCGGCACCGGGCACAGCCACTTGACGGTGTCCTCCTCGCGCCACGGCCGCGGCGAATCATTCGTGCCGAAGGCGAACGCGAACGAGATGAGGTCAAACATGATGTTCAGCGAGGAGGAATCACCAGCGATCAGGTTGTCCACCGGCACGCCAAGCACCTCGGCCCAGATCTCGCGGATATCCGCGATACCGTCCAGCCCGCCGTAATTGCGCACGTCAACGCCCGCCTTGGTGCGGTAGTTGTCCTTGCCCGGCAGCGCGAGGAGGTCGTCCGAGAAATCAAGCTGCTCACTCGACGGCTTACCGCGGGTGAGGTCCAGGTTGAGGTTCTTCGCCTTGAGCTCCTCATAACGATTGCGCACATCCTGCGCGAGGGCATCAAAGTCCTGCTGGTTGAGTTCATTCAGGGTGGCCATGGTTGCCGATGTTACCCGCGGCAACGCGGCCTCCGCGCGCACCAGCCGCACGGGCGCGGTCAAAAATAAAGGGACCCCACGCACCTGCCAGAGCTCGCTGACCCTTGCTGCGTTCCCGCCCTGGGGGAGTTCACAAGATAAGCACCGCGTGGGATCCTGCCCCACACTGTAGCCCGTGGTTTGTCGCCGGGCCAAAACCCGCCCGCGCGCCACTGCTGGGCACGCGTTTTGTTTCTGCGCGGGGTGGTGGGCTAAAGTATCCCTCCGATACAAACGGTGCCGCTTCGGCGGTGTCGGGAGTGTTTGACTGGAGGATTCGACTAGCGGCCTATGTCACACGCCTGGAACGCGTGCGGGTAGCAATACCCTCGTGGGTTCAAATCCCACATCCTCCGCAAATGTCATCAGTCGCGACATGCTTGACATGTGAGTCGCGACATGGTGGACAAACCGGCGCTCTGGTTTTTGGTTTTCCAGGGTGCCGGTTTTGTTGTTTTTAGGTCAGGGGTGGTTGGCCGTGTTTCCAATATGGTTTTTGTGTTAACCAGATGTAAACAATCAGGTCTCATGTGTCGGGTTAAAGTGGATGCCGATTGAGTGTGTGTAGTTGGTGTCGATAGCGTTGTCGTAGAGGGCTGGTCGTCCGGTTTCGTGGTTGGCTTGGTTCTCGTTGGGGTCAGGTGGATACTTCACTGATGAGTTGGTCCGGCCCCCGCCGAACTTGTTCGTCGATTCCCTACCGATCCGCCCAGCGGCAGTCCGCTTTCGATACAGCCACCATCCGATCCGGCGCCCGATGCTCACCGGATCGCGGTGGGTGCGGCCATGGCTTCAGCTGGGCGTTGATGCCGCCTTCCAGGTTGCTGGTACGGCTTTGATTCGGCTGACATCGAGGACATCCTGTTGTTGTCGATAATGACGACCAACACAGAACAATGGAAAACATGAACGCGTTGCCAGGCCTTGCGGGTGCGTTCGTGTGTCCACGACCAGGTGCGTTGACGTGTCGCCGGGTCGGTTGTCCACGTTTTCTGGTTCATCCAGTCGCGGTAGATCGTGCCGTATTCATGCAGCTGCGCACCCCACACGGCCGCCTCGTCAAGATCGGTGATCTTGGTGAGGTTGAGCGCGAGCTGATAGATCGCTCGTCCTGCATCGGTGCGCGGGCGTGCGGTGGTGTGCCGGCGCACCACGCGTTGAGCGTGGACAAGGCAACGCTGGATCTTGGTGTTAGGCCAGCATGTTTTGATCGCGCTGGCGGCACCTTGGCCACCGTCGATGACAGCGATCAAGGGTGCGGGGATACGCTCGAGGAGCCTTTGGTAGTCGCGGGTGGTTTCACGTGTGCACCAGTGCCAGGCAATGACGTGGTCCAAGGTGGCGGCCACGATGAGACACCCACCGGCGGTGTAGGTGCCGTCAAGAAAGACCTGGTCGTAGACCCGGCCTTCGTGCCCGATCGTGGGATCGGGGACATCAACTAGCCAGAAGTGTTTAAACCGGCGTTGGAGGGTACGAGGATGACACCCTGCTTCGGTGGCAGTGGTTTTCAAGCTCGCACCGGTCGTGAGGTGTGTGATAAATGCTGCGAAGGCTGCGGCGTTGGTGATATCGGGGCGCTGTTTGGTGGTGGAGGCGCCGCAGGTTTTGCATCGCCACCGGGTGCGGTTGGCGGAGGTCTTTCCGTTGCGTTTCATCTCGCCGCCGCACACTTGGCAGCGGGGTTGGTTCTTCGGCATTGATCAAGCCAACACCGGCCACTACCACAGAGAGTGTCCGATTGTTTGTGTGCGGGGGCTTGGTTTACACGTAGTCCGCGAATCGGTCGGGGTATGCCACGGCTAGTTGGTTGATGGCTTGTTTCCACCCGGTGGCTTTCGCCCCTTCAATATAGCCGTTGCACTCAGTTGCCCGTTTCGCCTTCTTCGCACGCTGGGCGGCACGCTTGTCTTCGATGTTGCAGATCATCAACCACAGCGTCTTCAGCGCCGCAGTGTCGTTCGGGAACTGGCCCCGGTTGCGGGTGGCTTTCCGCAATTCCGCGTTGAGCGACTCGATGGAGTTCGTGGTGTAGAGCACCCGGCGGGCTGCCGGCGGGAACTGCAGAAACGGCACGAACCGATCCCACGCGTCGCGCCATACCTTCACCGACTGGGGGTAGCGCCGCCCAAGTTCAGATGCTTCGAACGCGTCTAGGGCGGCGCGCGCGGTGTCTTCGTTGGGTGCGGTGTAGACCTCCCGCAGTGCGCTGGAGACGGGTTTGCGGTCCTGGTAGGACACCCACCTGTTCGCCGCCCGAATCAGGTGCACGATTCAGGTCTGCACCATGGAACTCGGCCAGGTTGCCTCCACCGCCTCGGGCAGGCCCTTGAGCCCGTCGCAGCAGACGATGAACACGTCCTGCACCCCACGGTTTGCAAGGTCAGCGCACACGGACGCCCAGAATGCGGCACCTTCGGTATCGGCGATCCACAAGCCCAGGATGTGTTTGATGCCGTCCATGTCCACACCGACGGCCATGTAGCAGGACTTGTTGACCACGCGGTGGCCGTCGCGGATCTTGACCCGCAACGCGTCGAGGAAGATCACCGGGTAGAACTCATCTAACTGGCGGTTCTGCCAGATCATCACCTCATCGAGCACCGCGTCGGTGATCGTGCTGATGGTATCCGGGCTCATATCCACACCCAGGGTGGTTGCAAGGTGATGCTGGATATCGCGCACGGTCATCCCACCCGCGTACAGGGAGATGATCATGTCATCGAGCTCGGTGAGCCGGCGAGCGCCCTTGGGCACCATCTGCGGCCGGAACGTGCCCGCCCGATCCCTGGGCACGGTCACTTCCAGCGGACCGTAGCCGGAATCCACGGTCTTGGTGTACGACCCATTGCGGTGGTTACCACCACCCCGGGCATCGACCTGGGCTTTGGCTTTGCGGTCGGAGTGCTCGTAGCCCAAATGAGCATCCATCTCCGCCTGCAGGCCAGCGTTGATCGATGCTTGTAGAAGACCCTTCACCAGCTCGCTGGCGTCATCGGTGGAGGTGGAGAGCTCCCCGATGAGCTTAGCGAGCTCGGGGTTATTCATCAGCTTCTCGCTGATCGCGTTGACCCTCGACGGGTCATAGCCTTTCTTTGGTGACACCGTAGTCATTATCGGTGAAACTCCATTCAGATCAGAGCCTCACACACAAAACTCCTGACACCCTCCTACCACACGCTGCTGTCACACCCCGGTATTTCGCCGCCCTCGGGCAGATATAAGCCCCAGGAGCATATACTTTCCGGATTACCCCTGATCATCCCAAACAAACCGACGAATCCGGACACACATTCTGTCGTTTAACCCCCGGTCGGCGTGTCCCCGGTGGGGCACACTTTCGAGTTAAGTAGCAGAATGTGTGTCCGGTTTCGGGGTATTGCGGGTTAAACGACAAAATGTGTGTCTGGGTTCGGCGTGTCGTGGGGTTAGATGTGGCCTTTTTGGATGCCGATTGAGTGTGTGTAGTTGGTGTCGATAGCGTTGTCGTAGAGGGCTGGTCGTCCGGTTTCGTGGTTGGCTTGGTTCTCGTTGGGGGTCAGGGTGGATACTTTGGCGAGTTGGTCCTGGCCCCAGTTGGACTGCCTGGCGATCTCTACTGGATCGTCAGGCAGTTCCGTTTTCAGATACAGCCACCACTCCAGCATCCGGCGCTGATGCTCACCGGATCTGCCGCGGTGGGTGCGGGCCAGCAGTTTCAGCTGGGCGTTGATGCCGCCTTCCAGGCTGTTGGTGGTGGCTTTGATTCGGCTGACATCGAGGACACCGTTGGGTGGTTCGAGGTAGACGAACAGTAGGTTGTTGCGCCATAGGTGGTTGAGGCTGTTGTAGGCCTTGCGGGTGCGTTCGTGTGTCCACGACCAGGTGCGTTGACGTGTCGCCGGGTCGGTTGTCCACGTTTTCTGGTTCATCCAGTCGCGGTAGATCGTGCCGTATTCATGCAGCTGCGCACCCCACACGGCCGCCTCGTCAAGATCGGTGATCTTGGTGAGGTTGAGCGCGAGCTGATAGATCGCTCGTCCTGCATCGGTGCGCGGGCGTGCGGTGGTGTGCCGGCGCACCACGCGTTGAGCGTGGACAAGGCAACGCTGGATCTTGGTGTTAGGCCAGCATGTTTTGATCGCGCTGGCGGCACCTTGGCCACCGTCGATGACAGCGATCAAGGGTGCGGGGATACGCTCGAGGAGCCTTTGGTAGTCGCGGGTGGTTTCACGTGTGCACCAGTGCCAGGCAATGACGTGGTCCAAGGTGGCGGCCACGATGAGACACCCACCGGCGGTGTAGGTGCCGTCAAGAAAGACCTGGTCGTAGACCCGGCCTTCGTGCCCGATCGTGGGATCGGGGACATCAACTAGCCAGAAGTGTTTAAACCGGCGTTGGAGGGTACGAGGATGACACCCTGCTTCGGTGGCAGTGGTTTTCAAGCTCGCACCGGTCGTGAGGTGTGTGATAAATGCTGCGAAGGCTGCGGCGTTGGTGATATCGGGGCGCTGTTTGGTGGTGGAGGCGCCGCAGGTTTTGCATCGCCACCGGGTGCGGTTGGCGGAGGTCTTTCCGTTGCGTTTCATCTCGCCGCCGCACACTTGGCAGCGGGGTTGGTTCTTCGGCATTGATCAAGCCAACACCGGCCACTACCACACGCTGCTGTCACACCCCGGTATTTCGCCGCCCTCGGGCAGATATAAGCCCCAGGAGCATATACTTTCCGGATTACCCCTGATCATCCCAAACAAACCGACGAATCCGGACACACATTCTGTCGTTTAACCCTGGTTGGCCGTGTTTCCAATATGGTTTTTGGTAGTTGCGGGATGTGTCGATGTAGTGCTCGGTGATGATCTCGCCGGTTTAGTGCTCGGTGATGATCTCGCCGGTTTCTTTCAGTGATGTGGTGATGTGGTTGTCGGTGATGACCATGAGGACGGGTTCGCCGGCGTATTTGCGGCTGATGCCGAGTTGGTAGAGTTTGCCGGCGTAGCGGACGGTGACTTTGCCGCCTGGGGTGACGATGTCGTTTCTGATTCGCCATTCTTCTTTGGGGTTGTCGTTGGGTTCGGCTTTCGGGCCGGTGGTGTAGGCCTGTTCGGGGGTTTTTCTGCCGAGTGCTCGGTGGGGGCGGGTGGTGTTGTAGTAGTCGGCGAATTCATCGAGGTAGCGCTGGAGTTGGGGCAGGGTTTCAGCTGGGGGTTTGGCGGCTATCCATTTTTTGAGGGTTTGGTGGAAGCGTTCGATTTTGCCTTGGGTTTGGGGGTGTCCTGGGCAGCCGTTTTTCTGCTGTATGCGGTGGTGGTTGAGGGTTTTTTCGAAGGCGTTGCGCCCTCCTTTGGCTCCGGCTAGGCGGGCGGTGAAGACGAGGCCGTTGTCGGTGAGGGTGGATGCTGGTGGACCGTAGATGGTGATGAGGCGCTCGAGTTCGGCGGCGACGGCGGTGCCCGTGAAGGCGTGTTTGGCGGTGATGGATAGCAGGTAGCGGGAGTGGTCGTCGAGGAAGTCGAGGACTTCGATGCGGGTGCCGTCGATGAGGTAGAGGTGGGTGATGTCTGCTTGCCAGCATTCGTTGGGCATGGCGGCTTCGAATCTGATGTAGGCGCTGCGCGGTTTCTTCTTCGGTTGCGGTGTGACGAGGCCGGCGTCGGTGAGGATGCGGCGGATCGTGGATGTGGACGGCACTCGCATTCCTTGCTGCTCGAGGTGAAAGGCGATGGTGTCGGGGCCTGCGTCTAGGCCGGATTTCACCAGCTCTTTGCGCATGTCGATGATGTGGTTGCGCAGCGTTTTCGGCACTGCTTGTGGGTGGGTGTGCGGGGCGCGGGTTTTAGGCGCAATCGCCTCGGGCCCGCCAGCGTCGTACTTGTACAGGATTTGGTAGACGCGCTGGCGGGAGATGCCGAATCGTGCGGCGACTTTAGCGACGGGTTCGCCTTGGTCGCGCACGGCTTTGACGATGGCGAGGTTGCGGTTGGGGCTGTTCATTGGCCAACGATGGCGCGGCGGATCTGTCTTCCTGCCGCGCCACGCCCACCCGGGCCAGAGGGTGTCTGGGTGTTTGTGTGCGGGGCCCAAATGCGGACGGCAGTGTCAAGTATGTCCCGACTCACCTGTCAACCATCACCCGTCGAAGCGAGGCAGGCCTAAGTGTCAAGGATGTCCCGGCTCACCTGTCAAGCATCACAACCATCGCCGCAGGCACAGAGGGTGTCAGGAGTTTTGTGTGTGAGGCTCTGATCTGAATGGAGTTTCACCGATAATGACTACGGTGTCACCAAAGAAAGGCTATGACCCGTCGAGGGTCAACGCGATCAGCGAGAAGCTGATGAATAACCCCGAGCTCGCTAAGCTCATCGGGGAGCTCTCCACCTCCACCGATGACGCCAGCGAGCTGGTGAAGGGTCTTCTACAAGCATCGATCAACGCTGGCCTGCAGGCGGAGATGGATGCTCATTTGGGCTACGAGCACTCCGACCGCAAAGCCAAAGCCCAGGTCGATGCCCGGGGTGGTGGTAACCACCGCAATGGGTCGTACACCAAGACCGTGGATTCCGGCTACGGTCCGCTGGAAGTGACCGTGCCCAGGGATCGGGCGGGCACGTTCCGGCCGCAGATGGTGCCCAAGGGCGCTCGCCGGCTCACCGAGCTCGATGACATGATCATCTCCCTGTACGCGGGTGGGATGACCGTGCGCGATATCCAGCATCACCTTGCAACCACCCTGGGTGTGGATATGAGCCCGGATACCATCAGCACGATCACCGACGCGGTGCTCGATGAGGTGATGATCTGGCAGAACCGCCAGTTAGATGAGTTCTACCCGGTGATCTTCCTCGACGCGTTGCGGGTCAAGATCCGCGACGGCCACCGCGTGGTCAACAAGTCCTGCTACATGGCCGTCGGTGTGGACATGGACGGCATCAAACACATCCTGGGCTTGTGGATCGCCGATACCGAAGGTGCCGCATTCTGGGCGTCCGTGTGCGCTGACCTTGCAAACCGTGGGGTGCAGGACGTGTTCATCGTCTGCTGCGACGGGCTCAAGGGCCTGCCCGAGGCGGTGGAGGCAACCTGGCCGAGTTCCATGGTGCAGACCTGTATCGTGCACCTGATTCGGGCGGCGAACAGGTGGGTGTCCTACCAGGACCGCAAACCCGTCTCCAGCGCACTGCGGGAGGTCTACACCGCACCCAACGAAGACACCGCGCGCGCCGCCCTAGACGCGTTCGAAGCATCTGAACTTGGGCGGCGCTACCCCCAGTCGGTGAAGGTATGGCGCGACGCGTGGGATCGGTTCGTGCCGTTTCTGCAGTTCCCGCCGGCAGCCTGCCGGGTGCTCTACACCACGAACTCCATCGAGTCGCTCAACGCGGAATTGCGGAAAGCCACCCGCAACCGGGGCCAGTTCCCGAACGACACTGCGGCGCTGAAGACGCTGTGGTTGATGATCTGCAACATCGAAGACAAGCGTGCCGCCCAGCGTGCGAAGAAGGCGAAACGGGCAACTGAGTGCAACGGCTATATTGAAGGGGCGAAAGCCACCGGGTGGAAACAAGCCATCAACCAACTAGCCGTGGCATACCCCGACCGGTTCGCGGACTACGTGTAAACCAAGCCCCCGCACACAAACAATCGGACACTCTCCAGGCACACCGTGTCAAATATGTCGTGAACCCAGACACCACATCCTCCGCAAAATCCGAAACCGGCATTCCCCTCGGGAGAGTGCCGGTTTCGGCGTTCTTGCAAAGTTCTCGGGGCTCTACAGCCGATAGCGGAAGCGACTGCGAGCGGGCCCGTAGAATAAGCAGCACGCGATTCCACGAAATTTCGGGCGTCCCGTCAGATGCGCCCACGCATCCACCCCACACATCCAAAGGAGATAGCAGTGATCAACGAACAGCTGAGAGACCTGATCAACCAGCAGGTCACCAATGAGTACGCCGCCGCCTACATCTACCGCCACCTGGCCAATGAGATGGACGCGCACTCTTTCCCGGGCCTGTGCACCTGGTTCGTCGCGCAGGCGCAGGAGGAACTGGAGCACGCGCAGAAGTTCGCGCAGCACCTGCTGGACCGCGGTGAGCACGTGCACCCGCTGAACATTGAGGTGGATGTGCCGGAGGTGCACAACCCGCTTGACGCGTTCCGCGCGGCGCTGGCGCACGAGCAGAAGGTCTCCGAGCAGATCCGCAACATCACGCGCGTGGCGGACGAGGTCGGCGATCTCGAGTCCCGCGGCCTGCTCAACTGGTTCCTCACCGAGCAGATCGAGGAGGAGGCAACCGTGGGCACCATCGTGGACCAGCTCGAGCTCGTCGGCGCCGACGGTTCGGGGCTTTTGCGTATCGACGCTACCTTGGCAACCCGCGAGGCCCTGGACTAGCAACTCGGGTTTTCACAACCTGGGTGAACTCCACCTAAACACCGGGCGAAACCTGCCCAAACTTGCGCCACTGGCACTGCGAATTGCGGGCCGGTGGCTGAATATATGGGCGTGACTCGCTCCTTTACCCGCCGCGGCTTCTTGCGCACGACTGCTGTGGCGACGGGGGCGGTTGGAACGGGCGTCGTCACGCAGGCGTGGGCGCAAAGCTCGCTGCCGGCGCCGTCGCGCGCCCCGCTCGCGGAGATGGAGCTGCCGCCGCTGCCGTTCGTGCACGGCGTGGCCTCCGGCGACCCGCTGCCGGACGCGGTGATCATCTGGACGCGCATCACCCCGGACGACACCGCGTGGCCCGGCAGCACCCTCGGCGCACCGACCCCCGTGCGCTGGGAAATTGCGGCCGACCCGGACTTCGCCCGCATCGTCCAAACCGGCGACACCACCTCGACGCCGGAGCGTGACCACACCATCCACGTCGACGTGCGGGGACTGAATCCGGGGACGTGTATTTCTACCGTTTCGTCGTCACGCAAGGGCCCCACCTGGGTGCGGTGTCGCCGACGGGGAGGACGAAGACGGCGCCGGTTGGGGCGAACGTCGAGAAGCAAAAATGGGCAGTGGCGAGCTGCGCGAACTGGGAGTCCGGCTTCTTCTCCGCGTACGCTGACCTGGCGGAACGCGGCTGGGCCGGGGACGTGGACCTGACCGTGTTCCTGGGGGACTACATCTACGAGTACGCGCAGTACCAGTACTCCGGCTTCGGCCCCGTGCGGCTGCACGCACCCGCGCACGAGATCGTGTCGCTGGAGGATTACCGCACCCGCTACGGCCGCTACCGCACCGACCCCGCGCTGAAGAACGCGCACGCGGCCATGCCGTGGATTGTGGTGTGGGACGACCACGAGATTGCCAACAACACCTGGCGCGAAGGCGCCGAAAACCACCACCAGCACGAAGGCGAATATCTCACCCGCCGCGACGCCGCCGTGCGCGCCTACTACGAGTGGATGCCGGTGCGCGTAGCCAACCCGTCCAGCGAGGGGCGCATCTACCGCTCCTTCACCTTCGGCGACCTGGTGGAGTTGACCATCATGGATCTGCGCACGTTCCGCGACGTCGAATTCTGGCGCGGCGGGTCGCGCCAACCCGGCGACGCGCGCACCATGCTCGGCTCGGAACAGTACAACTGGCTCATTGACACGCTCGAGCGCTCGCGCGCGAAGTGGAACGCGCTGGGCAACTCGGTGATGTTCTCCCCCATGCGCCTGGGCGCCGTGATGCAGAACCCCAAGACGCGACCGATCGCGAAAGCGCTGTCCTCCAACATCCTCAGCTCCCACGCGCAGGTCCCCGCAATCGACGAGCTGCCGCTCAACGGCGACCAGTGGGACGGCTACGATTTCGAGCGCCGCCGCCTGCTGAACACCCTGGGGCGGCTGGGCAAGTCCCCGATCTTCCTCACCGGGGACATCCACACCGAGTGGGGGCACACCGTGCTTCACGACGGTTCCGAGATCGGCTGCGAAATCGTCTGCGCCTCCATCACCGCCCCGAACGTGACCGACAGTTTGGGCCTGCGTAACGGCGGGCCACTCATGGGCACCGCCGTGAGCTACATGTACGCCGCTAATCCGAGCCTGCGCCACTGCGCGCTGGACACGCACGGGTATTCCTTGGTGACAATCACGCCCGACGAAGTAGTCGCCGAGTGGCTGCGCGTGGACAACATCCTGGAACCCCTCTCCCCCGTCCGGCCCGCGGTGTCGCTGACATGGCGCAAGGGCGCCGGCTTCATGGGCTAGCGGCGGGGCGGCGCCAGACGTGCCGGCTCGGGTCGGCGCGGGGCGGGCCCGATTCAGGTCCAAACGAAGGGGTCGCGCGGCAGCTGCGACGGGTCGAACTGTGCGAGCAGCTCGGCGGGGGTCGCGGCCGATGGGCAGCCGATCGAGGCCGCCAGCTGTGCAAACACCGAAGCTATGCCCGCGGTGTTCGAGCCGGCGCCTGAGCCGGACGCGGGGGCGAGGGCCGCGCCGCGGTCTGGGCCGGCAGTGGTGGCGGAGCCGGGCGCGGTGATGAGTTCGCGGAGGGTCACGGCACCGTCGCGCTTGGCCAGGCGCCGGCCCTCCGCGTTGACCACCAACGGCACGTGCACGTACTCCGGCTGCGCATACCCCAGCAGGTTAGCGAGGTACGCCTGGGCGGGGGCGGCATCCAGCAAGTCGTCGCCGCGGACGATTTGGTCGACGCCTTGGAAGCCGTCGTCCACAACCACGGCCAAGTTGTAGGCCCAGTCGCCGGCTTGGGCTTGGTCGACGCGGCCGCCGCGGCGCAAAATCACGTCGTCAACAGGCCCGGTCACCTCGCCATGGTAGAAATCGCGCACGGTCCACTCGGTTTCGTCGGCACGCAAGCGGATGGCGGGGAGGCGGCCTTGGGAGGAAAGCTGGGAGCGTCGTAAAGCACGGGCCCCGGGGGACAAGTCGCGGCAGGTGCCGGGGTAGATGCCGGGGCGCGCGTGGGGCGCGGAGGCGGCCTCGCGGATATCGCGGCGGGTGCAGTAGCACTCGTAGGTGGGCAGCTGGGCAAGCGCGGCCTCGTAGGCGGCGTGGCGGTCGGACTGGTAGATCACCGGCGGATCCCACTCAATACCCAGCGCGGCCAGGTCCGCGAGCTGGCGGTCGGCGGAGGCGCGGGAGGAGCGCTCCGAATCAATGTCCTCCACACGCATGTAAAACGCGCGGCCGGTCTGGCGCGCGAACAGCCACGCGAGCAGCGCGGTGCGCAGGTTGCCAAAGTGCAGGTCGCCGCTGGGGCTGGGCGCGTAACGGCCGGCGCTAGGCATAGTAGCGGCCCAGGAATTCGTCGCGGTAGGCCTCGTAATACCCGCCGTCGATGGCTGCGCGGATGTTGTCCACCAGCCGCACCATGAACTCCAGGTTGTGCATGGTGCACAGGGTCCCGGCCAGGTATTCCCTGGCCTTGAGCAGGTGGTGGATGTACGCGCGGGAGTAATTGCGCGACACGTAACCGCCGAACTCCTCGTCCACGCCCGCGAAATCCCGCTTGAAGCGCGCGGCCGTCAGGTTCATGCGCCCATCCAGCGTGTACACACCGCCGCGGCGGCCGAGGCGCGTGGGCGCGACGCAATCAAACGTGTCCGCGCCCGCCTCCACCGCGGTGAAAATATCGTCCGGCTCGGAGATGCCTAGCAGGTGCCTTGGCTTATCCACGGGCAATTCATCCGTCACCCAGCCCACAATCGTGCCCAGGTTCTCCTTCTCCAGGGCACCGCCGATGCCGAAGCCGCCGAAGCCGCGCTTGCCCTCCTCGCGCGCCTCGCGGTCCAGCTCCAACAAGCCGCGGGTTGCTTTTCGACGAAGGTCTTCATACTGCGCCCCCTGCACCACGCCCCACAAGGATTGTTCGGGCCTGTCGGGGTGGGTGGCGGCGCGTTCGCGGGTGAGGCGGTCGTGCTCATCCAGGCAGCGCTTGGCCCAGCGGCGCGTGCGCTCGACGGAATGCTCCTGGTAATCGCGGGTATCCACCAGCGTGGTCAGCTCGTCGAACGCGAAAATGATGTCGGCGCCCAGCTGGTGCTGGATCTGCATGGACACCTCGGGCGTGAAGCGGTGGTTGGAGCCGTCGATGACGCTTCTAAAATCCACGCCGTCATCATCCACGCGGGCCATGCGGTCCTTGTTGGCGGCGCGGATGTCGCCCTCCGAAAGCCCCGCGGTGTCCATCGCCAGCACTTTGCGGAAACCAACGCCCAAGCTCATCACCTGGAACCCGCCGGAGTCGGTGTACGTCGGCCCGTCCCAGTGCTCGAACGCGGCCACGCCCCCGGCCTCATCCACAATGTCCGGGCCGGGCTGCAGGTACAGGTGGTACGCGTTGGACAAGATCGCCTGCGCGCCGGTCTCGCGCACCTGCTCCGGCGTGAGCGTTTTCACCGTCGCCTTTGTGGCCACCGGGATGAACGCGGGCGTCTGAATATCCCCGTGCGGCGTGTGAATCGTGCCGGTGCGGCCGTGCTTGCCGGGTTGGAAGGGACCGTCGTAAAGCAAGGTGCGCGGAGTGAATGTCATGCGTGAGCCTCCTGGGGTGCGCGCTTGTCGTCGAGGATGTGCTCGATGCCGGTGCCCTCGACGTCCACCTCCGGCAGGATGCGGTCCAGCCAGCGCGGCATCCACCACGTGCTGCGGCCGAGGAGGAACATCGTGGCGGGGACCAGCGCCATGCGGACGAAGAACGCGTCGAAGAACACGGCCACGCCGAGCGCGAAGCCGAAGATTTGGATAAACGGTAGCGGCTGGTTGATGAACGCGATGAACACCGCGATCATGATGATCGCCGCCGCCGTGACCACGCGTGCGCCCTGCGTGAAGCCTTCCACCGTGGCCTCCTCCACGGCGTGCAGCTCCGCGTCCGGGTCGCCGGCGCGGCGCAGCTTCAGGTAGTGCTCGCGGATGCGGGTGACCAGGAACACCTGGTAATCCATGGCCAGGCCGAACGTCACGCCGATCATGAAAATGGGCAGGAAGGACAAGATCGGCCCCGGCGTGTTCACCAGCCCCCACAGGCCGTCTTGCCACACCAGGACGGTGAGGCCAAACGCGGCGCCGACGGAGAGCAAAAAGCCCAGGCCCGCGACCAACGGCACCATGATGGAGCGGAACACCAGCATCAGCAGGATGATTGCCAACCCCACCACAATGCCCAGGTAGAGCGGCATCGCGCTGGCGAGTTCCTCGGTGATGTCCATCTGCACCGCGGTCAGGCCGGTCAGGCCGATAGTCACGCCGGTGGCGTCCTCCACTTGGCGGTTGTTTTCGCGCAGGCCGTGCGCGACGGCAAGCGTGCGCTCCTCCTCCGGGCCACCGTCCGGCGTGGCCAGGATCTGCGCGGCGGTCAGGTCCTCGTTCACACCCACCAGCTGCGCGTGCACCACGCCGGTGACGGAATTCGCCTCGCTCACGGCGTAAAGAAACGACGCCAGCGCGGCCTTCTCCGCGCGCCCGCCCGCCTCATCCGGCACCGCGGCCATGTACGGCTGCAGGATCTCCGCGTCCGGGTTCACGCCGTGCGCGTCCACCACAATCAAAAGCGGCGCGTTCACACCCGGGCCGAAACCCTCCGCCATCAGGTCCGCGGCCTTGCGCTGCGTGGTGTCCTTGTTGGAGGTGGTGTCCGACGGCAGCGCCATCTCCAGCCCCAGCACCGGGGCACTCATCGCACCCAGCCCCAGCACCACCGCCGCCATCACTACCGCGGGCATTCGCTTGACGACGTTCACCCAAGACCTACCAACCGACCGCTTATCCAAGTCCTTCGCCGGGCGCGATCCCGGACCAGCATGGCCGGCGATGCCGGGGATGCGGCCGCCGAACGCGCGGTCGCCCCACGCGCCCAGCAGCGCCGGCAGCATGGTCAGCGCGACGAACACGGACACGAGCACAGTGAACGCGGCGGAGATGCCCATCCAGGACAGGAACTCAATGTCCGCTAGTACCAGCGCCACTAGCGCCACGAACACGGTGGTGCCGGCGAAGACGACGGAGGAGCCGGCGGTACCCACCGCCATGCCGGCCGCGTCCGGGCCGGGCAGTGTGCGGCGCTCCTGGCGGTAGCGCGACAGGATGAACAGGGCGTAGTCAATGCCTACGGCCAGGCCGATCATCACGGCCAACACCGGGGTGACGTCGTTCAGCTCCACCCAGTGGGTGGCGGTGAGCACGGCCAGCGCGCCGATGCCCACGCCCACAACCGCGGTCACGATCGGCATCGTCGACGCCACCAAGGACCCGAAGGTGACCAGCAGCACCAGAAACGCGATGCCGATGCCGATCATCTCGGAGGTGGTGTTGATCTCGATCGGGTCGCCGTAGCCGGGGGGGCCGGCCTCCACCTGCAGGCCGGCATCGCGGCCGATCTGCATCGCGTCCGCGACCGCTTGCCGGTCCGCATCCGTGACTTGGAATTGGGACTCGGCTGCGAATTCGAACGTCGTAAAGCCAATGCTCCCGGAGTCCGACACCATGCGAATGTTGTAGGCGTCCGCCCGCGCGCTCTCCTCCGGCAGGCCCATGGCGGTCATCTCGCCGATAAGGGTGCGTTGGAGCTCCGCGTTCACGCGCACCGGGTTGCCGAAGCGCTCCGTGCCCTCCATCTGCAAGTTGTCCTCGAGGTGGCGCACGGTGGCATCCATCGCCGCCATGAACTCGGGCTCCGTGAGCTGGCGGCCCTCCGGGGCGGCGAACACCAAGTTCACCGACGGCGAGGTGGCCACGTCCCCCTGGCCGGGGAAGTTCCTGTCCAGCGTGTCCAGCGCCTCAATCGCCGGGGTGCCCGTGATGGCGAACTCCGACGTGAAGGGGCGCATCAGCGAAAAAGCCACACCCGCAGACGCCGCCAAAATGAGCAGCCAGGCGACAATCACGCGCCACGGGTTTAGGTAGGACCAGCGCCCCAGCTTAAACAACAGCTTCGCCACGGGTGGATCCTTTCTTGACGTTGACAGCAAAACACCCCGCGAGACGGTGTCACGTCCCACGGGGTGCAGGTACTGGCGGTAGCGGCGGGATTTGAACCCGCGGTGGTTTTACCCACACTCGCTTTCGAGGCGAGTACCTTCGGCCGCTCGGACACGCTACCGCTAGTTACAGTAACGGCTGCGCGTCGCGCGAACCAAATTAGATCTGGTCAGCAGCGCGGTCTGCTGCGTCCTCGATGTCCTTCTTGGCCTCGTGCTCTTCGCGCTTGTCCTCAACCTTGGCAGCGACCTCGTTGAACTTGTCCTTGACGGCATCGCCCGCCTCGGACAGCTTCTCCTTGATCTCGCCGCCGAGCTGGTCGGCCTTGCCCTCGTTCTTAAGCTGGTCGTTGCCAGTCAGGTCGCCGGCAGCTTCCTTGATGTCGCCCTTCAGCTGGTCGCCCTTGCCCTCAAGTGCCATGGTGGCCTCCTTAAATTTCAGTTAATAACTAACAAACTCGAGTGTAGCCCCCGTCACGCCCCACCCGCCATAACAATTCAGTCACGCGCGCAGACCGCCGAAAAAGTCGCTCATGAGCTGGGCCGTTTCGGCCTCCAGCACGCCCCCGCGCACCTCCACCGTGTGCAGGTGGTGCGGGTCCCGCAGCGCGTCCAAGAGCGACCCGCACGCCCCCGTCTTCGGCTCATACGCCCCGAACACCACGGACTTCACCCGCGCGCCTAGGATCGCGCCGGCGCACATCGTGCACGGCTCCAGCGTCACCACCAGCTCGCACCCGTCCAGGCGCCAGGAGCCCAGGGTCCGCGCTGCCTGGCGTATCGCGGCAACTTCCGCGTGGGCCGTGGGGTCCCCATCCGCTTCTCGACGGTTCACCCCCCGCCCCACCACCTCCCCAGCGGCCGAATAGACAATCGCGCCAACGGGCACGTCGCCCGGCGGGGTTGTGTTGGCCAGCGCGATGGCCTCGCGCATCCGGCGGGCGGCTTCGCGCTCCCCGGCGCTCTGGCGCGGCTCGCGCGCCTCGCGGGGCTGGCGCGGGCTAGTCAAGGGCGTCGGCAAGCTCGTCGGCGAAGCCAAGCTCGGCGGCGATGGTGTCGGCGAGGTCGTCGGGATCTGCATCGTCGTCAAGCAAAATGCTCAAGCGCTCCTCCGAAAGCCCGAGGTCCGCGAAGATCGCGAAATCGCCCTCGGCCCACGCGTCCACGTCGTCGAGCTCGTCCGGGTCGATGTCCGGGACCTCGATGCCGGCCTCGGCGAGGACGTCTGCCGCGAAATCGTCGTCCACCGCCATCGTCGCGTCCGAGATGAGCACGCGGATGCTGCTCGGGCCCGGGCGCACCACCACCAGGTAATCCTCCTCAACGTTGAGGATGGCAAACGCCGCACCCTCGCTGCGCAGGGCACGCACGGCGGCGACGGAAGTGTCCAAGCTGGTGAAATCGTCCTTGAACTCGCGGACCACCCAGCCGCCGTCGCGGCGCGCAACGGTCACGGCAAACCCGTCCTGATAATCCTGGCTCATGGTTCCAACAGGGTAGTCCCGGAACTCGGCGCGCGGGGATAGACTCAAGCGAATGAACGCCAGCGCACACGTTTTGCCCCCCGTCTGCATCATCGGCAACGGCCTGATCGGCGGTTCGCTGATGCGCGACCTGGCCAAGGCCGGCGAGCGCGTCTACGGCTACACCCACTCCAACGCGGGCGCGCGCCAGGCCGCCGCGGATGGCTTCGAGGTGTCCACGGACCTGCCCGCGGTGCTCGCGCGCGCGGAGGCAGACGGCGCCTTGATCGTCATCGCGGTGCCGTTCGACGTGGTGGAGGACATCGTCGTGGCCATCGCGGAGCACGCGCCGAGCTGCGGAATCACCGATGTGGTCTCGGTGAAGGGGCCGGTTGAAGGGATCGTCGAAAAGCATGGAATGCTCGAGCGCTACGTGGGCGGGCACCCGATGGCGGGGACCGAGTCCTCCGGCTGGGGTGCGTCGCACGAGGGGCTGTTCGCGGGCGCGGCGTGGGTGGTCACGTACGACTTCGCGGCGGCCTCGGACCGCGTACCCGAGGGGTGGGCGGCGCTGTTCACGCAGGTGTGCCGCATGGCGTCGCTGGTGGGGGCGGAGGCCGTGCCCGTGTCCGCCGCGAAGCACGACGAGGCCGTGGCGCGCGTGTCCCACCTGCCGCACGTGATCGCGGAGGCGCTGTCCATTGTGGGCGACCGCGGGAACACGCTCGCGCAGTCGCTCGCTGCAGGCTCCTTCAAGGGCGCGACGCGCGTGGCAGCGACGCAGCCTTCGCTAGTGCGCAACATGTGCGAGACGAACGCGGAGCAGCTGGTCAAGGTGCTCGACGAGTTCATCGGGCTGCTGGAGGGCGCGCGCGAAGGCCTGAGCGCCGAGCGCCCGGACATGCAGTACCTCGCGGAGGCCGGCAACCGCGCGCACACCCGCATGGCCGCGCGTTCCGGCGCGCGCCGCGAGTCCGTGTCGCCGGTGCGGATTTCCTCGCGCCCCGTGATGCGCGTCCACCCCGGCGGACCGGGGTGGGTGAAGCAGCTGCAGCAGATCGAGGCCGTGGGCGGCCGCGTCGAGGTGTTCTAAGCTCTACGCTTCTCGACGGCGCCCCATAGCCACATAGGCACCACCGACCAACACGGACAGCAGGCCAAGGGTGATCACAGCCTGCATCGGGGTACCGGTGTTGGCCAGCTCCTCGTAGACCTCCACGGACACGCTGGTGGTCGTGCGGGTGTTCTCCACCACCACGCTGCCGGTGGCCTGCGGGACGCTAGTGGTGCGACCGGTGGACATACCGGCCAGGTTGGTGCCGGTCAGCACAACGGAGGTGCCGGCGGGGACGGAGCGGGTGGTGGTGACCGGCTGGCCGCGCAGGCCAGCGCCGATCGCCGCGGAACCGCCCAGGGCAGCGATGAGCGGCTGCACCTCGTTGATCACTTCCAGGATCTCCTGGGGGCGGGACTTGCTTGACGACGTCGTGGTCGGCGCCTTAGGCAGCGTCATGGTCACGCCGTCCTCGTCGCGGTCCACCTGCTGCGTCACGGTCCTGTAGCCGCTGGGGGCGGTGCGGATGCCCAGGCGAACTTTCTGGCCGTTGCCGGTGTTGCCCGGGATGAAGACGTCCACCTCGCCGTAACGGTTAGTCAGGCCGGAGGTGTAGTTCACGCCGCGGGTCTGGATGTTCAGGCCGTCCACGCTGTAGACCTCGGCATCCTGCACCGGGTCGCCGCCCTCGGTGACCACGCGGACGCGGATGGTCGCGTCGTGGAAGCGGGCACCCGTGGTCTGGGTGCTGCGGCGGGTGGTGGAGGTGGTCGAGGTAGTGGTGGTCACCGGAGCGGTGGCGATGATCAGGTTCGCCATGGTGACGGACTTCGCCTGGTCATCGCTAGTGGCGGTGAAGTCCTGGACGGTGCCGTCCTTGGACACCTTGAAGCTGTACGCCTGAGGTAGTGGTGGTCACCGGAGCGGTGGCGATGATCAGGTTCGCCATGGTGACGGACTTCGCCTGGTCATCGCTAGTGGCGGTGAAGTCCTGGACGGTGCCGTCCTTGGACACCTTGAAGCTGTACGCCTCCTTGGTCTTCAGCTCCGGGATGTCAATCTCCGCCAGGCCGGCCTTATTGGTCTGCACCGACACCTCGGTGGTGCCCACCAGGCCAGTCACCGTCGCACCTTCCACGGCGAGACCGTTGACGTCCTTGACGGTGACGGCAAGCTTGTGGGCCTCATACACACCCTCCGCGTTCGGGGTGACGGAGACGGTCTTGTCCGCCAGCAGGGTCACGCGGTGGGACTGCGCATCCGCGCGGACCACGGACACGGCGCCGTCCACGTTGGCAACAACATCCACACCCGGCACGTCCAGCTTGGCCTGGCCGTTCTTGTCGGTCACGCCGGAGATGTCGGTGCCCTCGATCTCAATGTCTACGCCCTGCTGGGAGTGGCCCTTCTCATCCACCACGGTGAAGACCACCGGGCGGTCCGCAACCTCTGCCGGGGCCGGTGCGCCGGCCTCAACCTGCGCGGTCTGGACCGGAGACGCGGTCGGCTCGAACTGCGGGGCGATCACGGTCGGGATGGACGGCACAGCAGTGTCGTATGCCTGCACGCCCTCGCCCGCCGGTGCAGCAGCGGCCTCGGCCGCCTCCGGCGCGGGCTTGGCAAACTGGGTCATGGCCTTGTAGCCGGCACCCTTGGGCAGGTACGCGATCTCGCGGAAGTTATCCACAATCTCGCGGCCCAGGTAGGTGGCCACGACAGCGCCGTCGCGCACCTCGATCGTGCGGGCCTGATCGTCCGCGAAAACCAGGGTGGCGGCACTCTTGGCATCCTTCGCGTCCTTGGTGAACGCGTAGTTCAGCTCCCCGATCGGCTCCAGGTCAACGCCCGTCGCAACCTGCAGCGGCGCGATCTGGACGCGGCCGGAATCAATGTTCAGCGTCCACAGGTACGGAGCGCCCTGCGGGTCGCGGGAGACGGCGTACAGCTCCTTCGCCTTGCCGTCGGCGACAACAGAGGCCCAGGCGCTGGGGACGCCGACGTTGCCCACACCGTCGTCAAGCAAAAGCTCCCCAGTGCGCGCGCGGACGGCGGCGATGTTGGTGACCTCGCCCTCCACCTTGTCCTTGGACAGGTCGAAGACGCGGAAGTTCGGGCCGGAGAACAGGACCAGCTCGCCGCGGGAGGTAAACGCGGCGGATGCGATCGTGTTCGTGGGGAAATCGGCGCCCAGGCTCAGGGCGCCGAGGTCAGACACGCCCTCGCGGTCCGTGAACATGCGCAGCAGGTGGCCAGCCGGCTTGCCGTTCTCGCCCGTGGAAATGGCGTAGATGCGGTTGTTGACGGGGTTGTACGCCGCCGCGGTGTAGGTCCAGCCACTGACGGAGTAGCGCGCGTGGGCGGTACCGCTGCCCGGGCGCACGACCTTGGTGTTCAGCTTCTCCAAGTTCTGCTGAATCCCGTTGATCCCCCGGACAACGGCACCGGTGTCAACCTTCTCCTGGGTCGAGGCGGGCGCCGGGGTGGTCTCAGTCGGCTCCTGCGCCTGCACAGGTGCAATAGCGACGGTGCCAGCAACCGCGGCTGCCAGCGACAGCCCAGCGACGGTGCGAGTCTTCGGGGTGATCCTCATAGTTACCTCTCAATACATTTTGGGCGCACGGAAACCGCGGGCCCAGATAGCCGTGTCTTAATGTACTGGGCGAAGAGGTGTTTCTCAATCGCTCTAGAGCCCGAGGATGGATGTGGCGATGAGGAAGTAAATCACCAGGCCCGTGGCGTCACAGAACGTGGAAATGAAGGGGTTGGAGAACACCGCCGGGTCCGCGCCGACAGTCTTGGCCACAATCGGCATCGCCCCACCCACGGTCGCGGACATGGTGCAGATTGAAAGCAGCGTCAGGCCGATCACCATGCCCATATCCAGGCCGTACACCAGGGACGCAAGTGCGAATCCCAGCCCGCCGAGCACGGCACCCAGCATCAGGCCCACGCGAACTTCGCGCCACATGACTTTGAGGATGTCTGATTTCTTTACGTCGCCAAGCGCAAGAGCCCTGGTGACGGTGGTCGCGGCCTGGTTGCCGGTGTTGCCGCCCGTGCCCGTGAGCAGCGGGATGAAAAGCGACAGCACGACGGCCTGCTCCATCTTCTCCTCGAAGATGTCGAGCACCTGGACGGTGAGGATCGCGGAGACGGCGAGGACGAGAAGCCACACAATGCGCGAGCGAACGAGCTTGGTCAACGGCGTGGACAGGTACGGCTGCTTCAGGGACTCCGAACCGCCTTGGCGGGCGCTGTCCTCGGTGTCCTCGCTCTCCACCACGTGCTGCGCCTCATCGAACGTGAAAATGCCCACCAGGCAGTTCCCGGAATCCACCACGGGCAGCGCCAGCAGTCCCAGCGGCAGGAACCAACGCGCGGTCTCCTCCGCATTCGCTACCGCGCTTACCGACGGCGACTCTTCCACCAAATCGCCCACCGCCGTGCCGCCGTCGGCCAAAAACAAGCGGCGGAGCTTCACAATGCCGAGGAGCTGGCGCTCCTCGTTGATCACCGGCAGGGTATACAGCGTCTCCAGGTGCTCTTCCTCTTGACGCAGCAGCTCCCGCACCTCGTGCGCCGTCATCTCCGGGAAGATCTCCGGGATCTCCGGGCTCATCACACGGCCGACGGTCCCCTTCTCGTACCCCAGGACCGCGTCAGTGTTTTCCTTGTCTTTCTCACTGAGGTCTTTGAGCAGCTGCTCCGCGACGGAGCCCGGAAGCTCATCCAGCAGCATGACGCGGTCTTCCGCGCCCATCTCCTCGAAGAACGCGCCGACGGTGTCGCTGCCCAGCGCGTTGACCATATCCGCCTGGTGGCGCGGATCCAGTGCGTCGAAGACCACCCCGGCACGGGCCGGCGGGAGCAGGCGGAAGAGGACGGCGCCGCGTTTGACTGGGGAACGCTCGATGAGGCGGATGATGTCGTTAATCTCCGCCTCCGCGAGCAGCCCGGAGATCTGCTCCGCGTCATCCCCGCGCATCCACGTCTCGACGACTTTCTCTAGCTCGCGCAGGGCATCACGCTGTTGCATGGTGGACATCTGGGCCTCTTTTCTGGTGACGGTGTGGCGGCTGTGGTGGACGTCGAAAAGCAAAAAAGCCCCGCTGAGCAGGGCTTTTGGTTGGTGCGCCCGGAGGGATTCGAACCCCCAACCTTCTGATCCGTAGTCAGATGCTCTATCCGTTGAGCTACGGGCGCATTCCGTGCCACGCTTGGTAAACCTTGCGTTAACAACGAGGTAGAACCTTACACCTTAGTGCGGGGAGGGACAAAATCGCAGGTTAGGTGGGCGTTCGTCGGGTGTGGGATGTGGGACATGCTTGAGGTTTGAAACGTGTCGCGACGGGGAGCGGGGCGTTGGCGGTGCAAGACTTGGTCCCGTTACCTCAATGAGACCGAATGTTTACTGCGCATCTGCGGGCCACGTGCCGGCTGGGGCGCCCCATCTACGCAAGGAGCTCTCCATGGCTAAAGCCGTCCGCCCGCGCCGCATCGTTGTTGCGGCGAGTGCGCTGTCCCTCGCCCTCGTCGCCCCGCTAGTGACCGTGCCGGAGGCTGGGTTCCTGCCGGTTGCCGCGGCTGTGACGGCCGGTGATTTCGGTGCGCGGTACAACACCGACAATTTCTGGCGGAAGAACGAGGCTGCGGTGCAGGGGCTCGCCCTAGAGCCGGGCGACATCGTGCAGCCCACCACGAACACGATCTTCAACTGGACCTTCCGCAACGATAACGGCACGCTGTACCTTATCCGCCCAAGGTCATCCACCGCGTTCAAGACCGGCAACGTGGATATTCCGGTGCGAGTTACCCCAGCGAACGGGGCGGCGTTCAACACCTCCCTGCGGGTGAACGTGGTCGATGTGAACACCGACCCGGCGCCGTCCAGCGCGCCGGCGCCTGTGGACCGCGAAAAGTTCAACCAGCGCTACACCACCGAAAACTTCTGGAACGCCAACGAGGCGAAGATCCAGCAGCTTTCCCTGGACCCGAACACCAGGGTGGAACCGACGACGAACACCATTTTCAACTGGGGTTTCCGCAACGATGGCGGCACGCTGGTGCTTCGCCGCCCGCAATCCGGCACCGCGTTCAAGACCGGCCCGGTTGACATCGCAGTGCGCGTGACGGAACCAGGCCGTTCCGCGTACACCACCACGCTGCGCGTGAACGTCGTGGACGAGGAAATTCCGCCAGAGTGGGCTAAGGATATGCCTTGGTTGGGCGAAGGACGCAAGACAGTCGACTTTGAGAAGGGCCAGTCCAAGGCTGTGGACGACTGGACCGTGCCGGCGGGCGTGACCGTGGTGAAGCGCCAAGGCTTCGACAACATCGGCACCGTCGGGTGGGATGTAGCCGTGGAGAACGGCACGATCGTGATCAAGGCTCCCGCCACCTTCTCCAGCGGTGACGAGAAAGACATCCCCGTCACGTTCTCCAAGGGCGCGGAGACCTACAACCGCACTCTGCCGATCAAGGCGCTGAACCCGAAGACGGACGGCAAGGACATCGCGGGGACCGCAGGCAACGTTATCGGCGGCCTCCTTGGTGGACTGACCGGCGGTGGCGGCGGACTGGTGCGCGTTGAAGTGCACCCGAGTGCCGTCAACATCACCGGCAACGGTTCCAACAACGGCAACCCGAATGTGATTATCACCAACAACGCCAACCCGAGCGTGGCGATCACCAATAACGCGAACCCGACCGTGCAGGTGGACATCCGCGACAACGGCTCCAACAACACCGTCCAGGTGACGGGCAACGCCAACCCGACCGTGCAGGTAGACATCCGCGACAACGGCTCCAACAACAGTGCGACTGTCAGCGGCAACGGCGTGGTGCAACCGAGCGCCGTTGTGGTTACCGGCAACGTGAACCCGGTGGTGACCGGAAACGCGAACAACAATGGTTCCAACAACAGCGCCAATGTCACCGGCAACGGCGTGGTGCAGCCGAGTGCAGTTATTGCCACTGGCAACGGCAGCAATAACGCATCCAACAACTCCGCGGTTGTCACGGGCAACGCTAACCCCATTGTCACTGGCAATGGCGTGATCCACCCGAGTGCCGTCGTCGCAACTGGCAACGCCAGCAACAACGGGTCCGGCAACCACGTCGCTGGCAACGGCGTTGTTTATCCGGGCGCGGTCTCCGGCAACGGTGTTGTCCAGCCCGGCGCAGTCTCCGGCAACGGTGTTGTCCAGCCCGGCGCTGTGCAAGCTTCGGGCAGCGTGTTCCCGGGCCGGAGCAGGAGCCAGGGCAAGGATGGAGACGGCGTGAACGCGGCAACCGGCGGTCTTTCGGACCCGCGCTGCATCGCCTCCCTTGCTGCCCTGGGCATTCCGCTGGCATTGATGATCCCGGTCGCTCTCGCACAGACGCTGAACCTGCCGGCGCTGGATAACTCCGCGGCCATCGCCGCGGGCGCTTTCAACGACATCGTTGGCCAATTCGGCATTGCCCCGGAGCAAATCACCGCAGTCGGGGGCGGGATTGTGGGCGTTGCCCTCGCAGCCACCATTTTCGCGGTGGCCATGACCTGCAGCCCCAAGGTTGCTCCGGTCGAGGTCCCGGTCATCACCACAACGCGACTCGGCGAGCCGACCGCTTAAGAAACGACTGATTCGCGCCCCTGCTTCGGCGGGCACGTTTTGCCGTCCGCCTACCGATGTGTGCCCCGGCAGAGCGAGAGATCGGAGCCAACGGGGCGCGACAAGCGAGCGTCGAAAAGCAAGAAAAGCCCCGCTGAGCAGGACTTTTAACTGGTGCGCCCGGAGGGATTCGAACCCCCAACCTTCTGATCCGTAGTCAGATGCTCTATCCGTTGAGCTACGGGCGCGTGGCGGAGACGACAGGATTTGAACCTGCGGCCCTCGTCAAGAGGGCAACTCCTTAGCAGGGAGCCCCATTCGGCCACTCTGGCACGTCTCCAGACCTCGATTAAGTCTAGAGCACCCCCGTTTAGCAACCAAACCGCGAGCGGGCGAGCAGCGAATTTGGCCCGGCACCGGCACAACAATCGTCCGTATACTCGGGCACATGAAACTCAACACCTGGCTGAACTCCGGTTTCTCCGCACGCGGAGACCACTCCGACACTGCTAACTGGCTCGTCTGGTTCCCCGCGGACCTAGACTCCCTCACCGCCGGCCCCCTCGCGGGCGACAGCGGATCCGTGCCGTTTTACCTCACCCCGAAGTCCTACGCGTTGGGCCAGGCGGGCGACAACATTGTGCTGCTGGGCGTGCCGCTGGGCGAGATTGAGGGAAACTGGCGCCTGAGCGACCGCTCCGGCGCGGGCACCGACGTGCAGTCCGTGGAAACCCTCGACGAAGTTCCGGGCCTGCTGGGTGAGAAATTTGCGCAGCGCACCGACAGCTCCGCAGTGGTGCAGGTGCGTGGCCAGTTCCCGATTGAGAAGATCCAGGTTGTCGCCGGCCAGAACCGCCCGGCGACCAAACGCGCGATTGAGATCCTGCGCGGCGTGGCCAGCGACTTTGACGGTGAGCGCCAGTTCCACACCATGCCGGAGCTGTTCCCGGAAGAGCTGGCGTAGCTGCGCCCGCAGGCAGGGTGCCCACGCCCTGCACCGCAAAGTTAATTGGCGGAGACGGGGGGATTTGAACCCCCGGAGGTGTGACCCTCGCCGGTTTTCAAGACCGGTGCATTCGGCCGCTCTGCCACGTCTCCAACTCGGAAAAGTCTACAGTACAGCCCCACGCGCACCCCATTTGCTCCACTACCCTGGGGCGCATGAAGGCTATCCAAATCACTGACGCTGAAAACCCCCGCTCCCTCGAACTGCAGGACGTACCCACCCCAGAGCTGCAGGACGGGGAGGTACTGGTCAAGATTGTCGCTGCCGGCGTGAACCGCGCAGACCTTGTCCAGGCGGAGGGCAAGTACCCGCCGCCGAAGGGCGAATCCGAGATTATCGGCCTCGAGTGCGCCGGCGTGATCGAAGACCCCGGCACCACGGGCCGCGAGAAGGGCGAGGAAGTGGGCTGCCTGCTGGCAGGCGGCGGTTACGCAGAGTACGTCGCGGTCCCGGAGGGCCAGCTCATGCCCAGGCCAGCAAACCTCACCCTCACGGAACTCGCCGGCGTAGTCGAGGTGGCCTGCACCGTGTGGTCCAACCTGGGCATGCTGGCCGGCGTGCACGAGCCGCACGCGGACGGCAGCCCGAAGAAGGTGCTCATCCACGGCGGCTCCGGTGGCATCGGCTCCTTCGCCATCCAGCTGTGTAAGGCGCTGGGCTGCGAGGTTGCCACCACCGCCGGAAGCGCGGAGAAGCTGGAGTACTGCAAGGAACTTGGCGCGGACATCACCATCAACTACAAGGAGCAGGAGTTCGCCGAGGAGCTCAAGGGCTGGGCGGACGTGATCCTGGACGTGGTCGGCGGGCCGTACCTGGAGCCAAACGTGAAGGCGCTCGCGCTGGACGGGCAGATCGTGGTCATCGCGCTGCAGGGCGGCCCGAAGGGCGAAATTAGCCTGGGCCGCATGATGCCGCGCCGCCAGTCCCTCCACGCCACCACGCTGCGCGCCCGCCCGCGCCCGATGAAGGCGGACATCGTCGCCTCCACCGTGGAGCACGTCTGGCCGCTCATTGAATCTGGCCAGGTCAAGCCCACCATCACGGGCACGTTCCCGCTTGCCGACGCCGCAAAAGCCCACGAGCGCATGGATTCCGGCGACAACACCGGCAAGCTCGTCCTCGAGGTCGCGGAGGTTTAGTCCCGGGCCGGGGCCATCGGCCTGGCCCCGCCTACGCCAGGCTGGCCACCGTGCGCGTCAGCTGCACAATGTCCGCCTGGGTGTTGAACGGCGCGAGCCCCACGGTCACCGCGCCGCCCATCTCAAACACACCCATGTCTTGGAGCAGGGTGCTTGCCGACGCCTCCGTAGCAACCATCCCGTTCGCAACCAAACGCTGCAGCACCGTGGCCGAGGGCACTCCGCGCACGCCGAAAGTCAGGCGCGGGATGCGGTCCGCGTCCGCGTGCTCGGCGGCCTCGCCGGTAATGCCCACGATGTGCACCACCGGCAGGGTGCCCAGGAACGTCTCCAAGTCTTCGCGGAGCGACTCCATATATACGGACATCTCGTTCATGGAGATGGCCAGGCGCGCGCGGCGGGATTGGCGCGGGCTGCCGTTCGCGCCCGCTACGCCAGAAGCACCCACTGCGCCGCCGCCGGCACCCGCGCCAACGCCAGCCAGGGACGCGTAGTGGTCCACGGCCGCGGACACGCCGCCGGCCAAACCCTCAGACACCGTGAGCTGCGGGGCGGCCAACAACTCCGCGTCCAAGCGGCGCAGCATTGCCTCGTCCCGGAACACCAGCGCGGCAACGCGCGGCCCGCCCAGTTCAGCCACGTCCAATGCAACGATGTCGGCCCGCCAATCATCGAAGGTGATGAGGCGGTAGGGGGCGTACGAAGAAGCGTCGACAAGCACCCAAGCCCTGGAGCGGCCCTGGACCCGGTCCACAATGTCGCGCACCGCAACCACCGTGCCCAGCTGCGCATGCGCGGCGGGGATGGAGACGAGGCGGGTGGAGCCGTCCACCAACCCGTCGTACTGCCAGGCGGGGAGCTCGCCCGTGGCAAGGTCAGCCTGCGCCCAGCGGACCTCAGCGTTCGCCCTGGTGAGCACGGTGTTCAGCGCGGGCCGATCCACGTTGTTCAGGACGATGGAGGAGTTGTGGCGGTACAGCGGGCGCATCGCGGCGGTCAGCGCCATGTACAGCGCGGGCAGGCTCGGGCCCAGCACCACGCGCTCCGGGCTCACGCCGGCCAGATCGGCCACGGCGGCGCGGGCATCCGCCAAGAACGCCTCACCCTCCGGCCGGCCAACCGCCTCGCGCACGTGGGTACCGCGCGACGGCTCCGGCGGGGGCACGGCCGCGGACATGCGGAAGCTGCGCGCAACTGCGGATGAGACCCGCTCGGGAATCTGGGGGGTGTCGTGGGCGTTGAGGTAAATCCACCCGTCCGAAAGCGAGGTGTAGAGCCCGCGCACACCCGCTACGTCGTAGGACACGCCGCTTCCCCTCCTCGCCGTCTCGGACCGAATTGAATCCCAATTATGCACGCTGCCCCCCACCCACGCATACCGCCAGCTCGGGCCGATCCCGGAAATCCCGCCCGCGAGCGCTAGGGTGAAATCCGTGCAGGATCTTGAAAAGCTCCGGGCCGACGCCGCCCGCATGACCAGTGCGCCGGGGGACGCCACGCCGCCATCCAAGTCCAAATCTTGGGGCATGGCCTGGGGCGACCTTGTGCGCGGGTGGGGCCAGCACGAACTGTGGCTCCAGCTGGGCTGGCAAGACATCAAGCAGCGCTACCGCCGCTCCACGCTCGGGCCGCTGTGGATCACCATCGCCACCGGCGTGATGTCGCTGGCGCTTGGCCTGTTGTACTCCATGCTGTTCCAGATCGACGTGGCGAACTTCCTGCCGCACGTCACCGTCGGCTTCATCGTGTGGGGTTTCATCTCCGGCTGCATCAAAGAGGGCTCCAACGTGTTCATTGAGAACGAGGGGCTGATCAAGCAGCTCCCCTCCGCGCTCAGCGTGCACGTGTACCGCCTGGTGTGGCGCCAGCTGCTGTTCTTCGCGCACAACATGGTGATCTGGCTGATCCTGGTGATCATCTTCCGCATCCCGCTGACCGTGCACACGCTCCTGGCCGTGCCGGCGCTGCTGCTGTTGGTGCTTAACGGCGTGTGGGTGGCCATGCTGTTCGGCATCATCGCCACCCGCTACCGCGACGTTGCCCCGCTGCTGGAGGCGCTGGTGCAGCTGCTCTTCTACGTCACGCCGATCGTCTGGACCACCGAGACCTTGAAAGCCCAGGGCGGCGAGGTGGCGCAGCGCGCACTGCTTGCGGAGATCAACCCGCTGTACCACTACCTGGAGATTGTCCGCGCCCCGCTGATCGGCCGTCCGCTGGCGGACTACCACTGGTGGATTGTCCTCGGCTGCACCGCGGTGGGCCTAGTGATCACGCTGTTCGCCATGAAGCAGATGCGCTTCCGCGTCCCCTACTGGGTGTAACCGGGCAGGCCACAGGAGAAAAGGATCGACATGGTTTCCATTGACACCTACAACGCCTGCGTGGATTTCCCTATCTTCGACGCAAAGTCACGCTCCCTGAAGAAGGCCATGATGGCCACGGCCGGCGGCCGCATTGGCAAGAACGCCTCCAACACCGTCGTCGTCGAGGCGCTGCGTGACATCAACCTGCACCTTCGCGAGGGTGACCGCGTGGGCCTTGTCGGCCACAACGGCGCCGGCAAGTCCACGCTGTTGCGCCTGCTCAGCGGCATCTACGAGCCGACCCGCGGCACCGCGCTCGTCCGCGGCCGCGTCGCCCCCGTCTTCGACCTCGGCGTGGGCATGGACCCGGAGATCTCGGGCTACGAGAACATCATCATCCGCGGCCTCTTCCTCGGCCAGACGCGCAAGCAGATGAAATCCAAAATCGACGAGATCGCGGACTTCTCCGAGCTCGGCGACTACCTCAACATGCCCCTGCGCACCTACTCCACCGGCATGCGCGTGCGCCTCGCCCTCGGGGTGGTCACCTCCATCGAGCCGGAGATTTTGCTTCTCGACGAAGGCATCGGAGCCGTCGACGCCGCATTCATGAACAAAGCCCGCGTGCGCCTCGCCGAGATGGTGGAGCGTTCCGGCATTCTCGTGTTCGCCTCCCACTCCAACGACTTCCTCGCCCAGCTCTGCAACACCGCGCTGTGGGTGGACAAGGGCGAGATCCGCCAGGCCGGGCTGGTCGCGGACGTGGTGGAGGCCTACGAGGGCCCCGAGGCCGGCCAGTACGTCGCCGAGCTGGTGGACCGCTTCCACGGCCCCACCGCGGCGGGACCTGGCGCCCGGGTCTGAGCGCGGGCCCCGCTCCGGCTCGCGGGCCTATGCGCGGGCGTCCCGCTCCGGCTCGCGGGCCCTCTGCTGCAGAAATCCACCGGGGTTCTACAGAAAGGCCCTAAAAAGGGACTGCGGCTTTCCTGTGAACCTCTGTGGCCATCTAGTCGTGTTTGTTAGGTAGCTGTGGCTAGAGCGCGTCGCTCTGCCAGGGTTGTGTAGCCCTTACCTGGGTGTGTGGTGAGCCTTTCGTAGACGAACCAGTCCAGGTGGGTTTCAAGATAGTCCATGAAGTCCTCGGTGCCCATCTTTTCGGAGTTAATTCCGGCGGCGTAGAGCTCCCTTTTGAGCAGGCCGAAGAATCCTTCCACCCTGGCGTTATCGCCGCTTTTGCCGACTCGCGACAACGATGGGATTGCAACCCAGGCGTTGTCGCAGGGTTTGCCCGGGTCGCAGGTGTCGCATGCTGCCTGGTCGTGGGTGGGGTCGGTGAGCATGCCGACCCATTCCGGGTGGCGGTAGGCCCACCCGCGGTCGGAGTGGATGACCGGCTTGGTTCCGGGCTGGAAGGTTGCCAACGCAGCCTCCAGCATGGTGTTCGTCAGCGCGGCGTTCGGGCTGGTGCTCATGGTATAGACGACGGGCAGATTGTCATGGAAGTCGATCAGGGGGCTGAAGAAGACCTTGCCGTCTCGGCAGGCGAACTCAGTGACGTCGGTGCCGAACTTCTCGTTCGGTTTATCGGCGTAGAAGTCGTGAACCAAGTCGGGCTCAAGGGCAGCGCGACGCCTGCGTGCTTCGCGCGAGTAGCCCTGCGAGACAACGACATCTGCGGCCGCTGCTTCATCCAGGTCCCCGATGAGCAGCTTATTCGCCGGCCGGTGGGCGTTTTCTCCTTTGTAGGAGCGGTACCTCATGGCGCGCTTGGACTTCGGGGTGAGGTTTTCTTCGTACATGATGGCGCGTACTGTTTTCTCACCTATCGTCCACCCGTTTTGCCTGCACAGCGCCAAGATCCTGCGGTAGCCGTAGATGCCGTTGCTCGCTTTCGACACCGCGATGACCGCCGCTGCGGCAGCTTTGCGCTTCGACGTCGGGTACTTTAACCGCCGGCACGCATGCTTGTAGGTGCTCGGGTTCAACCCGAAGTGCTCGCAGCTGGCTTTCACTTGATATCCGTGCGCCCGGAGTCGCTGAACAGCTTGAGCGACGACCACGCTGTCGAACGTCTCCGGGCTGGGGCTTTTCCCTCCGACTCCATCGCAGCCTCGAACAAGGCCCTATCCGCAAGCCGTAAAAACCGCTCGTGGCGCAACATCGCTTTAAGCTCTTCGGGATCATCCGGCAACGCAGCATCATCGAGCTGCGTCACGTGCTGCTCACTGGCAATCTTGGCAGCCTTAGCGCTAGACGGCTTGGAAGCTTGCGGCGATGCGCTTTTGCGCGGGCGGCGTTTATGTTGTTCCACACGCCACAGTGTCGCCTGCTCTAGCTGCTCAGGGCTCATCCCACGCCGCGTCTCTTCTTCAGGAGCGAAACTGCGGACCCAAATCGACAACGTAGCCGGCGACACACCAACTTGCCGGCTCATCTCCCGCAGCGACCCCGGTGAGGTCAATGCCGCCCGCACCGCTGCGGCGATCTCACTCGGGCTGCGCCGGCGATGATCCACCTCAACACCGTGCTCAGCATCAACTGCCCACCGCCAAATCGACGCCGCCGAGGGAACAGGATCGACACCTTCCTCACGCAAACGGGCGCGTACCTGCTGCGGCTCTAGACCCTTGCCGTAAAGCTCGACGGCACGCTCACGAACCGCCAACGGATAACTCATCTGGAACTCCTCACCGATGGCCGACGGTTCACAGGAAAGCTTCAGTCCCAAATGGGTGTTTCTGTGGGATCCCGGTGGATCTCTACAGCGCATGTAGGCCTCAAGAACAACCATCAGCCCGGGCACCCCGCGAGCCCGGGCAGGGGCTACAGCAACCCCTCCAGCTTCTGTTCGAAGAGCGGCAACGTCTCATTCCGGAACCTGGCCGGCGTCCACTTCTCCGCAGCTAAGTCGATGTTGATCATGTCGTCTTTGACAAGCTGTTCCCGCTCGTCGTGATGACCACCGTCGTACATCAGACCGATCCTTGGCTCTAGCAGGGCGAGGTCGAACGTGGTCACGATTTTGCCATCCCGGTAAATCGGCAACTGTTCAACCAGAGTGAAACCGTGTTTCGCCGCAAACCGCGTCGCCAGGAAGCGCATTTCGGTTTCCTTAGGCGAATCCGCCTGATACGAGGAAGCTCGAACGACCTTGGTTAGCCAGCGCTCGTCCACCCGATTGTGTCCGGCCTTCAAAATGTCCATCGGCTGCACGCGCAGGAATCTCCGGCAGGCATCCACCAATTGCACTGCACGCACAAATTCAGGATCGGCTCCAGGTACTTTGATAACACTCCACTTGGCATCGCCACGCTTGACCAGCCTTAGCGCCTGCACAAGCGCTACATGGGGAGCGGCTACTTGGACCGAAATATCGCCGCAACGTACGTTCCATACCTCGTCGGGACGCATTGAGCCACGTACCTTTGCCGGCATCGTCGTGGTAGGAGCTTGTTTTCTGACTACCTTCGATCCCATCAACACGGTGTCTGTGCCGTCCGTCAGATACCTCAACCCATAAAGCGCTAGCGCCCCAAACCCGGTGAGCACGTAGGACGGCTCCGTCATTATGTGGGCAGCGGCGCGCTGTGCGGCTGGCGTCGTATAGCGAACCCGACCCGGATTGGCCCGGGCGGAGGCATACGTCAGATCCAGATTCGGGCAGTCTGATTTGAACATCCAAAACCGATCGTTGATCGGTTCGAGCGCGTCCGGATGGAATTGGGTGGTGCCGCTAAGGAGTTGGTGGCCGATTTCTAGATACATGCCGTCTTCGAGGTGCTTCATAGGTATTAGACTCCGGTTGACCCGCAGCGGTTCCGTGGCGCTCGAAATCCACCCCCACCCATACGGCACAATGAAGCCCATGACCGCCACGTTGAATTCCACCGGCACAACGGCCGCCGTCATTGTCACGCACAAGCGCGTGGAGCTTCTGCGCCACTCGTTGGAGCAGGTGGTGAACCAGACGCACCCGGTGCAGTGGGTGATTGTGGTGGACAACGGCGCGCAACAGGAAGTCCAAGACCTCGTGCACACCCTGGCCAAGGACAAGGCCGTCTACCTGCCCAGCCACACCAACTTGGGCGGTGCGGGCGGTTTCGCGTACGGCTTCTTGCACGCCCTCGCACTCGGCGCGGACGCGATCTGGTGCGCGGACGATGACGGCCGCCCGGCCAACCACGGCACCCTCGAGGAGCTGTACCGCGTGGCGGGGAAGCACCGTCTGCACGAGGTCAGCCCGGTCGTGGCCAACATCGAGGACCCCGCCAAACTCGCCTTCCCCCTGCGCCAGGGCCTGACGTGGAAGCGCACCACGGCGGAGCTGGAGGGAGATTTCTTGCCCCAGTACGCCAGCCTGTTCAACGGCGCCCTCATCAGCGCGGAGGCGATGGAGCGCATCGGCGTGCCGGACTACCGGCTGTTCATTAGGGGCGATGAGGTGGAATACCACCGTCGATTAGCGCAGAGCGGGCTCAAGTACGGCACGGCGCTGACGGCGACCTACCTGCACCCGGACGGCTCCGGGGAATTCCACCCCATCATGGGCGGGCGCGCGCACGCGCAGTGGCCGGACAATGAGGCGAAGCGCTACTTCACGTACCGCAACCGCGGCTACATCATCAACCAGCGCGGCATGCACAAGATGAAGCTGCAGGAAGTGGTGCGTTTCGGCTGGTTCTTCCTGATCCAGCGGCGCGATCCGCGCGGTTTTGTTAACTGGCTGAAGCTACTGCGGATGGGGGCACGGGAGGATTTCCGTCGCCCATAGGGGCTTTTTGCTTGACGACGTCCGGTTCCGCCGCCTCAATAATCTTCGTTTCCTGGCGGAAGATCACGCGGCGCTGCAGCACGAAATTGGTCACCGTGGCCACGCCTTGCGCGATGACGAAGGAGAACAGGTCCCGGAAGAACTTGTTGAAGCCCAGCGCGGTGAGCGGGACGGCGGCCCAGCGGTAGAGCAGCAGCTGGACGGCGAACGTGGAGGCGTACAGCAGGATGACGGCGCCGGCCTTCTTGGCGTTGACCTGCGCGTGGAATGCGAAGCGGGAGTTGAGCACGTAGGCGACCAGGGTGCCCACGCACCAGCCGACGGCCTTGGACATGTCGCGCGACAGCGGGGAGAGTTCGGTGAGCGAGAAGGTGACGCCGAAGTCCAGTACCGCGCAGCCGACACCGATGATGATGAACGGGACCAGCTGCTTTTTCAAAGCCTCGGTCTTGGCACTAGAACTCACGCCGGGTTAGCTTACCCCCGAAGCAGGTCGCGGTAGACATCCAAGCGCTCCAGCACGCCCATATCGGCGGAGATCTCATCCAGCTGCGCAAGCGACGACGCGCACAATTGCCGGATCTGCCCCGCGTCCAAGTCCTCCCAGCCGAGGGAGCGCATGATGGATTCGGTGAGCCAGCCGGTGGTTACCTCGTCCGCGCAGCACGCGGCCGCCAAGGTGGTGGCCCAGAACGCGTCGCGTTCCTGCGGCTTTGTCTCCACCGGCAGCGCGGCCAGGCGCTCCGGGTCCACGCGGGCGGCGGGCCCGACGGTGCTCGTCCCAGCGCCCGCGCCCGCCCCCGCCCCGGCGCCCGCGGCCACGCCCAGCGCCTGGATCAGCGGCACAAAGTCGTGCGAAGTGGCGCGCCCGATCACCTCGCGGGCGTCCTCGCGCACCAGCGCCTCGAGTTCCTTCACGCGCTCCACGCCCAATAGCTGGGCGTTCACCTTCGCAATGTCGAACTCGGTGTCCCCGAAGGATCCCGTGCCCGCGACGCAGACGGACGGCGGCGTGGATTCATCCCGCGCGTACACATCCGCCAGCTGCATCCCGAACTGCCACAGCCCATAGGAAAAGGACGTGGCATCGCCCGGCGCGCGCAGCACTTCGTTGAGTTCCAGCGCATCATCCGCCTCGGCGCCGACCACGCCTGCCTCCGCATCGATGCCGAAGATGGTGGCCACCACCACGCGGCACTCTTTGATCGTGGTGTGCTCGTGGATACCAACCCAGCGGTACACCTCATCATCCGACACCAGCGCGCACCGCACCATCAGCGTGTCCCCCACGTCCGGGTCCCCGGTGGCACGCTGCCGCGCCCTGGCGGCGGTGAGGTTGATCACCGGCGCCAGGTAGTCGGACCTATAGAGGGTGCTGGACATGGCGCCGAATATAGTTACGTTCGCAGCTGCTTCGCCACGATATAACCAGCAGCCGCCGCACATCCGACGAGGGCATTGGGCTTATCGACGCCCGCCTGACCCAACCGCGATGCCACCCCATCCACGATTTTCACCGCTGCGGCCACGCCCGCGGTGGCAGCAGCGCCAAGGGCTGCGAGCACGCCCCAGGACAGCGCCACGCTCTCCTGCTCGGCCTGCTCCGCGTCAACCACCGCGGTGAGATCGTTGCGCGGGTCTTCGTCGAAAGCGTTGAAACAGGCGATCGTCGTCACGTTGGCCCCGGCGAGCAGGAGCCGGGCGAGCGCGGGGCGGGAGGTGAAGCCCGGCGCGGCGGCGAGTGCTGCGATGAAGCCGGCCTGGATGAGCTGGCCTGCGAAGGTGTTGTCGAGGGCGTTGTAGTCAATGCGGGTCTCATCGACCGCGTCCTGGATCGTCTCCTGCATGGCAGCTCATGCTACCGGGACTGGGGCTGTTGCAGCAGCCGAGCCAAGCACGCGACCGGCTAGGGTTGGCGGGTATGGAACCGATGCTTTCGCACTTTATGCAGCAGCTTCTGTCGCAGGAGTTGCCAATGTTGGACTCTGCGGACCGCGCGCGCGTGACCGAGCTGTTGCGCGAGCACGCTGCGAACGGCGGCGGGACGATCACGTCGCAGGATGAGTTGCCGGGCGAGATCCGCCAGATCATGGATCTGTAGGCACAGAGGCACAGAGGCACGGAGTAAGATCACATTAATCGCGGACGGGTTTTGCGGGCCTGGTGGGTAGGCTCTCAAGGTATGGAACTGCATACCGAATTGAAGTCCCTCTACGGCTGGGGCCGCACGGCACCGTCCACCGCGCACGTGCTGTCCACCCCGGACGTGGACGTGATCCGGGCTGCTGTCGCCCAGGTTGCGGATGAAAACTCGACCCTGCCGGAGCACCAGCGCCGCGGCGTGATCGCCCGCGGCATGGGCCGCTCCTACGGTGACCCGGCGCAGAACGGCGGCGGCCTGGTCATTGACATGCAGGCGCTCAACCAGATCCACTCCATCGACCCGGCGAGCGGCATCGTGGACGTGGATGCCGGCGTGACGCTGGACCAGCTGATGAAGGCCGCCCTGCCGTACGGCCTGTGGGTTCCGGTGCTGCCGGGTACCCGCCAGGTCACCATCGGCGGCGCGATCGGCCCGGACATTCACGGCAAGAACCACCACTCCGCGGGCTCTTTCGGCGACCACGTGCTCTCCATGGAGCTGCTGGTCGCGGACGGCCGTGTGCTGCACCTGGAGCCGGAAGGCTCCGCGGATGATCCGGACGGCACCCTGTTCTGGGCAACCGTCGGCGGTATGGGCTTGACCGGCATCATCCTGCGCGCGCGCATTCAGATGACGTTCACGGAGACCGCCTACTTCATCTCCGACACGGTGCGTACCAGCACCCTGGACGAGACGATTGAGGAGCACTCCCACGGCCAGGAGGAGGGCTACACCTACTCCTCCGCGTGGTTCGACGCGATTTCCGCGCCGCCGAAGACGGGCCGTTCCACCATTTCCCGCGGCTCGCTTGCAACGCTTGCGCAGTTGGAGGAGTTCGCGCCGAAGCTGGCGAAGGACCCGCTGAAGTTCAAGGCGCCGCAGCTGATGACGGTGCCCGACATCTTCCCGTCCTGGACCATGAACCAGCTGACGCTGCGCGCGATCGGCGAGGCCTACTACTTCATGGGCGCGCCGAGCAAGAACGACATTAAGAACCTGACGCAGTTCTACCAGCCGCTGGATCTGATCGGCGAGTGGAACCGCGGCTACGGCGATGCCGGCTTTTTGCAGTACCAGTTCGTGGTGCCCACCACCGCCGTGGAGCCGTTCAAGGACATCATCTACCAGATCCAGTCCTCCGGGCACTACACCGCGCTGAACGTGTTCAAGCTGTTCGGCGAGGGCAACCGCGCCCCGCTGTCTTACCCGATGAAGGGTTGGAACGTGTGCGTGGACTTCCCCATCCGCGACGGCCTGAACGAGTTCCTGGACCGCCTGGATGACCAGGTGATGGAGTTCGGCGGCCGCCTCTACCTGGCCAAGGAATCGCGCACCAGCGCCGAGAAGTTCCACGCCATGTACCCCGGCATGGCTGGCTGGCTGGAAACCCGCCGCGCAATCGACCCCACCGGCGTCTTCGCATCCGACATGTCGCGCCGCCTCGAACTGAGCTAGCCGCACTGCGCTAGGAAAGGAACTTTCACACCATGCTGAACGCAGTAGGACAAGCACAGCACATCCTGGTCCTGGGCGGCACGTCCGAGATCGGCCTGGCCATCGCCGCGGAGCTCATCTCCCGCGGCGGCAACCCCACCGTCACCCTCGCCGCGCGCGGGGACTCCCCGCGTATCGACGATGCAGTGGCAACCGTCCAGGCCGCAGGCGCCGGCCACGTGCGCTTGATTGATTTCGACGCGCTGGATTTCGCCTCCCACCCCGCGGTGATTGACGCCGCTTTCGCAGACGGCGACGTGGACGTTGCCGTGGTGGCCTTTGGCACCCTGGGCGACCAGGAGGAACTGTGGCAGAACCAGGCCAAGGCCGTGGCATCTGCGCAGACCAACTACACCGCCCCCGTTTCCGTGGGCGTGCTGCTGGGCCAGGCCATGAAGCGCCAGGGCCACGGCACCATCATCGCCATGAGCTCCGTTGCCGGCCAGAAGGTGCGCCGCTCCAACTTTGTCTACGGCGCATCCAAGGCGGGCATGGACGGCTTCTACCTCCAGCTGGGCGAGGCACTGCGCAAGGACGGCGTGCACGTGACCGTGGTTCGCCCTGGCCAGGTGCGCACCAAGATGACGGATGGTCTGGATGAGGCCCCGCTGACCGTGGACAAGGAAGAGGTGGCAGAAGCTGCCGTGTCCGCGGCGCTGAAGGGCGAGCGCACCGTCTTCGTGCACCGTCTCTTCGGTCCAATCTCCATGGTGCTGCAGCACATCCCGGCACCGGTGATGCGCCGGCTGAACTTCTAAGGCGCGCATGAGTACGGTTGTCAGCCGCGAACTGCGCGTGGCCACGTATGCACCCGATGAGATTTCTGAGCGAGGGACCGTCTTACGGGTCATCGGGTTCGGGCTGGCAGGCGGGGCACTCGCCCTCGCCGCCTGGTATGTCCTGCACACCATCTCCTTCCCCGCGTACAACACTTCCATGGTCACGCGGGCGTTAGCCTCGGTGGTATCGCTCGCGCTTCTAGTCCTGCTCACCTTCAGCTGCTGGTTCTGGCTGCGCGGGTCCAAGCACCCCCTGCTGGAGGCAGTGATCACCCTCGTCCCGGCGGGACTGGTGGTGTCCTCGCTGGGCATTCCGCTCGCCTCCACGCGGCTCTGGCTAGACGGCATCCAGGTGGACCAGGGCTTCCGCACACAGTTCCTGTCGCGGATGACCATGACGGCATCCCACGCGGACATGAACTACGTGGACCTGCCCACCTTCTACCCCATGGGGTGGTTCTGGCTGGGCGGCCGCATGGCCAATGTGCTGGGCATGCCGGGCTGGGAGGTCTACCAGCCGTGGGCGCTGGTATCGCTGGCCGCAGCCGCCGCGATGCTCACGCCGATCTGGCGCCGGCTCACCTCCTCGCTGCCGGTGGCGGCCGCGATTGCCATGGTCACCGTCGCCGTCGTGCTCACCGAAGTGCCGGATGAGCCGTACGCCGCCGTGGTGGCCATGTTCGTGCCCGCAGCCGCCATGATCGCGTACCGGGCGCTGGACGGCTCCTGGTTCGCCACCATCGGCCTCACCCTCTACCTGGGCATTTCGGCCACGTTCTACACCCTGTTCACCGCCATCACAGCGCTGACGGTGGTGGTGCTGGCCATCATCATGTTCTTCATGAAGAAGCGGTCCTGGACGCCGATTGTGCACCTGTTGGTGGTCGGGGGAGCGTCGATAAGCATTGCCCTCATTGCCTGGGGCCCGTACCTGTACCAGCTGGCGTTCGGGGGCTACGCTGCGGAGTCCACGGCCAACCACTTCCTGCCGCAGGAAGGGACGTACTTCCCGCTACCGTTCTTCGGGTTCTCGCTGCTGGCGCTGCTGTCGCTGGCCGGCCTGGTGTTTATGGTGTGCCGGATCAGCGACCCGGAGGTGGCCACCCTCGCCCTGGCGGCGCTGGTGTGTTACGTCTGGGCGGCGGCGTCCATGGCGGCGACGCTGCTGGGCACCTCGCTCTTGGGATTCCGCGTGGAGGTGCTGCTGATCCTCATCTTCGCCACCGCCGGCGTGCTGGGCGTGGCGGAAGCGCGGCTGGTGGGCGTGGACTTCCTCTACCCCGCGCCGTTTAGCGAGCGGACGAACCAGATCATCACCGCGCTTGTGCTCATCATCGTCGCCACTGGCGGCCTGGCCTACGTGCAGCAGATCCCGGCGCAGAATGAGCGCCACATTGACCAGGCCTACGCGGACACGGACGGCTACGGCGAGCGCGCGGACCGCTTCCCGGCAGATGCCGGGCGCCACTACGCGGAGATTGACGCGTACCTGCGCGAGCACGGCCGCAACCCGGGCGAGGCGGTGATTTACACCGACGAAATCAACTTCATGGCCTACAACCCGTACTACGGCTACAACGCCTTCACCAGCCACTACGCCAACCCGCTGGGAGAATTCGAGCCGCGCAACACCGAACTTGTGCAGTGGGCGCAGCTCTCGCACGAGAACCCGGACGCGCTCGCCGCGGCCATCGACGCATCCAAGTGGCGCGGGCCGGAAGCTTTCATCTTCCGCGGGGAACTGGGCAGCGGAGAGGATTACAAGACCCACGTGGCGCACGACATCTTCCCCAGCCAACCCAACGTGCGCTATGAGGCCGTGATGTTCAGCCCGGAGGCGTTTGAAGGTGACGATTGGGACGCAACCCAGATCGGTCCCTTCGTGGTAGTTGTGCGGAAGTAGAGTGAGTCACCGTGTCTACAGCGATCAACGAGACCCCGCGAGAACCGCAGCTTAAGCAACCGCCGCAGCTGACCACCGTGCGCGCGCAGCGGGCGCCGCAATCCCTGGTCGCGGTCTCCGCGCTCTCCGGGCTGATCGCCTTCGCGCTGCTCCTGCTCACGCCGCTGCTGCCGGTCAACCAGGTGCAGTCCTCCTTCTCCTGGCCGCAGGACAACCAGATCACGGCGGTCAACGCGCCGCTGATCTCGCTCGCGCCGCAGGAGGTGGACATTGCGGTGCCTGCGGCTAGCGTCGATACGCTGCGCCCCGGGCAAACCACCATCCTGTCCACGCTGCCCGGATCCTCCCCCGAAGCCACGGACCGCGGCCTGTTCATCACCGCGCCGGGCGGCGGCATTGTGGTGTCTTCGCTGAACCACATCGTCTTCGAGCTCACCCCGAAGCAGGTCGCCGCGCTGCCGGACGGTGCCGTGCTGGAAATCTCCGTCGCGGAGGACGCGATGACGGTTGCCATCCCCGGCACCTCCCACAAGGAGGAGGTTGAGGAGGACTACCGCCCCCAGCTCACCGGCATCTACACCGAGCTGGACCCGGCTCAGGGGCAAATGCTTATCGACGGTGGCTTGCACGCCACAATCGACATCAACTCGCGCTTCACTTCCACACCCAGCGCGCTGAAGCTCGCCGCCATGGTGCTGGGGCTGATCTCCACCCTGGTGGGCCTGTGGGCCCTGGGGCGCCTGGACCGGCTGGACGGCAAGCGCGCCCCGGTGTTTTCCAAGCGGTGGCGCACGTTCACCCCGCTGGACGCGGTGGTGCTTGCGGTGCTTGGGTACTGGCACGTCCTGGGCGCCAATACGTCCGACGATGGCTTCCTGCTCACCATGGCGCGCGTGGCCAATGACTCGGATTACATGGCCAACTACTACCGCTGGTACGGCGTGCCGGAAGCCCCGTTCGGCTCCCCGTTCTACGATATCCTCGCGCTTTTGGCGCGGGTGTCCACGGCATCCATGTGGATGCGCCTGCCCACGCTCTTGGCCGGCATCCTGATCTGGTGGATCCTGTCCCGCGAGATCCTCCCGCGCCTGGGCGAGGCCGTGAGCGGGCGCCGCATGGCGTATTGGACGGCGGCGTTTGTCTTCCTGGCGTTCTGGCTGCCGTACAACAACGGCACCCGCCCGGAGCCGATCATCGCTTTCGGCCTGATCCTCACCTGGGCGTTGTTTGAGCGCGCCATTGCCACGGACCGGCTGCTGCCCGCCGCGCTGGGCACGATTTCCGCCGCGTTCACCCTGGCGTGCGGGCCCACCGGCCTGTCCGCCGTGGGCGTGTTCTTGATCTGCCTGCCCGCGGTCTTCCGCACCATGCGCCGCCGCACCGTGATGGCGCCGTGGATTGCGTACCTGGCGCCTTTCCTGGGCGCGGGCATGGCCGTGATGGTGCCGGTGTTTAAGGACCAGACGCTGGCCACGGTGCTGGAAGCCACCGCCGTGCGCGCGGAGGTCGGCCCCGCAATGCACTGGTACGAGGAGTGGGCGCGCTACGCCACCCTGTTCCAGCAGACCGTGGATGCCTCCATGGCGCGCCGCTTCCCCATGTTCGTGCTGTTCTTCTGCATGGTGCTGATCCTGTGGGGCCTGGCCAAGTACGGCCGCATCCCGGGCGCCACCAAGGGCACGGTAGAGCGCATGGTGCTGATCATCGCGCTGACCGTCTTCTTCATGATGTTCACGCCTACCAAGTGGACCCACCACTTCGGTATCTACGCCGGTGTGGGCGGCGCGGTGGCCGCGCTCGGTTCCGTGGTGCTGTCGCACCTGGCGCTGCAGTCCCGCCGCAACCGTACGTTCGCCATCGCCGCCACCTTGTTCCTCATGGCGTTGACCTTGGCAGGCTGGAACGCTTGGTGGTACGTCTCCTCCTTCGGCGTCCCGTGGTGGGACCGCACCGTGCAGTACCGCGCGGTGGAGGCCAACAGCATCATGCTGGCGATTGCGCTGCTGGTGTTTGTGGTGGGCATCTTCCAATCGCTGGCCCACAACGTCCGCAGGTACGACGCCGCGAAGCAGGGCCTGGCGGAGGAGTTCGACGCCGCCGCGCGCGTGGACGCCGGCCGCTTCGCCGGCATCATGTCCGCCCCAATCGCCATCTTCGCGGTGTTGATGGTGCTGTTCTCCTGCCTCACCTTTGCCAAGGCGTACGTGGCCCAGGCCCCTGCCTACTCCGTGGGCATGGGCAACCTCCGCACCTTCAAGGGCGACAGCTGCGCCCTGGCTAGCGACGTGATGCTGGAGCAGGACACGAACGATAGCTTCCTCACCCCCGTCGGCGGCGTGCCGCTGGGCCGCTCCCTGGACGCGGGCGAGAACCAGGGCTTCACCCCGGACGGCGTGCCCGCCTTCATCGCGGTGGACAACTCCAACACCACGGACGTCATCGCCAACGCGCAGACGGACGCGAACGCCCAGGAGACGCCGGCGGATGAGCTGGGCGAGGAAGCCCAGTCCACCTCCAAGGTGCGCACGCAGGGCAACCGCCCCGACCGCCTGCGCGGCGTCAACGGCTCCACGGTGCGCCTGCCGTTCAACCTGGACTACACCCGCGTCCCGGTTGCCGGCACCTTCGAGGACGACCCGACGAAGCGCGCCGAAATCACCACCGTCTGGTTCGAGCTCCCGGAGCCGGACCCGGACGCGCCGCTGCTGGTCACCAGCGTCGCCGGGCGCATCGCGCACCACGACATCAACGGCGTGGAGCAGGAGGGCACCGAGCTCAAGCTGGAGTACGGGGCCATGCGTGACGACGGTTCCGTTAAACGCCTCGGCGACGTAGAAATGCTGGACCAGGGCCCAACCCCGGCGTGGAGGAACCTGCGCTATCCCATCGCGGACCTGCCGGAAGAGGCGGACGTGGTGCGCCTGGTGGGCGTGGACGAGTCCCTCGCGGAGAAAGATTGGCTGGCAATCACGCCGCTGCGCAACCCGAAGCTTGAGGCAATGACGGACGCAATTGACCCCGACACCCCGGGTCTTTTGGACTGGACGGTGGCGTTCCAATTCCCCTGCCAGCGCACCTTCAACCACTACGCCGGCGTGACCGAGATCCCGCAGTTCCGCATCATGCCGGACGCGCCCGGCAAGGCCCAGCTCTCCGGCTTCCAGGACTTCCTGGGCGGCGGCGCGCTGGCCACCGCGGAGGCCGTGAACTATTCCTACGAGGTGCCGGGCTACCTGCGCAACGATTGGCAGCGCGACTGGGGCTCTGTGGCCAAGTATGAGCTGCGCACCGATTCCACCGGTGCCACACCCGTGCCGGCGGAGATTGAGTATGAGACCATCTCCCGGTGGGGTTGGTGGACCCCAGGCCACATGAAGATCCGCAACCCGCACCAATAGGGGACCCATGAAGCTCACTCGCACCCTTGCCAAGGCCGCCGCAACTGCGGCGGCTGCCGTCGCGCTGCTCGCCCCGGGCCTGGCCGGCGTTGCAGCCCCGGCAAACGCCCAGCTGCCGGCGCCGATCACGCCGTCGCACAACGCCGGCGATCTGCTGCGCCAGCAGGGCTGCAAGCAGCACTACCTGATCGCGGTGCCGGGCGGCGCCAACACCGTGGCGGGCGTGCCCACGTTCCTGCCGCACGGCGGCCAGGTGTTCTCCACCGGGCTGCTCACCCAGGCCGCGTCCGCCGGTGAAATCCAGCCGCTGTGGGTGTCCTACAACTCGGCCGCGTTTCTTACCCGCCCCTACGCTGCCGCGTCTGCGGAGGCGTACGGGAAGACTCGGGGGACCGTCGAAAAGCTCGCGAATGCCTGCCCCAACGCAACCTTCAGCCTCACTGGGTACTCGCTCGGTGCAGACGTGGCGGCGCGGCTGACGCACGACATCGCGTACGGCACCGGGCCGATTGCCCCGGAGCGGCTCGATTCGGTGGCGCTGATTGCCAACCCGTACCAGGGCGGCAACGGCGCGGTGCTGGGTCCGGGCACGTCGCAGGATTCGCGCGGCGCGCTGGGCAGCCTGGACGGCGGTTACGGCGAGCTGAGCGGGAAAGTGCTGGAGATCTGCCGGCCGGACGACATCGTGTGTTCCACCCAGGAGGAGTTCCGCCCGCTGGTCGGCCCGGCGCTGCGCACCACCGCCGCGCAGAACCGCGTGCCGGTGATGGACTTCGTGCAGGTGTTCAGCCAGCTGGGCGCGAATTCCCCAAAGGTAATTGCCGGCATGGGCGCGCACGGGCAGTACGGCCAGGCGGCGCCGCGGGCGGCGGCGGAGTGGATTGTCGCCCACACCGCTGACCGCTAGACGCTAACCACTAATCACGCGCCCAGTACCATGGGGATATGCGTGACCTTTTTGCACTAGTCAACGGCGAATGGCTGGATAGCCACGAAATCCCCGCGGACCGCGGCATAGACGGCGCGTTCCACGCCCTGCGCGATAAGTCTGAAGAAGACGTTCACGCGCTGCTGGAGGGCAGCGACAGCCGCGGCGGCGCGATCTACCGCTCCTTCATGGACACGGAGACAATCAACGCCGCGGGCGTAGCGCCCCTGGAGGCGGACCTGGAGAAGGTCGCCGTAGAAAACGTGGAAGAGTTCGCTCGCAACCTGGGCGTGCTGGAGCGCGACGGCATCGGCGCACCCCTGACCTACTGGGTGGAGAAGGATTCCCAGGGCGAGGACGCGGTGGCGTATCTCTACCAGTCCGGCCTGGGCCTGCCGGATGAGGCGTACTACCGCGAGCCGCAGCACGCGGAGACGCTGAAGAAGTATGAGGCGCACGTAGCCCGCATGCTGGGCTTCCTGCCCCCGAAGTACCTGCTGGGGCTCACTCCGGAAGTCGCGGCGGCGCGCATTATCGCCCTGGAGACGCAGCTGGCCTCCAGCCACTGGGACGTGGTGAAATCCCGCGACGCGGTGGCCACCTACAACCCGGTTGAGTTGGATGAGCTGCCGGCGATCATCCAGACCATGCTCACCGCCTCCGGCATCCCGGCTGGCCGCCTGATCAACATGATGCCCTCCTACACCGAGGACTTGGCCGGCATGCTGCGCCCGGAGACCCTGGCCAGCTGGCAGCTGTGGGCCGTGTGGAACATTCTGCGCGCCCGCGCCGGCCTGCTCACCGAAGAAATCGGGGAGGCAAACTTCGAGTTCTACGGCACCCACCTCTCCGGCGCGACGGAGCAGCGCGACCGTTGGAAGCGCGGCGTTGGGCTGGCGCAGTCGATCGTCGGACAGGAAATTGGTCGGGAGTATGTGGAGAGGCATTTCCCGGCGTCGTCGAAAAGCGAAATGCTCGAGCTAGTGGGCTACCTCATCCGCGCGTACCGCGAGCGCATTGCGCAGCTGGAGTGGATGAGCGAGGAGACGAAGGCCCGCGCGCAGGAGAAGCTGGAGAAGTTCAACGCCAAGATCGGCTACCCGGACAGGTGGCGCAGCTTCGACGGGCTCGAGGTGGACCCGAGCGGCAAGGCGCTGCTGGCCAACGTGCGCGCCGGCTCCGCGTTTGAGCACGAGTACCAGCTGAGCAAGATCGGCAAGCCCAGCGACCGCGACGAGTGGGTGGCGGAGCCGCAGGTGGTCAACGCGTTCTACAACCCGGTGGTCAACGACATCACGTTCCCTGCCGCGATCCTGCAGCCGCCGTTCTACAGCCCGGACGCGGACGCGGCGGAGAACTTTGGCGCGATCGGCGCGGTGATCGGCCACGAGATCGGGCATGGTTTCGACGATCAGGGTTCGCGTTACGACGGCGACGGCAACCTCAATTCTTGGTGGACCGACGCGGACCGCGAGCGTTTTGAGGAGCTGACCGCGAAGCTTGTCGGCCAGTTCCAGGGCCTGATCCCGTCTGCGCTTGAGGGGGCGGAGGGCGTGACCGGCGTCAACGGCCAGTTCACCCTCGGCGAGAACATCGGCGACCTCGGCGGCCTGGGCATTGCCGTGGAGGCGTACAAGCTCTACCTGGCGGACAAGGGCATCGAGGACGTAGAGAGCGCCCCGTTCGACGACCTGGACGGCGAGTTCACCGGCTTCCAGCGTCTCTTCCTCGCGTGGGCGCGCGTGTGGCGCACCAAGGTCCGCCCGGAGATGGCCGCGCAGCTCCTGGCCATTGACCCGCACTCCCCCGCCGAGTTCCGCTGCAACGTCATCGCCGCGAACGTGGACGAGTTCTACAACGCCTTCGACGTCGAAGAGGGCTCAAAGGTGTGGCTCGCGCCGGAAGATCGGGTGAAGATTTGGTAGCCGAGGAACCGTTGCAGCCCCTTGAGCAGGGCTCGCTTGACGACGATTACCCGATCAACCACCAAGCCTCCGACACCTTCCAGGTCGGCGGCGTTGAACGTTCCCTGCCCGACCCGCTGCAGCTTGAGCAGCTGGTGAGCTACATCGAGGCCACCTACGACCAGGAGGCGGAGCAGTACCTGGCGCTTTTGCCCGACCGCATCACCCACGCGGCGATGCTGATGCTGGGCAGCGGCATCGACCAGACCATGCCCGGTGTGGCCTTCCCCGGCGCTGTGGGTGTGGAGGACTGCGAGCTGGGGCAGGTGTTCGTGCCGAGTGGTCGCGCGGGCGTTGGCAGTGGTGCGGGCGCTGACAGTGGTGGTGCGGGCGCTGACAGTGGTGGTGCGGGCGCCGGCACGGGCGTTGGCGGTGGCGCGGGCGCTGACAGTGGTGGTGCGGGCGCGGGTGTTGGCAGTGGTGGTGGCGCGGGCACCGGTAGTGGCGCGGGCGCGGGTGGCGCGACCTGGGCGGTTTCCGTGTGGGACGGCCCCCGCTCCGCGCGCGATAACGCCTGGCGGCCCGAGGTCGCCGGCGTGGCCGAGCTTTCCGGCGCGACGGTGCTGGACATCGATGACCCCGCCCGCGTGGCCGACGCTATCGCGTTCGCCCGTTCCCGCGGCGCAGCCAAGGTTGCGGTGTGGGCGTTTTCGGGAGGGGCTGGATTTGTGTCGTCGGCACGCGAGGCAGGCGACGCTGGTGCAGGCGGCGCTAGTCGAGCGCTCGGCGCCGATGCGTACGTGCTCACCTACCCCACCACGTTGCCGCCTACTGAGGGCCAGCCCACGTTGCTGCAGGTGGCGACACGTGATGAGGTCGCTCCGCTGCTTCCGGAAGAGCTGATGATGCTCAGCGAGGCTGCGACGATCACGGTGAAGCGCTACCACTCGACCCACTACATCGCGACGCCGGCTGAGTCGCGCCGGCGCGTCCGCGACGTGGCCGAATTCTTGGCGTCGGTGTAGGCGGGACGGTGCGGGGCGCCGGGACGGGGCACTGGGCCGGGCGTGCTCGCCTAGTGCGCCCCGGCCGTCCCGTTGCCCCGGCCGTCGCGTTGCCCCGGCCGTCCCGTCGCCGTGGCCGTCGCCGCGTTCCCGCAGGTCACGGGCCCGCCAGCTCAGGGGCATAACTGCAGGTCGGCTCAGGGGCATATATTCCCGTCGATAATTGCTGGTCACAATTTTATGCAACTTTTCGAAGACATGTGACTGGCACGCGCGTGACCTGCGGTTATCGACGTAAACCTATCGACCTAAACGTATCGACCTGAAGACCTGCCCCTGAAGACCTGCCCCTAAACACCTGCCACTGAAGACCTGCCCCTGAACCGCTAGGCCAACCGCCCGGCCGAAACCGGACTACAGGGGCAACCCGACCGGCACGAGCCAGTCAGCCGGGATGTACGCCAGGATCTGCGGCGGCAAACCGGGCACGAGCTGGGCAATCAGGTCGCGTAGCGGCAGCGCGGGCACGGTCGAGGAGCCGAGCTGCATCGTCAACGGCCCGCCCGGCTCACCCGGCCCGCCCGGCCCGCCAGAACCCGGCGCGCCAGGGGCCGCAACGTGGATGTCGCGCAGTGCCTCGTCGGTATTCGCCTGCGGGCCACCAAGGGTCAGCGCGGCGGCGGTCCAGCCGGGTCCGAAAGACACGGACCCGGTCGCGGAGTTCGGGTCGTCGGCCCAGCCGAACTTGGTCCCCTGCGCGCCAGGCAGGCGCGAGGTGCCGAAGTTCTGCGGGGAGCCGTCCGCAGCCACAGGCGCGGCGGTGCGCATGCCCAGGATGATCGGGGCTGCAACCGGGTCCCACCGCACGGCTTGGATGAAGCGGGCGACGTCATACGCAGAGGTCACCGAGTTGCCCCAGTACCCGTTTCGCGCGGTGGCGGTGAGGCCGAACTGGCGGGCAACGTCGTCGATCGCGTTGGGGTAACGCGCGTCGAGCTGGGTGGCAATGCCGTCGTCGGACACGCGGATCATGTGCTCCACGCGCGCCTTGTCCGCCGGCGCACCGTGGCGGAGCACCCAATACCCCAGGTAGAGCTTGGATAGGCTCAGCGAGGGCCGCGGCGCGTTCGCGTCCGGGGACCCGTTGTGGGCCCCGTTCTCCCACACCACGGCCGTCGAGGCCCCCGCCGGCGCAGGCTGCGTGACGACGATCGCAGCAACCACCGCAACACCCCGCACCCAACCTGCTCGCCGCATTACTTCTTCTCCTTCTTCGGAGCGTCCTCGACCTGCTTGATGCCTATGCGGGTGTCCACCGTGTTCTGGTACGCCGTGCCAAGGGTCAGCGCCGCGACGGCGAAGGTCTCGTCGCCGATTTCACCCCACGATACGCTGGCGGTCGCGCCGGAGCGGTCATCCGACCACCCCATCTTGGAACCCTTCACGTCCTTCAGGCGGGCGGTGCCGAAGCCCTGGATGAAGCCGTCCGCGGCTACCTCCGCCTGGTCCTCCATGCCCTCGAACAGCGGTTTTGCCACCGGGTCCCACAGGATCGCGGCGATGAAGGTGGCCACGTCGCGCGCGGAGGTCTGCGAGTTGCCCCAGCTCTTGCCGCGCACGGTTTGGGTGAGGTCGAAATCCTCCGCAATCTCATCGATCGCCTCGGGGTACTTGCGGTCCAGCCGCCCCGCAATTGCGTCGCTGGAGGTGCTCACCATTTCCTCCACCAGCTCTTTTTCTTCGTCGGTGCCGTTGTACAGCACCCAATAGCCCAGGTAGAGCTTGGCCAGCGACAGCGCCGGCCGCGCCTCCTCCCCCTTCGGCGAGATTGATACCCGCCCGTCCGGATGCACCACGGCCAGGCCGGTGCGGTCCCGGTGGTAGGACGGGTCCACGTGGTACGCGTTCGCGGGGGCACTGGTGACGACGGAAGCGGCAAGCGCCAACGCCATCCCCACACCCAACGCGGACCCTCGCCCGGCGCGTGGCCGCTGCATCGTCGCCACAGTTACAGGTCCAGGATCGAGTCGGCTTCGCTGATGTCCTCGAACACCGGCTTTTCCACTTCGCAGAGGAAAAAGCCTGCGCCCGCCGGGTCTTCCGCAACGGCCAGCGGGCCGAAGGGGCTGTCCACCGGACCCTCGATGAGGCTGCCGCCGAACTCGACGACTCGAACGGCCGCGGCGGTCAAAGATTCGACGCCGAAGAAAGTCTGCCACATGCCGGTGGGAGCATCGTCGATAAGCGAAATGCCCAGGAACGCGGCACCGTCCACCTCCGCGGTGAAGTAGGTGCCCTCGCGGCGGATCTCCCAGTCGAAGAGGTCCCCGTAGAAGTCGATGGCGCGCTCGCTCGGCGCGACGTACTCGTACCACACCGGCACGCCCGGCTCGCCGGCTGCGACGAAGTTCTCCTCGCCCGCAGGCTCCACGATGCCGAACACGCCGCCGGCAACGTCGCGGCACAGCATCATGGCGCCGATCGGGGTCTCGCCGGTGCCCAGCACCTCGCCGCCGAGCTCCTCCACCCGCGCGCCCATGTCGCCGCGGGCCAGGAAGTACGTCACCCACGCGGAGCTGCCCTCCGGCAAGGCCAGGATGCCAGCAACGGGCAGGCCGTCTTTGCGGGCCACGCGGTAGTCGTCCCCGCCCAGCTCCCAACCGAAAAGCTGGGAATGGAAGTAGCCGGCCTTCTGCGGCTCCTCGGTCACAAGCTCCTGCCAGTACGGCATCCCGGGCTGGGCCTCGAATGCGGGCATGCTACATATTCCTCCACTTTTCGGGATCAAAATCGTCGTTGGCGGTGCGCTCGTCAAAATAGTCGTCCTCGCCGCCGCCGTCCGCGATCACGGTTGCCTGGGCACCTGGGACGCTGACCACGTCGCCGTCGTAAAGCATGTGCCCCCGCGCCGTGACCACCTCGCCGCCCACGCGGACCTCGCCGGACGCGATGAGCTCTTTCGCGTGCCCGCCGGTCTCGGCGAGGTTGGCCAGTTTGAGGAACTGGCCCAGTTTGATCGAATCGCCGGTGATTGCCACCTCTGAATGCATGCGCCCAAGTCTAGGTCAGAGCGGTTGCGCTGCCAGCTCAAGCCCGGTTAGATCGCAGGGTATGCACATCTCCCGTGCGCTCGCCGGCGTGACCGTGGCCACGGCCGCGCTTCTTGCCGGGTGCCAGGCGCCCTCCCAGACCGCGGACACCACCGTCACCGCCACCACTACGCATGTGGTCGAGGAGACCGCCCCGGCCGAAACGGTCACGCCGGTGGCGCAAGAAACCTCTATCACCATCCGCTCGATCGGCGACATCCTCCCGCACAGCGACGTCTACGGCCGCGCCAACGCGCTCGCCGGCTACGAGGGCTTCGACTTCGCGCCCATGTTCGCCCCGGTTCGCGCGTACATGGAGAACGCGGACATCACCACCGCGAACATGGAGGTGCCTGTCGCGGGCCTGGACTTCGGGCTTTCGGGCTATCCGACGTTCAATTCCCCGCCCGAGATGATCGACGCCCTGCGCGACGCCGGGGTGGACGTGGTGAACAACGCCACCAACCACACGCTTGACCAGGGCGGGGCGGGCGCGGAGGCGTCCGTGCGCAACATCCGCGACCGCGGAATGATGTACACCGGCGGGTACGACTCCTGGGAGGACAAGGCCGCCCCGCGCATCATCGAGGCGAACGGGATCAAGGTGGGCTTCATCGCCTACACCTACGGCACCAACGGCATCCCGGTGCCGGAGGGCCAGGAATACCTGGTCTCCCTCATTGACTACGAGGCCATGCGCCGCGAGATCGCCGAGCTGGACGCGCAGGTGGACGCGACCGTGGCCATGATCCACATGGGCGAGGAGTACGAGTACTTCCCCGTGGACTTCCAGCGCGAGACCGCCGCCGTTGCGCGCGAGGCCGGCGCCGATTACATCCTGGGCGGGCACCCGCACGTGGTGGAGCCATTTTTGCTTGACGACGAATCCTCGCTCACCTGGTTCTCCCACGGCAACTTCCTGCACGGGCAGTGGGACGAGCGCACGAAGATCGGCGGCATCGGCGAGGTGACCTTGACCAAGCGTGCGGACGGTTCCGTGGTGTTCGGCCCCGTCCGCTTCATGCCGACGTTCATGATCGGCCCGCCGATGAGCTACGAGCACCAGGTTATCCCGCTTGCGGAGGCTTGGGACTACGTCGACGTGGCCGGGTGGCAGCAGGCGCTGCGCGAGCGCCTGGGCGACGTGGAGGTTGTGGACTACCTGGACTAGCCCAGCAGCGCCGAGATGCCCTGGATACCCTCCACGAGCATCCACAGCGCGATGGCGATGAACACCACGCCCGCGAACGCGTCGATGGCCCAGCTGTAGCGCTGAATTGGTTTGGCCAGCGCCCGCACCGCGATCGCGAAGCCGACAAACCACGCGATGCCGGTGATGATCAGCGTCACTGCAATCGCGACCATCCAGCCCCAGCCCATCCCGGGGCGGACGAACTGGGCGAAGATCGCGCCGAAGAAGAGGAGCGCTTTGGGGTTGGCAAGGTTCGTCGCCACGCCAAGCCCGAAAGCGCGGGCGGGCGTGAGCACCCGCGGGGGCGCAGGAATGTCGGCGGCGTTTAGCCCAGCATCGGGCCCGGCGGCTCCCTCCATGGCGCTGGCGCCGGCAGCCGCGCCAGCAACCTGGCCGGCTGGAACCCGACGCGCGGCCAGCCCGCCCCGCAGCGCGCCCACACCCATGTAGAGCAGGTAGGACCCGCCGACAACCTGCAGCACCGTCAAAATCTCCGGCACCGCCTGCACCAGCGCGGACAGTCCAAGCAGGGACGCGACAATCCACACCGTATTGCCCAGCATGATGCCGGCGGCGCACGCCACGCCCGCCGCGCGGTCCTTCGCGCCCACGCGAATGATCTGGAACAGGTCCGGGCCGGGGCTCATGATCCCGGCAAACCACGCGACAAGCAGCGTGGCAAAGAGCGAAAGCGTCATGCGTTAACGTTCTGCCTGGTCAGCAGGCATGATGTTCAGCACGTCGATGTTCACGTGCGGCGGCAGCGAGGCCACCCAGCGGATCGCCTCCGCCACATCCTCGGCGGTGAGGTTGAGCTTGCCGTCATACACCGCGGCGGCGCGCTCCTCGTCACCGTTGAAGCGGTTGAGGGAGAAATCCGTCTTCACGCGGCCGGGGTCGATCTCGCACACGCGGATGTCCGGCGCCTCCTCGCGCCGGAACGCGCGCGTGAGCCCGCGCAGCCCGTGCTTCGCCGCGTTGTAGCCGGAGCCGCCCTTGTACGCGTCCGTGCCCGCGATGGAACCGATGTTGATCACCAGCCCCTTCGCTTCCTTGAGCTGCGGATACAGCGCCTTGGTCACGCGCATCGTGCCCAGCACGTTGGTCTGGTACATCCAGTCCCAGCCCTCCGCATCCGCGTCGCGCAGGTAGTCCAGCTCCTTCGCGCCGCCGGCGTTGTTCACCAGCAGGTCCACCTTAGGCAGGGCTCTCAGCTTGTCGACGCTCCCCTCATCCGTCACGTCGAGCTCAATCGCCTCCCCGCCGATCTCGGCCGCGATCTTCTCGCACAGCTCGATGCGCCGCGCCGCGACGTAGACCTTCCACCCGTCCGCGGCGAGCGCGCGGCACGCCGCCTCACCGATACCGGCCGAACCGCCGGTGACCACCGCAACCTTGTCGTTCATGGTGTGTCACATTACCTGGCGCATGGTGATGTTTATTCGGCCGTCGGCAAGCGAAGTGCCCTGCGGACCGGTGCCGGGCGCGACCCGCATGATGCCGTGCCGGGCGCGGCGCGCGGGGCCGCCGAACGCGAGCGCGTCCCCGGACATGAGCAGCGTATCGACGTTCACTCCGCCCACCTCAATCCGGAACACCGCCTCCTCGCCGATTGAGAGGCTGACCACGGCGTTTTCGGAACGCTCCTCCGCATCCACGTGCATGCCCATGCCCGTTGCGGGCGGGTAGAAGTTCACCAGCGCGGTTTCCACGCGCGGCGTCGGGCCCACCAGCGGGTCGATCTCGCGGGCCCGGGACATCACGCGGTCCGCGATGTCCTGGTAGTTCGCGGGCACCGGCGGGACCGGATGGCCCTGGACCTCCTGGACCAGGCGGTACGGGTTGGTCGCCCAAAACCAGCCGAGCGAGAGCATCCACGTGGTCATTTGACCCTTGCCAATGCGCGGCCGGCGCATGGCCACCGGTGTGCCCGCGACCTGTTTTGCCAGCTCACGCGATTGCGTCACCAGGTCATGCTGTTCTTCCAGGCTGAGAAATCCCGGCAGGTGCACAACGCCCGGCGCGATGCGCGCGGGTTCGCGAGGGATCGAGGCTGGGCCGAAAAGCATAGGCTCGAGCGTATGCACGACATGGCGCCCGCGCCGCTCCCCCTGCGTCAAAGCAATGCCATGTCTTTTCTGAGACGCGACACATAGTGGATTCGGCAGAACTATGTGTGGACCCCGCACATAAATGCGCCGATCCCACTATGTATCGCAACTCCAAAAAGACATCTCTCCAGCCACGCCCACAGGAAAGGGCCAGCACACGGCTCGCCCGCGCAACGCGACCCGCCCGAGCACGCCTCGCCCGCCCGAGCGCGGCTCGCCCGCGCAGCGCGGCGCGAGCTAAGACGCGGCCCGGCGCGCCGGCCCGCGCAGGTAGAACGTGTCCACAACCTCGTACTTCGGCCCGCCGCTTCGTCCTTTACCCAGGTGGGATTCCATGAGATAGACCTCATCCACGTCGAAACGCGGGCCGGAGTAGACGGAGAGGGCGTGGGCGTGATCGTCCAGAAGCCAAAAATCGCGCGTCCGAGTGCCGGTACGCGCGACGGTGAGGTGGGCCCGCTGGCGGCTGCGCTGATCCGGCTCCAGAAGCGAATCCGCCATCAGCTCCTTCAGCCCCAGCTTGTCGCCGCCCACGCCGATCCACAGCGTGCGCCGGTCGAAGCAGCCCGCGCCGCGCAGCTGGAGTTCCAGCGGCGGCGCCCACGCCGTGGCCTGCGCCAGCACGTCGGTGACTAGGCCGGCATCGTTGGGCTGGGAGCCATAAAACGCCAGGGTGATGTGCCAGGTATCTGGGTCGGTCCAGCGGGACTCAGTACCAAAGCCGTCGCGGATGGGCCGCAGCGCTGTGATCAGGTGCTCGCGGGCCTCGACGGGTGGGACGATTGCGGCGAACAGGCGTCTCATGCCCACAAAGGTACCCTGGATCACCGTGTTCAACCTGGAACGAATCGGCGCGGGGCTACCGGTCGCGAACGTGATCGACCAGCTGCCGCCCACCGGCCCTCTGGTGGTGGAGGCCCCGCCCGGCACGGGTAAGACCACGCTGATCCCGCCCGCGGTGTCTAACCTCACGGCGGCGCAGGGGAAAACGCTGGTCACCGCCCCGCGCAGGGTTGCGGTCCGCGCCGCCGCACGCAGGCTTTCGCTTCTCGACGCTTCCCCCCTCGGCGAACGCGTCGGCTACGCCATCCGCGGCGAGCACAAACCGGGCGAGTTGGTTGAGTTTGTCACCCCGGGTGTCCTGCTCAACCGCCTGCTGAAGGACCCGGGCCTCGAAGGCGTGGGCGCGGTGATCATCGACGAGGTCCACGAGCGCCAGCTGGACACCGACCTCGTCCTCGCCATGTGCATGGAAGTTGCCGTACTTCGCGACGATTTCTACCTCGCCGCCATGTCCGCCACCCTGGACGCCTCCGCCTTCGCCGACCACATGGGCGCGCAGATCTTGAGCACCGAAGCCGTAACGCACCCGTTGGACATTGAGTACGTGCCCCTTGCGGGCCGGATTGAGGGGGGACGGGGGTTTTATGGGAGCGTCGCAAAGCATGTGCCCGAAACTGAGCGGACCTTGGTGTTTGTGCCCGGCGCGCGGGAGGTTGAGTGGGTGTGCGAGGCGCTTGGGTCCCGCGCGGTGCCGCTGCACGGGCGGCTGACCAGCGCGGAGCAGGACGCGGCGCTGGGCGGGGATGCGCCGGTGGTGGTGGCGACGAGTATCGCGGAGAGCTCGATCACCGTGCCCGGCGTGCGCACCGTTGTGGATGCGGGGCTGGCGCGCGTGCCGCGGCGGGATGCGCGCGGGATGACGGGACTGGTCACGGTGTCGGAGTCCAAGGCGAGCGCGAATCAGCGCGCTGGCCGTGCGGCGCGTCTGGGGCCGGGGCGCGTGATCCGGCTCTACAGCCAGGCCGATTACCAGCACTTTCCCGCCGAGACCGCGCCGGAAATTGCTACGAGCGATCTCACGGGCGCGGTGCTGGCGATGCGCGCGTGGGGGTCGCCTGACTTGCCGCTGATGGATCAGCCGCCGGCCGCCGCGCTGGCACAGGCGGAGGAGGCGCTGGCCGCGATCGGCGCGGTGGACGCGGACGGGGCGTTGACGGACCTGGGCCGGAAGCTGGCGGCGTTGCCGGTGGATCCGCGCCTGGGTGCCGCGCTGCTCACTTTGGGCTCGGGCGCGGCGCCCACGGTGGCCGCGATCGCGGACGGCGCGAGCGGCGACCTCGCCCGCGCCAACCCGCCGAAGCGCCAGGTGGAGCGGCTCGCCCGCCTTGCGCCGAAGGGCCCGCCGGTGCCGGCCGGCGACGTGGTGGCGGCCGCGTTCCCGCAGTGGGTGGCCAAGCGCGTGGGCAGCGAATACTTGCTGGCCAGCGGCACGCGCGCGACCTTGGGCGTGGACATGGGCACCCCGGAATGGCTCGCCGCCGCAGAGGTGCAGCGCACGCGCTCCGGCGCCGTGATCCGCGCCGCCGCCGCGACGGAGCTGCCCAAGGAGCGGGTGCGGGAGGACATCAGGGCCTCGCTTATCGACGGCACCGTTCGCGGCCGCAACGTCACCGCCGTCGGCGCCATCGAGCTCACATCCACACCGGTGAAGCTGACCCCGGAGCAGGCAATGGGGGCGCTTTCCGGCGTGACCTTCACGGATTTCGTCTTGGACGAGGAGGCGCAGCGCCTCAAAAACCGCATCGACTTCCTGCGGGAGACGCTGGGCGATCCGTGGCCGGACGTGACGGCGGGCGAGTACTCGCAGGAAATCGCCCAGCTCGCGGCCGGCACGCCACTGACCAAGTTGGATATGCGCGCCGCGCTCATGCGGCAGCTGACGTGGCCGGAGGCGGGCCAGCTTGCGGAGCTCGCGCCCGAGCGCCTGGAGGTGCCAAGCGGTTCCCACCCGCGCGTGGACTACGCCACCGGCCGCCCCGTGGTGCGGGTGAAGCTGCAGGAATGCTTCGGGCTCGCTGCCTCGCCCGAGCTGACGGGCGTGAAGGTGCTCTTCCACCTGCTCTCCCCTGTCGGGCGCGAGCTGGCGGTGACGGATGACCTGGCCAGTTTCTGGGACGGGCCCTACCAAGACGTGCGCAAGGAAATGCGCGGCCGCTACCCCAAACACCCGTGGCCGGAGGACCCGTGGACGGCGCAGGCGACGGCGCGGACCAAACGCAACCAACATCCTCGGTAGCAGTGTTTTGCGCGGTTACCGCTACGGTTACCCAGCATGACCACTGTGACCGGCCCGGGAACCAACCCGGGGACAACCCCCGCGGGAAGCACCGCGCACAAGGCGCACACCGTGACCATGTGGACGTTGGTCTCGCTGATCATCGGCTCCACACTCGGCTCCGGCATCTTCGCGCTGCCGCAAAACATCGGCTCCGTCGCCGGCCCAGGCGCCATGCTGGTGGGCTGGTGCATCGCCGGCGTGGGCATGCTCTCCATCGCGTTTGTCTTCCAGATCCTGGCGCTGCGCAAGCCCCACCTGGATTCTGGCGTGTACGCCTACGTGCGCGCCGGCCTGGGCGATTTCATCGGTTTCACCAGCGGATTGGGCTACTGGCTGGGCTCCGTGATGGCGCAGGTGGGTTACGCCACCTTGTTCTTCGGCACGGTGGGCTACTACGTGCCGGCGTTCCGCAACCAGTGGGTGCTGGCCCTCGCGGTGTCCGTGCTCACCTGGGCGATCTTCTTCGCACTCACCCGCGGCGTGAAGCAGGCGGCGGTGATGAACGTGGTGGTCACCGTGGCCAAGGTGGTGCCCATCCTGTGCTTCATCCTGCTGGTGGCCTTCCTCGGCTTCTCCTGGGACACGTTCACCGCGGACTTCTGGGGCAGGGGCTCCGGCTTCACGTTCTCTGAGCAGCTGCAGGGCATCATGCTCTACACGGTGTGGGTGTTCATCGGCATCGAGGGCGCCTCCGTGTACTCCAAGCAGGCGCAGACGCGTACCGACGTCGGCCGCGCCACCATCATCGGCTTCCTCTCCATCCTGGTGCTCTTGGTCTCCGTGTCCACGCTTTCCTACGGCGTGCTCACGCAGGAGGAGCTCGCGGCGCTGCCGGACAACTCCATGGCCGCGGTGCTTGAGGCCGTGGTGGGCCCGTGGGGCGGCGCGCTCATCTCCATCGGCCTGTGCCTCTCGGTGCTCGGCGCCTACGTGTCCTGGCAGATGCTGTGCGCGGAGCCGATCGTGCTCATGGCGCGCGACGGCCTGCTGCCCGCGCGCCTCGGCCGCGTGAACAAGGCGGGCGCGCCGTTTGCCGCACAGCTGGTCTCCACTGTGGTGATCCAGTTCTTCGTCATCGTCTTCTTCGCCTCGGCGACCTCCTACAACGCGATGGTGCAGCTGGCCACCATCATGTACCTGCTGCCGTACATCTTCTCCGCGCTCTACCTGGTCATTCTCTGCCTGCGCGCAGAGCCTGACGAGGTCCGCCCAACCCCATCCGTGAACTCCAAGCACCTGCTGGTCGGCGCGCTCGCGTTCATCTACTCGCTCTGGCTGATCTACGCCGCGGACCCCGTCTACGTCCTCTTCGGCGCGCTCGCGGTGGTGCCGGGCATGATCCCGTACATCTGGACCAAGCGCAGTCGCGGCGAGCGCCTCTTCAACACCTTCGAGTGGGTTGTCGTGGCCCTCGTCTTCACCGGCGCCGCGTTCGCGCTCTTCGGCTTGGCCGACGGCACGCTGGTGTTGGACTAGGGGCTTAAAGGAATTCGTCGATAAGCAATTTTGTGCTCAAGACCACCACCAGTGCCAAGAGCGCATAGCGAACCAGCTGGGACCCGCCCTTGAGTACCGTGCGGGCGCCAAGCTGCGCGCCCGCGACGTTGGCCACCGCGAGGGTGAGCGCCAGCGGCCAGACCACGTACCCGCCCGCGATGAAGACACTCAGCGCGCCCAGATTCGTCGCGGTGTTGACCACCTTCGCCATCGCGGCGGATTGCAGGAAGCTCTGCGCGAAGATCGCGGTGAACGCCATGATGAGGAACATGCCGGTGCCGGGCCCGAAAATGCCGTCGTAAAAGCCGATCGCCGCCGCTGCTACCAGGGCTAATGCTTGTCGACGCCCACTTTCCACCCGTTTCCCCGAACCCGACCCGAATTGCGGCCGCAGCGCCACGAAGGTGCCCACCGCGAGCAGGAGGAGGATGATCGCGGGGCGGACGATATCGTCGCTGATCAGCACCACCGCCATCGCGCCGCCCGCGGAAGCCGCGAACGCCGCCGCCGCGAAAGCCCAGGTGGCGCGAGGGATGCCCACCTTGCGTTTCAGCGTGAACGCCGCGGATGCCGTGCCCGTGACGGCCGCGACCTTGTTCGTGGCCAGCACCGACGCCGCGGGGAGGCCGGTGGTGGACATCAGCACCGGGATGAGGATCAGCCCGCCCCCGCCGATGACCGCATCCACCCAGCCAGCGCACGCCGCGGCAACGATGAGCAACACGGTGGAGGTCAAGGGCGGCATGCGCGAAAGAGTACTATCAGCCCCCGTGAACCGTTGGCTAGTCGTCGTCCCGCTGTCCGTGGCGCTGGGCGCGGGACTCTCCGCGCTGCACGTGCCCGCCGCGTGGATCCTCGGGGCCATCCTCGCCTCCGGCGGCATGGCGCTGGCCAGCGGGCGCGAACTGCCTCTCGACGATCGCATTTTCCGTTTCGCACGCGGCATCATCGGCGTGATGGCTGCCCTGCCACTTGTTGGTATTCCCCCGCGGGAATTGCTGCCGTTTCTCTTGCCCGGCCTGATCGCTGCGGCGTTTGTGCTGGCGCTGGCGTTTGGCGGCGGGCTGGTGCTGGCCAACCACGGGGTTACTCGCGAGACCGGGGTGCTGTCCCTGCTGCCGGGCGGCGCGTCGGTCATGCCCGCCATTGCCCAGGAGGTTGGCGCGGACGTCCGCTACGTCTCCCTCTCCCAGTACCTCCGCCTCTTGGTCGTGTCCATGACGTTGCCGCTGGTCGCCTCCGTCATGGCGCCTGGGGTTGGGGGCGGTGGTGGTTCGGCTGGCGGTGTGGGTGCCGCCGTGGGTGCCGATGCGGCAGGCGGCGTGGGCGCCGGTGCGGCGAGCGTGGCCACCAGCGCCGCCACTGGCCTCGCCCCCGGTGACACGGTTTCCCCCTGGATGTGGCTTTTGGTTCCAGCCCTGGTTGTGGTTGGCCTGCCGGTGGGCAAGTTTCTGCGGCTGCCCAACGCCTCCGTGTTCGGCCCCATGCTGGTCACGGTGCTGGTCGGATCGATGGCTGACTTCCAGGTCGCTTCCCCCAGGCCCCTCACCATCGCCGGCCTCATTGCCATCGGTTGGGTTTGCGGCGGCGGGCTCAGCGTGCCGGCATTGAAGCAGTTCAAGAGGCTGCTGCCCGCCACCTTGGCTTACATTGCCTTATTGATGACAGCCTGCGCCGCCGTCGGTTGGCTCATGTCCGCGTGGTTGGGGATCTCGTTCTACGAGGGCTACCTGGCCACCACGCCCGGTGCGCTCGAAACGGTGTTGGCGCTTGCCGCCGAGGGCGGAGCCGGCCCCGCCGTGATCGCCCTGCAGCTCATCCGCCTCATCTGTGTGCTCATCTTTGCCGGCTACCTGCCGAAACTGCTGCGGCACCTTTCCCGCGGGTAGGTGGTTGGTGGCTGGTGGACGTAGGCCCCGGCGCGGCCGTGCCGGCCCCTGTCCACCGGCGCGGCCGTGCCGGCCGTAATAGCGCACAACGCCAGCCCTCCCCCCGGAACGAGTTTGTCATCTCCCTTGCTATCAGGCTGGTTGTGAACGAGAGACCTGAGGAGGTTTGTTCATGGCCACGTTTGATGTTCCTCGCTTGGTGCCGCAGCCGGTGTCGTTTGGTGCCTGCTCGGATTCGCAGGAGGTAGCGGTGCCGTCTAATGGTGACAGTTCACCGCGCCGGCGTCGGGTGGCGGTGCGGGCTGGGGATGTGCTCGGTATTCCGGTGACGTATTTGGATCCGGGTGAGCTACTCGATGATGCGGTGGTGGTGACACTTGCCGCAGGCTCGTTCGTGTTTGCTCCGTGTGTGAAAAAGGGGTGGGGCCTTGATTTCACCCCAGCCCAGAAGGCGCAGATGGTCGCGATCTACCGCAACTTGCCCTATGGGGCGAAAGGGAAATGGATAGCCCGCCACGGGCTCAGTAACGCCACGATGTTCAAGTGGGGGCAGCGTCTCGGGTTACCGTCTGCGGCTGAGGCCAAACTCGACGCGCTGACAGAAGACATCTCTAGCCGCCTCTCGCCGCGTGCGATGACGTACCTCGTGCGCAGTTATGCGGCACTTCCTGCCGGGGAGAAGGGTGCGTTTTTGGTGGCGCTGGGGCTGACGCATATGGAAATGTCGAAATGGATCGCCAAGGTGGCGGACGGATCAATCGAGCAATACGCGCTGAAACGGAAGGCAGATATTGTGGGCTCTGGTACGCATGACGACCCAACGCGCAGTCGTAAGCAGGTTGAGCGGATGCTCGCCGAAAACGACCGGCTGAAGCGGGAGTTGGCGAAGGCCAACCAGAAGCTTCAGCGCCAAGACGCGGAGTTGGATAAGTGGAGGCAGACCAGTGATGCGCTGGGAAAAGCTTTAGCGTCCATGCCCGATCTTCCTGGCGTGGACTACGACGCGGAGGAAAATCCTTATCCGAAGACGAAACACGCCGCTATGAAACTGGTCTCAAGGAAGAACAACGCCTCATCGACGCCCTCGTCTCCTACGGACACTCCCTAACCAAAGCCCAGCAACTGCTTCGCGTCAGCCGCAGCCGGGTGTTCTACGCCCGTAAACCCCGCCCGACGAAGCCCAATCCCACCCCGCACACCGCCCGCAACATCCCCCGTCTGAGCGAGCAGCAAGTCGACGACATTCTGGCGCTGCTCGACGCCAACCCGTATTCAAGCGTCGACGACGTGTACTACAACGCCTACAACCACGGGTTATACATCGCCAGCTTGAGCAGCTTCTACCGCACCGCCCGCCAACACCAGCGCCTGCTTAAACAGCGCTCCCACACCCGCAGACGCAACAACACCAAACGCGGACGCACAACACCCCCACACGTCATCGCCACGGCCCCGGGACAAGTGCTGTGCTGGGACATCACCTTCCTACCTGGACCATGCATCAGTCAGAACTACGCCTGCCTAACCGTGATCGACCTGTACTCGCGAGCCGTAGTAGGCACCAGCATCACCCCGCGCGAACAAACCCGCGCCGCAACCGAGCTGTTCACTCGCATCCTCAGCCAATACCCCGACGTGCACACCGTGCACTCCGACAACGGCCCCTCGATGACCAGCACCACCATCGCCGAGCTGTTTCACTCCCGCGGCATCACCCAATCCTTCAGCCGCCCCCACACCAGCAACGACAACCCCCACATGGAGTCTTTGTTTCACACCATGAAAGGAAGTCCCTACTACCCGCCAGTGTTCGCGTCCATCGACCACGCCACCAATTGGGTCAGCACCTTCACCACCAACTACAACAGCCGGCCAAACAGCGCGATCAACTACTACACCCCACAAAGCGTCCTCGACGGCACCTGGCGCACACTGCAAACCAGCCGCCACCACGCCATCCAGGATGCCCTAGAAGAAGGACGCATCCACACACCACCCAAAACCCCAACCGGACTGCCCAGAGAAGTCACCATCATCCGCACAACCACCACCACATACCCCAGCCCCCAACCACTAACCACCAACCCATAACAAAAACGGTTCACAACCACTTGACACAAAGCGTCTCGTTTGGCGACCTGGGGTTTTGCAGCGCCTCCGGAACGAGTTTGTCATCTCGTTCCGGGGAGGCGGAAACGGCGGAAGCCGCCCCGGCGAAAACGGCGGAAGCCGCCCCGGCGGAAACGGTGGGGAGGCCACCCAGCGGGGAGGGCACCCGGCGGCAGCGGCCACCCAGCCACCCAGCCAGCCCGCACCGCCCCAGCGCCGCCCCCACCCCCTAGTGGTTGAGCACCTCGTTGGCCAGCATGTCCATCGGGATGGAGCCGACGCGCAGGGCCTTGTCGTGGAATTCCCGCAGCGTGAGGCCCTTGGCCAAGGCCTTGTCGCGGAGAGTGATCCAGTCGCGGTAGCCAATCGCGTAGCAGGGGGCCTGGCCCGGCCAGCCCATGTAGCGGTCCAGCTCGAAGGTGAGGGTGGAATCGCCCATCGCGGAGTTGTCGCGCAGGAACGCCTTAGCGTAGGAGGCGTCCCAGGTGCCAACCCCGTCGGGGGTGGTCTTGCGGAGGTGAACTCCGACGTCGACAAGCACTCGTGCAAGGCGCAAACGGCGAGCGTCGAGAAGCCCCATGCGGAAGCCGGGGTCCTCGAAGTAGCCGTGCTCGCCCATGAGGTGCTCGGCGTAGAGGGCCCAGCCCTCGCCGTGGCCAGCGTTCCAGCACACGGAGCGGCGCCACAGGTTGAGTTCGGGGCGCTGCAGCAGGGTGGTGCCCATTTGCAGGTGGTGGCCCGGCACGCCCTCGTGGAAGATGGTGGTCAGCTCTTGCCAGGTGTGGAAGACCTCCTGGCCTGCGGGGACGGACCACCACATGGTGCCGGGGCGGAGCATGTCGTCGCTCGGCGGGGTGTAGAAGATGCCGCCGGAGCCGGCGCGGTCGATGGCGCATTCCACGCGCGGGAGGTCTGCGGGGATGGTGATGTCCGCGCCGTCGAGGACGCCCAACACCTCATCGTTGACCTGGCTCATCCACTCCATCAGCGCGTCGGTGCCGTGGAGCTGGTACTTCGGGTCGTCGTTGAGCTGGCGGTACGCGCCTAGCACGGTGGCGTCCGGGCCGTAGAGACTGCGTGCGATGGCTACCTGCTCATCCACGGTGGCGGCGAGCTGTTCGGTGGCCCAGTCGTACGCGTCGTCCAAGTCCACCTCGCGGCCGAGGAAGTACTCGGAGAACAGCTCGTAGCGGTCGCGGCCCACGCCGTCTTCGTGCGTGGCCTGCGGGGACAGCTCGGTGGACAGCCAGTCCGCGAACTCCGAGAACGCTTCCTTCGCCTCCGTGACCACCTGGGACTCCGGCGGCAGACCCTGCTGCTCCAGCAGGGACCCTTCCTGGCCCAGTGCCTCGCACTGGTTGATCACGCCGTCGATCTGGCGGTGGGATGCAAGGTCGCCGGTGCTCGCGGCCTCGGCGAGGGATTCGGCGTAGCCGCGCAGCGCGGCGCGGACCTTGCTCATGCGCGAGGCGATGTTGTCAAAGTCCTCCTCCGTCACCTTGGGCATCAGCGCGAAGGAATCGCGGATGGTCTGCACGGGCGAGTCGATGATGTTCAGCCGGCGCAGGAACTCGCCGCGGTGGTGCATCTCCAGCTGGTACGCCATCCGGTCCCGCAGCACGGTCGCGGTAAGGCTGTCTACGTCGTCAAAATCGTCCTCATCGTCGGACTCATCCGTCGAATCATTCAACGCGTCCACGTCTGCCACAAGATCGCGGATGCGCTCCGCCAGCGCGTCCCAGTATTCCGGGCTGAAATCCTCCAGCTCACCATCGAACCCGTCGAGCCCGATCTGGGTCGCGGTGGTGGGCGAGATCTCAGCCAGGTCGTACACGAAGTTCTCGCAGGTGGCATCCAGCAGCGAGGGCTCGCGCACGCGCGCAGAAGTAGAGGTCATGGCATGCGACTCTACCCCACAGGGCTTTCCGCGCTTATCGACGCTTCTTCGAACCTCTCAAGCTGAACAGGGCGGTCTACCAGGCACGGAGTGCCAGCCCGGCCCCGGAGAGGCGAATGGACAAAGCGGTCTAGTGTGCGGTAATACTTTTCACATGGCTTTTTCCCGTCCGTCCTCCCCAGCAGCCAAGTGTCTGCATCTTGTGCGTTTGGGTGAACTGACGTCGAGAAGCGAGCTCATCGAAGCAACCGGCCTGTCCCAGCCCACCATTACCCGGGCGGTGACCGCCCTGGTTGGCGCGGGGTACGTGACGGAGCGCCTGGATCTGGCCAAGTCCAACGGCCGCGGTCGGCCGACGGTGCCGCTGGAGCTGGCGGATCCGGAGGCCGTGCACGCCGGCGTGTCCGTGGGTACGGAGGCCACCTACATCGCCCTGTTTGACGTGAAAGGCCACACCCTGACCTGCGTGGACCTGGAACTGCCGGTGGCCAAGATGGATCAGGACGACTTCATCCAGCACATCATGGCTGGGCTGAACCGCCTCACCGCCAGCGTGGGCCGGCCGCTGGCCACCGTTGGCGTGACTGCGTCCGGCACCGTCACGCCGGATGGCCGCGTAACCGCCCACAACCTGGGCTGGGACAACGTGCCGTTCGGCCCGCAGATGCGGGAGCAGTTCTCCGTGCCGGTGCAGGTCACCTCCGTCAGCGCAGCGATTGTGGGGTCAGAGCTGCAGTCCAGCCGGGACCTGAGCATGCCCTCCGTGCTGGCGCTGTTCGCGGACGACTCCATCGCCTGCGCCGTGACCACGGAAAACGGTGTGATGCCGGTGGAGGTGTCGCGCGATGACCTCACCACCCAGGGCTTGCTTAGCGCCATTGGCAAGCCGGAGGTGCGCACGCTGCGCGACGCGGTGACCAACCCGCAGCACCAGGATGTCTCCCGCCCGGCGCTGGATCGGCGCGCCCGCGGACTTGGCCAGCTGGCCGGCGAGCTGTGCGAGACCTACCACCCCGCCACCGTGGTGGTGGCCGGCAGCGCGTTCATCGACGATCCACTCGCGCCCGCCCCCTTCGCCCAAGCCGCCCGCGAAACCACCGGCAGCAAGGTGGACCTGCGCATGCTGCCCACGCACACCGAGATGGTGCGCGACATCGCCCGCGCCGTTGCCCTGGACTTGGTACTCACCGAGCCGCTCGCGGTGGCGGAGCGGCTCACCGCCCGCCGCTAGCGGCGCAGCTTTCGGGTTAGCCCTCGACCGGGACCGTGCCTTCGCGGTGGCGCGCAGCCAGCGCCACGTAGTGCGCGGCGTGCTTCACGCGGGCCTCCCGCGTGGATTCCTCCAGCTCCCGCTTCACCTCCGCCGGTACGCCCGCGGCCAGCGAAAACGCCGGAATCTCCTGGCCCTCGCGCACCAGCGCGCCGCCAGCGATGATGGAGCCCTCCCCCACCCGGCTGCGGGACAGCACGGTGGAGGACATCCCGATCAAGCACGCATCCTCGATCACGCAGGAGTGCAGCATGGCCATGTGGCCCACGGTCACGTCCTCCCCCAGCACCGTCTCCCCGCCTGTATCCACGTGCACAACGGAACCGTCCTGGATGTTGGAGCGCGCGCCGACGATGATGCGGCCAACGTCGCCCCGCAGCACCGCACCGGGCCAGATGTTCACCTCGGGTCCAAGGACCACGTCCCCGATGATGGTGGCGCCGGGGGCCACGTACGCGGTCGGATCGATCTGCGGGGTTTTGCCTTCAAACGCGTAAATCACGTGTCCAAGCGTAGAGCCCCGGTGGCCCCGCCGCGGCCGGTTCCGTGTCGGCCACCGCCCCGCCCCGGCTCAGCCACGTCAGACGGGCCGGTGGCCCCGCGCCACGCGTACCACGCGATGAAGCCCAGCGGCACCAGCGTGAACAGCAGGTTCGGCACCACGAACACCTCGTGCGCCACGTTGATCGCGGCGAACGGCAGCATAGCCAGCAGCATCGGCACCACGCCCCACGCGGCGTAGATGGCCACGCCAAACGGCACAATCCACACCCAGTGATGGTGCCAGGAGAACGGGCTGACCAGGCAGGACGCCATACCGATGAAGGCGAGGGCGAGGGTTGTATTGGAACGTCGTAAAGCAATGTGCGCCGCGTACGCCGCTAGTGCCGTGACAAGGACGGCAAGCGCGAGCCAGAGCGGTGTGGACTCGATGCCGAACTCGCGCGAGAGCACCTGGCGGATCGCCTGCGCGCCCGGATTGTCGGCGAACCCGACGCGGTCTGAGTTGAACATGGATTCCGTCCAGAAGCGGCGCGCGTCCGTGACCTCGGCAAACCCCGTCGCCACCGTGCACAGGAACGTGAACGCGGCCACGAACATCGCGCCCCACCGCCGCTGCACCGCAAAGAGCAGCACAAAGTACGCCGGCGTGAGCTTGAACCCCGCGGCCAGGCCCACGCCAATCCCGGGCAAGCGGTAGCGCCGCGGCAGGAAATCCAGGCACACCAGCGCCATCAGGAAGATATTGACCTGCCCGAAAAACAGCGTCGCGTGCACCGGCTCCGTGCACAGCACAAAAAATGCGGTGAGCAAGAGGACGGGGCTTATGCGTGCCGACGCCCGCGTTGCCCGCGCCGACATCCACACCACCCACGCGAGCACGAGGATCGAGGCCGCCGTCCACGCGTGGCCCAGCTGCGTCGTGGCCTCGCCGAACCAGGAGAACACCACTCCCGCGAACGGCGGGTACGTGAAGGGCAGACCCGGCAGCAAGTCGCCGGCGTAGAGCGGCTCCCCGTTTCGCACCAGTTCGCCGCCGAGGAGGTAGACCTGCAGGTCACTCGGCACATCCGCGGTGAAGATGCTGTGCAGATCCGCGTGGTTCAGGCTGTAGCGCCACGCGCCGAACGCCAGCGCCGCCGCCAGCCCCAGCGCGTTGGCTATGGATGCGCCCCTCATAGCCCCAGCCCGTCCAGCACCTCACCCAGCGCGTCGCCAACGTTGGCGCGCCACACCGTGTCCACCTTCTGGTCCGCGCGGCCCGGCCCGCCGTTAATCACCGCGACGGGTTTGCCCTGCTTCTTCGCATCCAGCACGAACTTGTAGCCGCTCATCACGGCCAGCGACGTCCCAATCGCGATCACGGACGTGGATTCCTCCAACCAGCGGTTCGCCTCCGCCCGGCGCGCCTTGGGCACGTTCTCCCCGAAGTACACCACGTTGGGTTTCAGGCGCTCGCCGCCGCAGGACGGGCACGCGACCATGGTGAACCGCGCCACGTCCCTATCCCGCAGCTCCACGTCGCCGTCCGGGTTGATCATCGCGCCCTCCACCTCAACCGACTCGAAGTACCCGGGGTTGGCGGCGTTCAAGAGAGCGTCGATAAGCGTGCGCTCGTGCAGCGCCCCGCAGTCCAAGCAGACCACGTGGTCCATGTCCCCGTGCAGCGCGATGACGTGCTGCGAGCCAGCCTCCGCGTGCAGCCCGTCGACGTTCTGCGTGACAATGCCGCGCAGCAGCCCGGCGCGCTCCAACTCCACCAGTGCGAAGTGCGCGCGGTTCGGCGCCGCCGCCCGCATGAACCGGATGCCCACAAACGCGCGCGCCCAATACCTGCGCACCTGCGCCGGCGAATGCGCGAACTCCTGGTACGTCATCGGCCGGCCCTTGGTCAGCCGCCCGTGCTTGGAGCGGTAATCCGGGATCCCGGACTCCGTGGACATCCCCGCACCCGTCACCACCAGCACCTTCGGTTCCGCGAGCTGCCGGAGCACATTTTGCTTAGCGACGCCCCCTTCCGTCGGCTCAGCCGTCTCACGCACCACGCGCTCGATGGAGCGCACCGCGCTGGCGTGCGCCATGGCGATCGCCGGGTCTTCGAACTGCGTCTGTGTGGTGAGGTCCATTACCTTCTCACCGTAGCCGTTCACACTATGGTGGACATTCCTCACCGCGCGGGGCTCCGGCCCAAGTGCCAAGATCGCACTCATGGGGGAATGGAAGAAAGAGATTCGGGCACAGCTTATCGACGTTCGCCCACAGCGCGACCTAGATTCAGCCGTGCGCGAGCAGTTGTGGTCGGGCGCGTTAGTCAAACTCTCATCCATCCACGCCATTTCTGACGACTACTACCGCGATCTCAGGATCTTCCAACAGCACTGGTTGAAGGCGTATTGCGCCGGGTACGCCGCCAGGAAAGGCATCGTGACCGGACGCGCATCCGCGTACCTCAACGACATGTGGGTGGTGAACACCTCCTTAGACACTGTCTGCCTAGTGCTGAAATCCACGCCACCGAAGAACCAGTGGCGCGACGGCGTGCACTACATCAAAGCCGATCTTGGCGCCGACGACATCAAGCGCGGCGAGAACATGTCCACCACCAGCCCATATAGAACCTTCCTCGACATCGCGCGCTTCGACGGCTTCGAACACGCCCTGGTTGCAGCCGATTGGCTAGTGAAGTTCGGTGGTTTCACTCCGGTGCAGCTGCAGCACAATATTGCGACCTCGAAGAGATTCCGCGGAATCACCGCCGCCCGGCTGGCCGCGCAGCACTGCTCCGCCCAGCCCGATTCCGCGCCAGAGTCCTACGCACGCGCCCTCCTAATCGCCGCTGGCTACGAGGATGTGCAAGCCAACGTGACCATCCTCGCCGGCGGCAGACGGTACAAAGTTGACCTACTCATCGACGGATGGCTCGTCATCGAGATAGACGGCTTGGTGAAATACGACGGCGAAACCTACGGCAAGACCGACGACGTACTCCGCAAAGAGAAATGGCGGGAAAACGACCTCCGAAATCTGGGGAAAGAGGTGCTCCGGTTTCCGCCGGTTGAGCTGGAGAAGCACCCGGAGCGGTTCCTCGCCACGGTCCGCGAGGCCCACAACCGACGCAAGTAGGTCGGTGGACCCTGCCCACCGCCTGGCCGACCTTGCCGCCCCGGCCGGCGCCCGCCTGGCCGACCTTGCTGCCCCAGCCGGCCCCGCCTGGCCGACTTTGCTGCCCCGGCCGGCCCTGCCTGGCCGATTCTTTGCGCCCCGCCGGTGCCGCCCCGCCGGCTGGGCCCCGGCCGGCGCCCAATCGCCGCCCCGCCGGTCTGCCTGGCGAGCCCCGCCCCGCCGGCACTCAGGGGCATGTGTTCCGGGGCAGGTATTCAAGTCGATAGCTTCATGTCGATGGGTTTAAGTCGATAACACCAGCTCATAGGCTTCCTGGTCAGTTGCCCACGTATTTCTGCATAAAATTCTGACCTGCAATTATCGACGGGAATATATGCCCCTGAGCCGACCTGCAGTTATGCCCCTAAGCACCACACCTCTATATCCGCAGGTCAGAGGGCCGCAGGTTGGCGGCCTACCGGCGCCGCCACCCACGAACCCGTGCGAACGTGCCGAACCCGCACGAACGCACCACCACGAACGTGCGCGAACGCGCGCGAACACGCCCCGCCGCCGCTCAGGGGCAGGTATTCAGGTCGATATGTTTATGTCGATGGGCTTAAGTCGATAACACAAGGTCATCGGCTTCTCAGACAGTTGTCTAGGTAAAACTGCATAAAATTTCTATCTGCAATTATCGACGGGAACACATGCCCCTGAACGTGACCTGCAGTTATGCCCCTAAGCGCCACATCGCCATATCCGCAGGTCAGAGGGAATGCGGGTTGACGGCCAACCGGCGCTACCACCCGCGAACCCGCGCGACGTGGCGAACCCGCGCGGACGTGGCGAACCCGCGCGAACGTGCCGAACCCGCGCGAACGCGCACGCACCACCACCACGAACCACCACGAACCCGCGCGAACCCCCGCCCCAGCGCCCCTACCTAAACGGCACCTCGCCGATCGTGCGCCGCAGCTTGCGGGTACGCAGCCTACGCGGATGCTTAGCCAGCCGCTCCATCGCGCGCACGGCGCACATCACCTCCTTGGAGTTGGAGTAAAAGGCCTGGGCGCCGGCCGGCAGCTTGGGCACGGCATGAAGCGGCAGGTCCGATACCGCGAGCAACGTGCCGTAGGGCACGCGGTAGCGGTAGCCGTTGGCGGCCAGCGTGCAGGATTCCATGTCCACGGCGGCGGCGGTGGAACCGCGCAGCCATTCCCATAGGTCGCGCGGGGATTTCCACTCCCAGTTCCGGTCGCCGGTGCTCAAGACGGTGCCGGTGCGCATGAGGGAGGTCTCGTCGCCGTAGACCTTGGCCACGGCCTTTTCCAGGGTGCGCTGGATTTCGGGCACCGCCGGAATGGGCTGGTCGCGGCGGATGTGGTCGTCCAACACGTGGTCGTGGCGCTCGTAGGCGTTGCCCAGGATCAAGTCGCCGATGCGCATGCGGGCGTCCAGGCCAGCGCAGTGCCCGATCATGATCCACGCCTCCGGGCGCAGCACCGCCAGGCAGTCCGTGATGGTCTTGGCGTTGGAGGGCCCGACACCGATGTTGATCATGGTGATGCCGTCGCGGTTGTCCGCCACCAAGTCATATCGCGGCATCTGGAACTTGGACCCCAGCTCAAGATCCTCCACGGCCACGGTGTCGGAGACCTTCTCGCCGGAAGGCAGCACCAGTCCGGTGTAGCGCGATTCCGGGTTGGACAGCTCGCGCACGCCGAAGCGCACGAACTCGGTCACGTGCATGGCGTAGTTGGTGAACAGGATGTACTTCTGCATCGTCTCCGGCGCGATGCCGGTGTAATGCTGCAACCGCGCAAGTGCCAGGTCAAAGCGCTGCGGTCCGAAGTGGAACAGGGGTTTCTCGTCGCCGTGGAAGGCGTCCCAGTGGCCGTCCACAATCGCGTCGTCCACAAAGTCCAGCGTCGGCCGAGGAATGTGCGCGGAATTGGTGGCGCGCACTTCGTCCAGCCCGCCCAAGCCATCAATGCCGGCAATGTATTCGGGGGGGATCCGCTCGTCGGAGTAGCCGACGTAGATATCGCACTCATAATGCGAGGTCAGCGCCTCAAGCTGCGCCTCCAGGTACGCCTGCATGAGGTCGGGGCGCGACAGCACGGCGGAGTACACACCGGCCTCATCCACGTACCCGAACGGCTCGGAGCGGTCGATGGGCTGCCATCTGGTCACGTCAACCGCGAGCTTGGGGTACCGCACGCCCGCGTAGCGTTCGAACTGCCCGCTGGAGATGGTGTCCTTGGCGAGCTGACAGGAAGCGTCGTAAAGCGAAATGAGCTCCGCTACCGCTTGGGTTGCGCTGGCGACTTTCTGCATAGGGCCTACACTACTTGCGTGTTTGGAAAGCGCACGTGGGCGAGTTTCGCTGCCCTCACCGCCGCCGCCCTGCTCGCGGCCTGTTCACCTGCGCCGGAGGCCCCGCTGGCGGTGGTCGAGGCCCCCGCCGTCGTGCCCAATCCGGGCGTGGATCCGGAGGTGCTGGAGGCGGCCATCGCGACCATCGAGGAGGCTACCGGGACTGAGCTGGGGCTCGCGCTTTTCGACGGTTCTTCCATCCTCACCCGCGGGTCCATCGCCTCCCTCCCGGCTTGGTCCACCATCAAGATCCCGATCTCTTTCGCCGCGCTGCGCCACTGCGACTACAACGAGGACTACTTAGAAGACCTGATCAGTGCCGCGATCGAGATCTCGGACAATGACGCAACCGACCTCCTGTGGGCGTGCCTGCAGGAGCCGGGCGGGGCGGAGATGCTGGTGCGCAGGGAGATCGGCTCCCGCGTGGACGTGGCGTGGGGCCGCACGCCGTGGCCGTTTGCCACGCAGGCGCGCTACGCGTGGGAGCTATCGCAGCGTGATGATCTGGAGGACAACGTGATCATCGGCCACATGCGCCACATTGACAAGGAGCAGACCTGGGGTTTGGGCAACCTCGGCATCCCCTTCAAGGGCGGGTGGGGCGACGTGGACGCGGATGGGTCCTGGCAGTCGCGCCAGATGGGGTTTGGCAAGCTCGGCGGGGTGACCTATGGGATTGCCATCGGCGCCGTGAGCAAGGACGGCTCCTTCCAAGCCACCACCGACGCGCTTGATGCGCTGGCAAAAGTACTGGCCTCCTTCAACGAGACCTAGCGGCCTGCCGGCCAGAGCCTGCCGGCCAGAGCCTGCCGGCCCCAGAACCTACAGGCCCTGCCCCATCGAGTACGCGCCCAGGGTGCGTCGCACGTCCTCAATCCGCTGCCCCAGCTCTTCCGCCGGAACCCGCTCGGCGAACCCGCGGGCAAACACCGCCTGGGTGCCGGCAGCGAGGAAGTACGCCGTGTCATCCACCATGGAATCAGTGGCCTGCACATCCGCAGCCTCAAGGTGCTGCACAAGCTGCTCGCGTACCGGGCCGTAGAGAATCTCCACCACGTGGTTGTTCAGTTCGCCGCGCGCTGCGGAGTTCATCAGCGAGCGGACAGCGTTGTCCTGCTCCCCCAAGCCCTCGAATAGCCGCGCCACCTGCTGCGGGTAATCCGTGTTCGGGCTGAACGTCTCCACAAACTCCCGGTACGCCGGTTCAATGACTGCCAGCCCGGCTGCCAGCAGCACCGCGTCACGGTCCGCAAAGTGCTCGTAGAACACCTGGCGGCTCACCCCGGCTTCCCGCACGATGCTGGTCACAGAAAGCTCATGCGCGGGTGTGGAGTCCAGCAGCGTCACCGTAGCGTTGAGCAGCGCCTGGCGGGTGCGAACCGCCCGCGGATCAGTGCTGGCCTCGCGTCGAGCCATGGGTACCGTCCTTTGTGTCAATGAGATAGCAGCATTTTGCCATACACCCAGATCGCCCGGATGTGATCGGCGCTACTATCTGCTTCCATGTACCCAGCCGACCCCACCGCAGCAGCAATCGCCCTGCTCAAGGACCTCATCCGCAACGCGTGCGTGAATGATCTGACACCGGATTCCGGCCAGGAAGTGCGCAACGCGGCAACGTTGGAGCGCTTCTTCAGCGATGTCACCGACCCAAACGGCACCACCGCCCCCAGCACCGTGCGCGTGCAGCGCTTCGAACCGCACCCGGGCCGCGTCTCCATCGCCTTCACCATCGACGGCACCGATCCGGACGCGGAGCCGCTCACCCTCCTCGGCCACACCGACGTGGTGCCGGTGGATGAGGCCAAGTGGACCCAGGATCCGTTCGGGGCCGAAGAGATCGACGGCAAGATTTACGGCCGCGGCGCCACCGACATGCTGTACATCACGGCGGCGATGGCGGCGGCTGTGAGGGACGTCGCCAAGCATGGGCCCCGTCCGAAAGGGACCGTGACCTTTGTGGGGTGCGCGGATGAGGAGGCGCGCGGGGGCTTGGGTGCCGGCTGGCTGGCAGAGCACGAGCCGGACGCGTTTTCTTGGCGCAACTGCCTGTCCGAGGAGGGCGGGTCGCACCTGCCCGTGGCGGATGGGTCGGACGCGCTGGTGGTCGTGATCGGGGAGAAAGGCGCAGGTCAGCGCCGCCTGACCATCCATGGGGATGCCGGTCACGGCTCCGCCCCGCACGGGCGCGACCTGGCGGTGGCGAAGATCGCGGAGGTGGCGCGCCGCGTTGCCGCCATCGAGCCCGAGGTCACGCGCGATGAGCCGTGGCCGGGCTACGTGCGCGCCTTCCGCTTCGATCCTGCTACGGAGCAGGCGCTTCTCGACGGTCACAGCTACACCGCCCTCGGCGAACTCCAGCGCTACTCCCACGCGATGAGCCACCTCACCATTGCGCCGACGGTGCTGCGCGCGGGCGGGGCGATTAACGTGCTGCCGTCCGTTGCCTGGTTGGAGCTGGACATCCGCCCGCTGCCCGGCCAGACCCAGGACGACATCGACGCGCTGTTGGTTGACGCGCTGGGCGACCTAGCGGAAGAGGTGGAGATCACCCACCTGATTACCGAGGACGCCACGGTCTCCCCCACCTCCGGCCCGCTGTATGAGGCGATTCTGGCCACCTTCGGGGAGTTCTTCCCCGGCGTACCCGTGGTGCCGACGATCGCCGCCGGCGGGTCCGACCTGCGTTTCGGCCGACGCAAGGGCGGAGTGGGCTACGGCTTCGCCCTGCACCAGCGCCACCAGACGCTCGGCAGGGTGCTAGACACCCTCCACAGCCATGACGAATACGTGGAGGTCGCGGACGTGGAGCTCACCGCGCAGGCCTACGTGAGCCTGGTGCGGCGCTTCGTGGGCGCCTAGGAGCGTTCGTAGAGCGTCTCCCCGCCCGCGCGGATGCGCACGCCCGGCGCGGGGTCCAGCCACGCGTCCAGCTGCAGCTCGCCCGCGCCGCCCTGGCCGTCAGCATCACTCTGGCCGCCCTGGCCCCCCGCGCCGTCTGCGCCGCCAGCCGCACGGGCGCGCAGGCTGATCGTCGGGTTGGTCTTGTCCAGCACCTCCACCTCCGCGTGGGTGAGCCACGGGTAGCGGCGGCGCAGGCCAATCAGCGCCTGGTGCTCGCGGAAGATCCACTCGCCAAGCGGCGACAGCTCGGCCGGCGTTGCGGGGAGCTGGGGGCGCACGGAATCGTCTGCCCCGAAGCCCTCGCCGCGCAGGCCCTGAAAGCCCTGCTCATCGCCGTAGTAGATGCTGGGCATGCCGGGGAGGACCATCAGGATGGCCAGTGCCAGGATCGCCTTGTCCTGGCCAACCTTGCTGGCAATGCGGTCCACGTCGTGGTTGCCAATGAACGTGTTCGGCAGCATCCGCGCCGCCATCGCTTGGTGGCGTTCGAGGGCGTGGGCGAGCTCCCAAAAGTTTTCGTCGTGAAGCGAGCTCCAAATGCCCTTCCACAGCTCGTACTGTGTGACGGAATCCAGCGTGCCGGCCTCGGCGATCTCGGCGTAATCGCCGTGGATGACTTCGCCCAGGAACATTGCGTCCGGGAATTCTTCGCGAACGCGGGCCAGCACGTCGCGCCAGAACTCGGGCGGGACGGAATAGGCGACATCCAGGCGCCAGCCGGCGATACTGCGGCGCAGCCAGTGCTTCATGATGTCCACCACCGCGTCGCGCACCCGCTCGTCCGCGTGGTGCAGGGTGGCCAGCTCGCCGTGGCCCTCCCAATCCGTGTCGCCGGCAAGGCCCTGCTCAACCCACTCGTGGGTGCGGGCGACGTGGTTGAACACGCCGTCCAGCATCACGTTGATGCCGCGGGCGTGGCACTCGGCAACGAGGTGGTCAAAGTCCGCGTCGTCCCCCAGGCGGGAGTCGATGCGGTAGTGGTCAATCGTGTCGTACCCGTGGCCCACCGATTCAAAGATTGGGGCGAGCAGCAGGCCGTTGCAGCCCAGCTCAATCAGGTAATCCAACCACGGTTCAAGGTCGCGCAGACGGTGGCCGGCATCTACTTCGCCGCGGTCCCTGATCGGCGCGCCAGTGGCGCCCAGCGGGTACACGTGCCACCAGATGGTGTTGGCAATCGTCTCCTTACTCACGCCTCCGACGCTACACGCCCCTACGTGCCCCACATCGCCAACGGGATTACGGCCGCCTCACTACGAATTTTCCGTCGCCTCCGGCGGGGCGGCCACCGCCGGCCCCTCGGCTTCGCCCTCGTCCCGCTTGATCAACGGCTCCAAGCGCTCGCGCAGGCGGTCGCGCCAGGTCTGCTCGGCCTCCTCGTAGGCTTCGTCGTGCGGCAAGAGGCCCCGGTGGGTGAAGTTGATTGTGGTTTCGCCCTCCGCGTCTTCCTCGATGTCGAAGATAAGGGAGGTGTCGTCCCAGTCCCGGTCCGATTTCTCGTCGCCGGTCGGCTCAACGTGCCACACCACGCGCTTGCCGTCGTCCGCCTCGCGGACGGTGAGCGCCACCTTCTGGTCGTCGCTTTCCACCGTGAAGCCGGCACCTTCTTCGTCTGCCTCGCCCTCCACGCGGTCCTCCCACCACTGGCGCGGTTTGGTGATGGCGTCGAACACCCGCTGGCGGGCGGCCGGCACGGTGAAGGACACCTCGAGGTCTTTCACCGACTCTGCCGTGGAGCCGTCCGAGAATTCGTAGTCCGGCAGCGCGCCCTCCGGGTCGTAGATCGCCACATGGGTGCCCTGCTCGCGGAAGTGCAGCAGCCCATCCTTGATCAGCTTGCGGCCAGATTTGTTGAAGGAGGTCACGCCAGACACGTCCAGCACCAGGTCGCCCTTGACCAAGTTCCGCTCCACCAGCTCGTGCAGAATCTTCTCCGCGGAAATGAAGTTGATGCGCCCCTGCAGCTCCACCACGGTGGTGTTGCCCTTGTGCTTCACGCGTCGAATGCCCGGCGCGATGTAGTAGTCCGAGGACATCAGGTTCAGGCCCAGCCCGCTGGACAGCTCCTTGAACACCTTCACGCCGCGCACGGAGTTGCCCTGCTTATCCAGCCGCGGGCTCAGGCTAGCCACGCCCATCTGGCTGGGGATGGTGCCAATCAGGCCGCCGGCTACGCCGGACTTCGCGGGGATGCCCACGTTGACCATCCAGCGGCCCGATGCGTCGTACATGCCCGCGGAGACCATCACCGCCTGGGTCACGCGGCAGGCTTCTGCGGTGAGGATCTTCTCGCCCGTAATCGGCTGGGTACCGCCGTTTGCCAGCGTCGCCGCCATGACGGCGAGATCCTTCACCGTCACCAGCACGGAACACTGCTTGATGTAGGTGGTCACGGCCTGGTGGGCGGAATCGGTCACCTTGCCGGCCTCACGCAGCAGGTGGGCAATAGCCATGTTGCGGTCGGCTCCGTCCATTTCGGACTGGAAAATTTCATCGTCGATACGCAGCTCCCGCCCCGCAAGGCGCGAGAGGTAGTCCCGGATCTTTTCAACCCTGTCCTCGATGGGAATGTTGGGGCCGCCGATGAGCTGGTTGACCGTGATCGCGCCCGCGTTGATCAACGGATTCACCGGGCGGCCCTGGCTGTCCAGGGAAAGCTCGTTGAACGCCTCGCCCGAAGGCTCCACGCCCACGTACTTGTGCACTTCCTCCGCGCCGTAGATGTCCAGCGCCAAGGCGTAGACAAAGGGTTTGGAGATGGACTGGATTGAGAATTCGTAGTCGGTATCGCCCACCGCGTAGACGTGGCCGTCGGTGGTGCAGAGCGCCAGGCCCAGCTTGTCCGGGTCCGCGTTCTTCAGCTTCTCGATGTAGTCGGCGGTCTCTCCCCCGTCCTGGTCGCGGACGGTATCGAGGATGTCTTGGAGATACTGGGGCACAGGCGATGGCATGGGCCCGAGTGTAGTAGCGAATTTCGCAACACTAATGTGCCGTTATTTCCGCAGGTCAGCGTAGGTTTCCCTTGCTTGCGCGGGAATTTTTGCGTGGTTAGTGTGGGCCTTGTCAGATACGCGGAAGTACCCCTGTTCACCAGATTCACCTTCTGCTTTTAAGGAGTCCACCATGGCTACCGCTACCAAGATCGCTTCCTGCTCCACCACTGCTTGCGCATTCAACGAGGGTGGTTGCACCGCGTTGGCTATCACCGTTGCAGGCACCGACACCGCTGCGTGCGGCACGTTCACTACCATCGACGCTCGCAGTTCCCGCCCCGCCGAGGGCCAGGTGGGTGCCTGCCACCGCCTCGAGTGCACCCACAACACCGACCTGATGTGCACCAACGAGTCCATCGAGGTCACCGGGGACGCGCAGTGCGCGAACTACGAGGTCGCTTAAGCTTTTCCTGCTTGACGACGATTGGTTACACGGGGCCCAGCCACCCGGCCGGGCCCCGTTTCCCACGCTCGGGCTAGCTGTCAGATACGCGATTCCGCGTGCCAACCCGAGGCTTGCGCGGCCAGGCCAGCGAGCTGGTCGGCCAAGTCTAGGAAATCGAGTGCCGGGCGCGGAAGCGCCACATGCACCGTCTCACGCTGCGTGGCGGTTGTGCGCAGCAGCGTGACACCAGTGGCGCAGACATCCACCACGAACAGCTGGTCACGGGTGTGACTGCAGCCGTTGTGCGGGCCGTGCTGCCCCGGGATGTTTGGCACGAGGCCAAGCACTGCGGCATCGAACAGCGTGTTCAGGCACCGTCCACCGAGGGAGAGCACCGCGTCGTGCGCGCCCACCCTGTCCTCGTCCACCTCGCCGATGCCCAGGGCCAGGGGACGTAGCGCATCGACGTCTAGGCGCGCGGGGGCACCGATGTGGTGGACGTACACCGTTTCTACATCCACCACGCCTGTGGCCCACAGCTCGTCGGTGTCCACCCACTCCACTGTGGCTAGCGCGTGCACGCTCGCGGCGGAAATGGTGACGTGAAACTGCGGAGCTTGGAACAGCACATCCATCCGCACCTCAAGCGGAGCAAACCCCGGCACATCCTCGCTGAGGCAGGTGACCACGAGGTTGCCCGCGGCGTCGAGCCCGTGGGTGGCTACGTCGATCACGGGTTGTTCCGGGTGGCGGTAGGCAACCAGCATCATGTCCCCGCCGCCGGCGAGCGCACGGGCGGCGATGTTGGCGGCGAGCGCCGTAGCTGCGTCGTCAGAATACATTTGGTTACCCTTACCTGTTGTGCCTAAGGTAACCCTACCCTAATGGGCGACGACTCCTCCGGTCAAGGGGTTGGAGAACCAGATTTCGGATTGTCCCGGAAGCACCACGCGGTGATCGCGGCAAAGCAAGCGCCGGCCGCCGCAAGCAGGAGGAGCACCCCGTGGTAGGCGTCGGCGTACGCAACCTCGTAGGGTTTGTCAGTCAAGCCAAGCTCCAGCCAGCGGGCAAGCAGCGAGCCGGTCACCGCCACGGTAATCAGCGCACCGAACTCGTAGGAGACCTCCTCCACGCCAGCGGCCATGCCGGAGCGGTGCAAAGGTGCGGCGCCGATGATGGCGATGGAGGCCACGCCCATGATCGCGCCGCCGGCCACACCCATCACCGCGAGCCCGGCAAGCTCGAGGGCGAACGACGCCCGCATGGAACCCCACATGAGCAGCAACGTGCCCACGAAGGCACCGGCGAAGCCGCCGGCAATCAGCGGCAGGAATCCCACCCTGCGCAGGTTCGCACCCGCGTACACCGAAGCCGGAATTGCGGCGACGGCCATGGCGACGATGGCCAGGCCTGCGTGCAGCGGGGAGAAACCGTCCGCAAGCTGGAGCTTCTGCACCGTCATCACCTCGGCGCCCACGAAGCAGATGATGCTGCCCACCGCGGCGACCACGCCGCCGGTGAACAGGCGTGAGCGGAAAATGTCGAAGGTGAGCAAGGGGTCGCTCAGAAGCGTCTGTCGCTTGCCAAAGAGCACCCCGCCGACCACGGCCGCGACCAGCGCCGCCGCAAGCGGTGCCCCGGTGCGCTCCGGGTTAGCGGCCTCCTTGATGCTCATGGTGAGGCCGAGCAGGGCGATGAGCGCGTAGACGGAGGACGTGGCGTCCCAGTGCTTCGCCGGGTTGGGCACGTTGGCGGGCGCGAGCCACATGGTGAGGATCAGCGCGATGACCACCACGGGCACGTTGATGAGGAAGACGGAGCCCCACCAGAACACCTCCAGCAGCGCGCCGCCGATCAGCGGGCCGAGTGCCGCGCCGACGACGGCGATGGAGCTCCAGATGCCGATGGCGGTGTTGCGCTCCTGCTCGTCCTCGAAGGTGAGGCGGATGAGCGCCAGGGTGGCGGGCATCATCGTCGCGCCGCCGATGCCAAGGAACGCGCGGGCGGCCACCAGCGCCCACGCGGTGGGCGCGAACGCCGCGGCCAGGGACGCCACGCCGAAAATGAGCAGGCCGATGGTGAACATGCGGCGGTGGCCAACCTTGTCGCCTAACGTTCCCGTGCCCAGCAGCAGGCCGGACAGCATGAGCGGGTAGGCGTTGATGATCCACAGCGACTGCCCCGGGTTCGCCCCGAGCTGTTGGGAGAGCACCGGCAACGCCGTGTACAGGATGGAGTTGTCCAGGCTGATCATGAACAGCCCGAGCGAGATCACCCCGAAGAACGTCCACCGCTGCGCGGCGGTGGTTGGCTCGGGTCGCGGACGCCTGGCCGCGGGTTGCGTAGTCACGCCAGGGGACTTTAGCGCCCGCGTTCCCCGCCGGCGCTCACCGGCCGTCCGGTCCCCCCTAGTGGTGCGCCACCGCGTTGTCGCCCTCGCGCTCGTTGGAGGCGCTGGTCATCTGGGAGAGCACCTCGGTCACGCGGATGTCACCCACCGGGGAGGCAAACGGGTCCTCGTAAATCTGGTCGCCCAAGATGTTGAACACGTACTCCATATCCTTGTCCCCGCGGCCAGACAGGTTGACCAGGATGTTCAGCTCCTCGCCCGCGGCCTCCGCCTCTTCTGCCATGCGGAACGCCTCCGCGAGCGCGTGGGAGGACTCGAGCGCGGGGATGATGCCCTCGTAGCGCGCAAGGATGCGGAACGCCTGCAGCGCATCCGCGTCCGTGGCCACCACGTACTCCGCGCGGCCGGTGTGCATCAGGTGCGCATGCTCCGGGCCCACACCCGGGTAGTCCAGGCCGGCGGAGACGGAGTGGGACTCGCTCAACTTCTCACCGTCCGGGCCGGTGACCACGTAGGAGCGGGAACCGTGCAGGATGCCGATCGTGCCGTGGTTCAGCGGCGCGCCGTGCTTGCTGGTGTCCAGGCCCTCGCCCGCCGGCTCCACGCCGATCAGGCGCACCTCCGCGTTGCCCGGCTGATCCTCCAGGTACTGGGCAAACGCGCCGATAGCGTTGGAGCCGCCGCCAACTGCCGCCACCACCGCGTCCGGCAGCCTGCCGGTCTCTTCCTGGATCTGCTCGCGGGACTCGCGCGACACCACGGCCTGGAACTCCTTGACCAGGCGCGGGAACGGGTGCGGGCCGCAGGCGGAACCCAGCACGTAGTGGGTGGTGGAGAGGTTCTCCACCCAATCCCCCAGCGCCACGTCGATGGCGTTGGACATGGAGCCGCCGTCCTCGCTGGTCACCGGCACCACGGTGGCGCCCATCATGCGCATGCGGCGCACGTTCGGCTGCTGGCGTGCCACGTCCTGGGCACCCATGTAGATCACGCACTCCATGCCCATCAGCGCCGCCACCATCGCGGTCGCGGTGCCGTGCTGGCCGGCGCCGGTCTCCGCCACCAGGCGGGTCTTGCCCAGGCGCTTGGCAATCAGCGCCTGGGCCAGCACCTGGTTGCCCTTGTGCGCGCCGCCGTGGGCCAGGTCCTCGCGTTTGAGGAAGAGCCGGACGCCCTGCATCTTCTCGCCCGGATTCTGCTTGGAGCGCGGCAGGTTCGCGCATTCATACAACGGGGTCGGGCGGCCCAGGTACTTGGCCTGCAGCTCCGCCAGCTCGGCGAGGAACTCCTCGTCCTCGCGCGCCTCCACAAACGCCTTCTCCAGCTCATCCAACACTGGAAACAGCGGTTCCGGCACGTACTGGCCGCCAAATTCTCCAAAGTAGGCGTCAATGAGGGTTTCCCGGGTCTGCTCGGTCATGGTGCGCTGGCCTTTCTTCCGTACTGATTGCAGAAAGCGTAGCCCAGCGCATGCGTAAGGCCCCGAGACACCTGCTAACCGGCGTTTCGGGGCCTTACCATCTGTGCCCGGGGGGGGACTTGAACCCCCACGTCCTTGCGAACACTGGCACCTGAAGCCAGCGCGTCTGCCAATTCCGCCACCCGGGCGGGCGACTCGCTTACTATAGCATCGCGCCACACGAGCGAAACAAATCGCCAGCTCAGCGCAGGAATTCAGGGATCTCCTCCACCGGAACAACCGACACATCGTGGAGTTGGAAATCGAGGTGTTCAACTGAACGTCGTAAAGCAGCAAGCTCCTGCACGCTCGGATTGTGCCCCGGCTGCGGGACCACGAAGATCTCGGCGTGCAGGACGTGGCCCAGGTCGCGGAAGCGGCCGTTCGCCTCCGCCACCCAGGCTGGGGCCCCGGCGATGTTCAGCGCCTTATCTATCAGCGGGTGCTTGTTGCCGTGAATGTCGGTGGGACGGCCGTCCACCAGGTCGCGCACGGAGGTGCGGAGGTTGGACCAGCCGTCGTCGATAATGGTCACGGACACCACCACCGCCGTCAGCGCGTCCATCCACCACCAGCCGACGCCAATGATGCCCAGCACGCCAATGATGGTGGCCACCGCCGTCATCCAATCGGCCTTGTTCATGTCCGCGTCCGCGTAAAGCACCTTGTCCGGGAACTCCTCCACCAGCTTCAGCTTCAGGCGCCCAAGAATCACGGGGCCGGCGGCGGAGACGGCCATCACCACAATCATCAACCAGCCCAGCCAGATGCTGTGGCCGAAGAGCACCACCGTGCCAATCGGCGGGCGCTCCCGGTGCACCAGACTCATCACACCCTCAAACAGCAGGTAGATACCCATGGCGAAGAGGGCAAAGGACGCGACCAGGTACCCCACGCCGATGTCGCGGTGGTGGCCGTAGGGGTGCTTGGCATTTGCTTGACGACGGATCGTCCACGCCGCCACCAAGAACGCCACCGGTGGCAGGAGCTCCAAAATGTCCTCGTACCAGGCGGTCTTCATCGCCTGGCTCTGCCCGGCCACCAAGCCCACTAGTGGGATGGTGACCAGCTTGACCGCGATGGTGATCCACTCCAGGCGGACCGCCTTGCGCATGAGCTTTTGCTGGTCTGCCGGCAGCGTCTCCCGCCCGCTGCGCGTGCTCGCTTCCTGCACCATCAGATCTCACCCGCCTCGCGGCTTAGGAACCGCTCCAGCTCCGTCAGCATCCGGTTCTCCCCCAGCCCCACGCCCATCACGGTGCCGCCGGTGGGTTTGAACGGCCGGGTCAGCGCCATCGAATCCTCCCAGGGCGCATCCTGCGCCAGCCCACCGATGGCAATGTCCACCTCGCGGTCCTCAATCCACCGCGCCAAGTCACTCTCCGAGCCCACGCGCCACTGCACGTCCGCACCGATCTCGCGCGCGAACTTCTCCACCAGCTCCGCGTCCGTGCCCCGCACCGCGCCCGCTTCGCCCCGCATCTCGACGCGTTGCGTATCGACGATCGTCCACGGCGCGCGCGGCGACACACCCACCACTAGCGTCCCGCCAGCGACACGGTTATAGGTGCCGTCCGGGTCGGCCGGGATGGCTGGGATAGTGCTGCAGCTGGCTAGGCCGGTACCTGTAATAAGCAGCGCGATTGCAGTCGCGGCGTGTAGAGCTGGGCGCGCGGCCCACCCACGTTTCATGCGGCAGAGCTTACCCGTGAACGCCCTGCCAGCACCCCGCACAATCACTGGTGCTCTAGGTTGCGGGGGCTTGGCAACATATACTTACTGCGTCGAAAAGCACCCGAAGCTCGCTCGACCGTTTTCGCATGCGTGGAAAGCGTTGCAAGCTGCAGGCATCAGGCAACAGGAAGGAGGTGCGGGAAGTGTCGTTCATGGACAGGCTGGCGAAGCTGGACAGCTCCATCCAGCGCGGGCTGGATAACTCGATGGCGGCGGTGTTCGGCGGCAAAGTCGTGCCGGCGGAGATTGAGGAGCTGATCCGGCAGGAAGCGCAGGACTCCGTGGTGGAGACGGACCGCGACGAGATCGTGGCGCCGAACGTCTACGCAGTGGGCGTGTCCTCCAAGGACCTGGAGAACCTGTCGCAGCAGCGCGACCTTCCCGTGGACCTCGCCGAGCAGCTCATGCGCTACGTGCGCAACCAGGGCTGGTTCCTCGACGGGCCGGCCGTGGTCCGCATCGCGGAAGAGTCCGGCCTGCGAACCGGCCAGCTGCGGGTGTCCTCATATATCGATTCAGAGCCGGACGTGGCCAGCGGTTTCGACGCAATTCTTGCGGAACCGAAGCCGCGCTCCGCCGGCCTTTCGGCGTTGGCGAAACACCAGGAGGATCAGATGTCCGAACCCAATTCGACCGCCCAGCCCGGAGCGGGTACGCACCCGACCGTGAGCCTGCTGCTGCAGGACGGCTCTTCCCGCACCTACTTGGTGCAGGAGGGCTCCAACATTCTCGGCCGCTCCAACGACGCGGATTTCCGCCTGCCGGATACCGGGGTGTCTCGCCAGCACGCGGAGATCACGTGGGACGGCGAGGTTGCGGTGTTGGTGGACCTGCAGTCCACCAACGGCACCACGGTGAACGATGAGCCGGTGGAGAACTGGATGCTGGCGGATGGCGATGTGATTACGCTGGGCCACTCCCACATCGAGGTGCGCATTGTGGAGCCGCGCGCGGCGAGCCCGCTGGCCCAGGTGACGCAGCAGCAGCCGCAGCCCGGCGCGGCCGGTGCGCCGACGGAGGCGGCAAGCCACCCGAGCACGGAATACTTCGGCCAGTAGTTCACACAACCGCGCAACCGCTGTGGTTGCGCCGACATCGCCCAAAGGAAGGTGACGCCACATGGATGAGATGGTGATCCTCAGCTCCCGTTTCGGGTTGCTTGCCCTGCTGTGGGTGTTCATCTTGCTGGTGATGTGGGTCCAGCGCAGGGATATTAAGGCGGCGGCTGGGGCTGTGCGTCGCCAAGCAGTAGCCCAAGCTCCCATCAAGCGTGAGAAGGCGCGCGAGATCACCGTGGTGGAGGGCCCGCTGAAGGGCTCCCACATGGAGATTGCCAGCGTGGAGGACGTCACCATCGGCCGCGGGCCGGACAATGACTTCCAGCTGGGCGATGATTTTGCGTCCTCCCGCCACGCGCGCCTGTTCCGGCGGGGCAGCGAGTGGTTTGTGGAGGACCTAGACTCCCGCAACGGAACGTTTGTGCAAGGCATGCGCATCGACCAGCCAACGGGTGCAGGTTGGCACCGACATCAAAATGGGACGCACGATTGTGAGGCTTGTGCCATGACGACACCCGCAAAGAACACCCAGCAGCGACTGCGGCTGGACTTTGTCGCAGCGTCCGACCGCGGCTTAGTCCGCGGCAACAACGAGGACTCCGCATACGCCGGCCCGCACCTGCTCGCGCTGGCGGACGGCATGGGCGGCCACGCGGCGGGCGAGGTCGCGTCCCAGCTCATGGTCACCCACCTGGAGCACCTGGACAAGGAGCCGGGGGATGCGGATCTACTCGCCCTACTAGGTGCCGCTGCGGAGGACGCCAACGCCGCCATCGAGGATTCCGCGGCGCAGCACCCGGAGCAGCAGGGCATGGGCACCACGCTCACGGCTCTGATGTTCAACGGCACCGCGTTCGGCATGATCCACGTGGGCGATTCCAGGGGCTATCTGCTTCGCGACGGCCAGTTGACCCAGCTCACGGTAGACGACACCTTTGTGCAGTCCCTGGTGAACGAGGGCAAGCTGAACGCGGAGGATGTCTCCTCCCACCCGCAGAAGTCCCTGATCCTGAAGGCCTACACCGGCCGCCCAGTGGAGCCGCACCTGGAGATGGTGGAGGCCAAGGCGGGCGACCGCGTGCTGCTGTGCTCCGACGGCCTGTCGGACCCGGTGACCAATGAGACCATTGCGGTCGCCCTTGACCAGGGCAGCCCGGAGATCGCGGCGCAGCGGCTGGTTGAGCTGGCCCTGCGCTCCGGCGGCCCGGACAACATCACGGTTGTGGTGGCGGATGTAGTTGCCGGGGAGGCGCCCGCAAGCGAGAAAAGCCCCTCCCCCGCCATTGTCGGCGCGCTGGCACCGAGCTACGAGCCGACCCACCCGAACTCTTCCGCCAGCCGCGCGGCCGCCCTGCTGCGCAAGTCCGAGACCATCCAGCCGGACCACAACCGGGCGAAGCTGCAGCCTGCGGAAGGCGGCGCGACGCTGGCCGATTCCGGTGCGGCGGGCGCGGACGAGGAGGGTCCCCATCGGCCTAAGCGCACCGTCTGGCCGTGGGTAGTCGGCGCATTGCTGCTGGCGCTGATCCTGGTCTTCGCCGGCGTGATGTGGGTGCAGAACAGAACCTCCGACCAATACTTTGTGTCCGTCGATGAGGACGGCGCGTTTGTCATCGAGCACGGTTCGAAGCAGGACCGCGAGGGCATCCAACGCGCGTGCATCGACGAGAAGAACCAGCTGCGCATTGTGAACGTGGAGGTGGAGGATTCCTCCAGCTGCAACCTGTTCAAGCAGGAGGATCTGCCCGAAAGCCAGCGCGGCACCGCTGAGCGTTTCGGCGGCGGCACCTATGACGATGTGCTGGGCCTGTTGGGCCGGCTTGCGGATGAAGCGCTGCCGGTCTGCGTAGACAAGTCCGGCGCGGAGAAGGCCAGCGCGAACGGCAGCGCCAACGCTGCTACCGCAGCGTGCCGGGAGGTGAGGTAGATGGGTGCTTTCAGCATGCGCGGCAGGGAGTTCTTCCTGCTGCTGTGCTCCACCGGGCTGCTGGCGCTCATGCTGTTCAGCCTGGAGCTGAGCCAGGGCCGCGCCTTGAGCCAGGACATGCTGATCTTGATCGGCGGGTTCATCGGCGTATACGCGGTGGCGCACATCGCCATCGGGTTCCTCGCGCCGCATGCGGATCAGACGATGTTGCCGATCGTGTCCCTGCTCAACGCCATCGGCCTGGTGATCATTTACCGCATTGACCTGGCAGACCGCCCCCAGTACGGGCCCTTGGCGGAGCGGCAGATGATGTGGTCCTTCGTGGGCGTGGTGCTGATGGTGATCACGCTTGCCATCGTGCGCGACCACAAGGCGCTGTCGCGCTACTCCTACCTGCTCGGCCTTGTCGGGTTGATACTTCTGGCATTACCGCTAGTATGGCCTCAACCGCCGGGTTTTGCGGACGCAAGAATTTGGCTGTGGCTGGGTCCCTTCTCCATCCAGCCAGGCGAATTCTCCAAGATCCTGCTGCTGATTTTCTTTGCGCAGCTCTTGGCTCAAAAGCGCGCCCTGTTCACGGTGGCGGGCAAGCGTTTCTTGGGGTTGACGTTTCCCCGCCTGCGGGACCTGGCGCCGATTCTGGTGGTGTGGGCCATCGCCATGCTGATCATGGCCGTGTCCAATGACTTTGGCCCGGCCCTGCTGCTTTTCGCCACCGTGCTGGCCATGGTGTACTTTGCCACCTCCCGCGCGTCCTGGCTCTTCATCGGCGTTGGCCTGGTAGCCATCGGCGGCTACGCTGTCTACCAGGTCAGCGAGAAGATTCAGCAGCGCGTGTCCAACTTCATCGACCCGTTCGCGGACTTTGACGGCATTGGCAACCAGCCCGCCAACGCCCTGATCTCCCTGAGCTGGGGCGGCTTGACCGGCACCGGCTTGGGCTACGGCCACCCGGAGCTCGTGCCCGTGGTGCACTCGGACTACATCCTGGCCGCGATTGGTGAGGAGCTGGGGCTGATCGGCGTGGCAAGCGTCCTCGCCCTCTTTGCCATCCTGATCACCCGCGGCTTCCGCGCCGCGCTCTCCGTGCGCGACACCTACGGCAAGCTCCTTGCCGCAGGCTTGGCGACGACGATTGCAATCCAAATCTTCGTTGTTGCAGGCGGCATTTCCTCCATGCTGCCCATGACGGGCCTGACCACGCCGTTCATGTCCGCGGGCGGCAGCTCCATCATGGCGAACTACATCCTGCTGGCGCTGTTGCTGCGCATCTCCAACTCGGCCAACCGCCCGGCGGAGTTCGACGCCAACGCGATGACGAAGGCGCCTGGACGGGCACGCGCGGAGGTGACCGCCTAGATGAATAAGTCCATCCGATTCGGGGCGATCTTCTCGCTCCTGCTCATCATCGCCCTATTGGTGCACTTCACCGTGGTGCAGGGTTTCCGCGAGGACGAGTACGCCCAGGATCCGCGCAACTCCCGCATCACCATGGAGCTGAAGCGCATCAACCGCGGCCAGATCAACGCGGGCGGGCAGGTGCTTGCAGAGTCCTTCAAGAACGACGCCGGTTTCTACCAGCGCGCGTACCCCAACATGCCCTTCTCTTTCGCGCCGGTGCTGGGCTACGTGTCTGATCTCTACGGCACCGCGCAGCTGGAGGCGGGGTACAACGGCGCGCTGACCGGTGAGAACACCCGCTCCTCCTCCCGCTTCCTGCGCACAGGCCAGGAGGATGACCACCTTGGCAACTCCGTGGAGCTGACCATTGACCCGAACCTGCAGGCGCTGGCCTTTGACCAACTGAACAGCCGCGGGTTCGAGGGCGCGATTGTGGCCCTGCGGCCCTCCTCCGGCGAGGTGCTGGCCATGGCGTCCACCCCGTCCTATGACCCGAACTTGATTGCCAACCCGGATACTGCGGAGTCCGCCTGGGCAGATGTGAACAACAACCCGGGCAAGCCGCTGCTGAACCACGCGACGCAGGAGCAGCTGCCGCCGGGCTCCATTTTCAAGATTGTCACCACCGCCGCGGGCCTGCGCGCCGGCTTCACGCCGGACAGCCTGCTGACGGGTGAGGCGCAGACCATCCTGCCGGGCACGGACATCCCGCTGACCAACTACGGCGGCATGCCCTGCGGCGGAGGCGGCGACGTCACCCTTCGCACCGCGTTCGCGCTGTCCTGCAACACGGCGTTTGTGCAGATGGGCCTGGAAGCCGGTGCTGACGGCCTGCGCGAGGCCGCGGCCGCGTTTGGCGTCGGCGAGCGCTACGACATGGGCCTGCCTGCCGCCGCGGGCTCCCTCGGCGACCTGCCGAGCGGGCCGGAGGTGGCGCAATCCTCCATCGGCCAGCGCGACGTGACCATGACGGCACTCCAGGCCGCAGTGATGGCCGGCACGGTTGCCAACGAGGGCAAGCGGATGTCCCCCTACGTGGTCAAGCGAGTGCTCCGCCCAGATCTCACGGAGATCTCCGCCAACAAGCCGCGCCAGCTCAGCGATGCCATCACGCCGGAGGAAGCAAACACCATCGCGGACCTGATGTACGGCTCCGAGCGCGCGACCTGGGGCTATGACGGCAACGGCTTCGCCTCCAAGACCGGCACCGCCGAGCATGCGGAGGGCGCGGACCCGCACGTGTGGTACGTGGCCTTTGACAAGGGCAAGGACGTGGCGGTGGCCGTGGTGGTGAAGAACGGCGGCAACCTCGGCGCCGGCGCCACCGGCGGCCAGGTGTCCTCCCCGCTGGGCCGCGCGGTGCTCTACGCCGCGCCCGCGCCGCCCGCACCCGCCCCCGATTCCAACGCAGCCCGAAACTAAGAAGGTGAGACAAGCATGAACACTGAGAACCGCGAGGACCTGCAGCAACTCATCGGCTCGGACTACCAGCTGCAGTGGATCATCGGCCACGGCGGCATGTCCACCGTCTGGCTGGCGGATGATGTGGTGAACCAGCGCGAGGTTGCGCTCAAGGTGCTGCGCCCCGAGTTTTCGGCCAACCAGGAGTTCCTGGACCGCTTCCGCAATGAGGCGCTGGCGGCGGAAGGCATCAACTCCCCCAACGTGGTGGCCACGTATGACTACCGCGAGGTGCAGTCCCCGGCCGGGTTCACCCCATGTGCTTCATCGCCATGGAGTACATCCGCGGCGAATCCCTGGCGGACCTGATCGCCCGCGAGGGCAAGCTGGACGAGGATGTTGCGCTGGACGTGCTGGAGCAGGCCGCGCACGGCCTCGCCCTGATCCACCGCATGGGCCTGATCCACCGCGACATCAAGCCGGGCAACCTCATGATCACCCAGAACGGGCAGATCAAGATCACGGACTTCGGCATTGCCAAGGCCGCCGCCGCAGTACCGCTCACCCGCACCGGCATGGTGGTGGGCACCGCCCAGTACGTTTCCCCGGAGCAGGCCCAGGGCCTGGCGGTCTCGCCGGCGTCGGACGTGTACTCGCTGGCAGTGGTGGGCTACGAGATGCTTTCCGGCACCCGCCCGTTCACCGGCGATTCCTCCGTCTCCGTCGCGCTGGCGCACGTGAATAATGAGCCGCCGCCGCTGCCTATCTCCGTCTCCGCCCCGGCACGTGAGCTCATCGAGATCGGCCTGCGCAAGGACCCGGAGATGCGCTTCCGCGACGGCAACGAGATGCAGCTGGCCGTCAGCCAGGTGCGCGACGGCATGCGCCCGGCGCAGCCCGGGGGCCGCACCCAGGTCATCGCCACCGAACCCTCGCCGACGGCTTCGACGCAGATGCTTGCCGACGTTTCCGAGAACCGCACCACCCGCCCTGCCGGCGCCTATCCACCGTCGGCCGCTAGGGCGGTTGCCGCGAACCGCCAAGCCCAGCAGCCACCGGTTCCCCAGCGCCAGGTGGCTCCACAGCCGGCGCCCGTGCCAGCTCGTGCGGCTGCTCCGGTGTCGGGGCGTGGGCAAGGGAACGTCGAAAAGCAAAAGTCCTCGAAAGCGGGCCCGATTATCGCGACGCTGTTGACGCTGGCCCTGGTGGGCGGCGGTGCGGCGTGGGCGTGGTCAAGCGGTGCGCTGGACCGGGTGCTCACCCCCCGCTCGACGACGACCACAACGCCGACTCCGCCGACCACGGCGACGACCGAGACGACGCAGACCACCACGGTGGAAACGCAGGTCAGCACCACAACCGTGCAGGAAACGGTGCCGGAGCGGCCGACGCCGACGCGCGAGGTGCGCGAGCCGGGCACGGTGACGTTCGACCCGGCGCCGGAAAACAGCGCCCCGGCTCCGAGCAACCCGCAGCAGTCCTCGCAGCCGCCGGCGCCGCAGCGCACGACGGCGCAGCAACCCTCGCAGCCGTCCCCGCAGGTGCCGGCACCGGAAAATGAACAGCAACAGCCTGGCCAGGGGCAGGGTGGGCTAGAATTACCAAACGCCACACCCGCCCCAGGAGGTAACACGTAAACCATGAAGATCGCTGACCGCTACGAGCTCGGTGACATCATTGGCACCGGTGGCATGAGCGACGTGTACGCCGCCACCGACACCGTGCTGGGGCGCGACGTTGCCGTGAAGATGCTCAAGATCGACATGGCGCGCGACGAGAACTTCCGCGAGCGCTTCCGCCAGGAGGCGAAGAACTCCGCGCGGCTGAACCACCCCAACATCGTGGCGGTGTATGACACTGGCGCGCAGGTCATCGGCGGGGTGAACATCCCGTTCATCGTGATGGAGCGCGTCACCGGACGGAACCTGCGCGACATTGTGCGGGGCGACGGCCCCCTGTCCCCCCACGATGCCGCTGCGCTGCTCCAGCCGGTCACGCGCGCGCTGCAGTCCAGCCACGACGCCGGGATTATCCACCGCGACATCAAGCCGGCCAACATCATGGTCACCAACACTGGCGAAGTGAAAGTGATGGATTTCGGCATCGCGCGGGCGTTGGATGATTCCACCTCGGCGATGACGCAGACCTCCGCCGTCATCGGCACCGCGCAGTACCTCTCCCCGGAGCAGGCGCGCGGCAAGGCTGCCGACGCTCGCAGCGACATCTACGCGCTCGGCTGCGTGATGTATGAGGCCGTGACCGGCACCCCGCCGTTTGAGGGCGAGTCCCCCTTCGCCGTGGCGTACCAGCACGTGCAGGAGGATCCGCAGCCGCCGAGCGAGCGTATTAGCGCCACGTTGAGCCCCAACGAGGCCGTGAACGTGGACTCCGTGATCCTGACTGCCATGGCCAAGCACCCGGCGGATAGGTACCAGAGCGCCGATGAGATGTGCGCGGACCTGGCGCGGCTTGAGCGCGGCTCCGTCACCAACGCCGCCCGCAGCCACCTCGCCGCCGCAGAGCAAGACCTTGGTGGCCGCAGCGGATACAACAGCTCCGACACCACCGTGGTCGCGGCACCCGTGCGTTCCGGCCAGCCGCCGCGCAGGGAGCCAGCGCGCCGCGACGTGGCGCCGCGCGAGGACATGCGTGCGGCCGCTCCCGCCGCCGGCGCGGGCGCCGCAGGCGGGGCAGGTGGGGCCTCGCGCTACGAGGATCACCGCCGCGCGAACGAGAAAACGTCCAGCAGCAGCTGGATGAAGTGGGTTGCCTCGCTGCTGGGGCTCGCCCTGCTGGCGGGCACCGGCTGGCTGGCGTACACCTACTTCTCCACCCCGGAGCCGCAGCAGGACCAGGCACCTGCGCAGCCGCAGATGGTGGCGCTGCCGGACGTGAACGGCAAGCCGCGGCACGAGGCGGTGGCTGAACTCGAAGGCTTGGGCTTCAAGGTTGCCGTGTCCGATCAGCCCAGCCCCGACGTACCGCGCGGGCACGTGGTTGGCACGAACCCGGTCGCAGGCTCCGAGCTCGCCCCGGGCACCCTGATCACGGTCAACGTGTCCACCGGCCGCGAGATCACGGACGTGCCGGACCTGACCAACCTCACCGCGCAGGACGCTGCCGCGGCGCTGGAAGAGGCTGGCCTGGAACTGAACGAAGACATCCGCCGCGAAAGCTCTAACGACGTGCCGGAGGGCATTATCACCTCCCAGTACCCGGCCGCGGGATCCCAGATTTCCAAGGGGTCGAAGGTAACCATCACGGTGTCCACCGGCCGCGAGCGGGTGACCATCCCGTCCTTGGAGGGCCTGAACGTGAATCAGGCAACCGCCACGTTGTCCCAGCTCAACCTGCGTTCCACCGTCACCCGCGTGGATTCGGAGCGTCCGGACGGCGAGGTACTCGGTGTCGCCGGCGCCAACACCGAGGTGGAAACCGGCACAACGGTGGAGCTGCGCGTGTCCAACAACATGCTGATGACCATGCCGCAGATTACCCGCATGAACCCGAGCGACGCGGACCGGACCATGCGCGCCGCCGGCTGGAACGGCCGCCTAGTCGCCGGCCCGACGGTGCCTACCGGCGCGCTGGTGGATTCCGGCCTGATCGGCCACCAGGAGATCCCCGCCGGCAACACCATCCGGAAGGACCAGGCGATTGGGTACAACCTGTGGGAGTTCGACGCAGCCGTGCTCAATCCGCTGAATAACCAGGGCAACTAGGCCGGTGCTACCCTATTGCCAGCCCCGCGCGAAAGGATTTGATCAAAGATGCCCAAGGCAAAAGTAACTAAGGACGCCGCCCGCCCGGTATCTTCCACCTCCTCCGGTGCAAACCGCACCCCGGTGAAGATCAACACCGGCGGCACCCCCGCCTGGTACAAGGCCATCATGTTCGGTCTGATGATCTTCGGCCTGGCCTGGCTGCTGTTCTTCTACATCGCCGGCGACCAGGTCGCCTTTGTGGCGCAGCTGGGCCCCTGGAACTACGCCATCGGCTTCGCGGGCATCATCCTGGGTCTGATGATGACCATGGGCTGGCGCTAGCCCGTACCCCGGCTTAGTACACCGGCTTAGTACACCGGCGCAGACAGTGGCAGCGTAGCCGCCCACACCGCCGCCGTCCCCAGCGCCAGTCCGGCGAGCGCACCCACCCACCGGGTGCGCATGCTTTGCGACGTCAACGGCCACGCCATCAAGGCACCGAACACCAACCCGCCGGCGTGGCCCCAAAAGCTCACGTTGGTCGCCATCAAGGTGTAGGCCACGTTGACGGCGATGAGTGCGAGTGGGGCGCGGAGATCAACGGAACGTCGTAAAGCAATAGCCACCAGCATGGCCATGAGTGCGTACAGCGCGCCCGAAGCTCCCGCGGTGGGCGTGGCAAAGTTGAACGCCAGCACCGCGCCGGAAGAGCCAAGCACGCTGGCCAAATACCCCACCGCGTAGGGCCCGGAGCCCACGTAGCGCTCCACCTCCGCGCCCACGAACACCAGCATCAGCATGTTGAGGAACAGGTGCGTGATGTCCAGATGCAAAAAGCCCGCGGTGAGCGGGCGGAGGTAGCCCAAGCCCTCCACCAGCGGGCCCCACAGAATCATCGCGGAGCCCAGCGGAGAATCCCACACCACGTCCGTGATCGAGCGGGCCTGCAGTGCCGTGATCAGGAAGACCACGATGCAGATCGCCGTGATCGCGCTGGTTACGGGTGCGCCGCGCAGCGAATTGCGGATGACGGTGTTGGGACGGGAGGTGCTGGGGGCCATGTCAGCCGAATGTACCCGCCCCAGCTGGGGCGGGTCACGGCGCGTGGGAGGTTAGTTCACCTCGACGGACTCGATGACAACGTCCTCCACCGGGCGGTCCATGCGGCCGGTCTGCACGTTGGCAATCTCATCCACAACCTTGCGGGAGGCCTCATCGGTGACCTCGCCGAAGATGGTGTGGCGGTTGTTCAGCCACGGGGTGGCGTCCACGGTGATGAAGAACTGGGAGCCGTTGGTGCCCGGGCCGGCGTTGGCCATGGCCAGCAGGTACGGGCGGTCGAAGGAGAGCTCCGGGTGGAACTCATCCGCGAACTGGAAGCCCGGGCCGCCGGTGCCGGTGCCGGTCGGGTCACCGCCCTGGATCATGAAGCCCGGGATAATGCGGTGGAAAATCGCACCGTCGTAGAACGGGCCCTCGGTGGAACCGGAGGCGTTCTTGGTGGAGTACTCCTGCTCGCCGGTAGCCAGGCCGGTGATGGTGGCAACGGTCTTCGGCGCGTGGTTGCCAAAGAGGTCAACCACAATGTCGCCGTGGTTGGTGTGGAACGTAATCGTCTGCGTTTTCTGAGTCATACGTTCCACCCTACGCGGAATTACAGCCCGGAGACCACCTCGTCGCGCGCGGCGACAAGGTTGCGCAGGCTCGGCTCCACCTCAGCGTAGCCGCGGGTCTTCAGACCGCAGTCCGGGTTCACCCACAGGCGCTCATTCGGCACGTTCTCCAGCGCAGCCTTGAGCAGGCCGACGATCTCCTCCTGGGACGGCACGCGCGGGGAGTGGATGTCCCACACGCCCGGGCCGATCTCGGAGTGGAAGGTGTCGTCGATATCCTCCAGCAGCTCCATCTTGGAACGGGCCGCCTCGATGGAGGTCACGTCTGCGTCCAGGCCGGCAACAGCGTCGATGATCTGGCCGAACTCGGAGTAGCAGAGGTGGGTGTGGATCTGGGTCTCCGGCTTCGCCTCCAGGGCCACCAGGCGGAAGGCGCGGACGGCCCAGTCGAGGTAGGACGGGCGATCGTCGGCACGCAGCGGCAGCAGCTCGCGCAGCGCCGGCTCGTCGATCTGGATGACGGAGATGCCGGCCTCCTCCAGGTCGCGCACCTCGTCGGCCAGGGCCACGCCGATCTGGTCTGCGGAGAGGGACAGCGGGACGTCGTCACGCTTGAAGCTCCAGGCCAGGATGGTGACCGGGCCGGTGAGCATGCCCTTGACCGGCTTCTCGGACAGGGACTGGGCGTACTTCGCCCACTCCACCGTCATCGCGGCCGGGCGGGAAACATCGCCGACGACGATTGGCGGACGGGTGCAGCGGGAACCGTAGGACTGGACCCAGCCGTTCTCGGTGACCACGAAGCCGTCCAGCAGCTCCGCAAAGTACTGCACCATGTCGTTGCGCTCCGCCTCGCCGTGCACCAGCACGTCCAGGCCGATCTCCTCCTGGAGCTCAATGACGTTCTTGATCTCCGCCTTCAGCGCCTCGGTGTACTGCTCATCCGTCAGCTCGCCGGCCTTGTGGTCGGCGCGGGCCTTACGGATCTCCGGGGTCTGCGGGAAGGAGCCGATGGTGGTGGTGGGCAGCTTCGGCAGGCCGAGCTGCTCGTGCTGCACCTTGTTGCGCTCCGCGAACTCCGGCTGGCGCTGCACGGCACCGGTCGGCAGGGCGTTCACGCGGGCCTCAACGTCAGCGTTGTGGGTGCGCGCGGACTCTGCGCGGGTGCGCACGGCGCGGTCGGAGCGGGCGAATGCCTCTGCGGCGTTCTCTTCGCCGGCAACCAGAGCCTGGATCTCGGCGATTTTCTCGTCCGCGAAGGACAGCCAGTTGGCCACGTCCACCGGCAGGTTCTTCTCCGCGTTCAGGGTGTGCGGCACGTGCTGCAGGGAGGTGGAGGTGGAGACGTGCTCCGCGCCCAGCTGCTCCAGGAGCTCCGCCTTCTGGCGCAGGTTGGCGGCCCACACGTTGCGGCCGTCGATCAGGCCGGCGACCAGGGTGGTGTCCTTGCCCTCGAAGGCGGCGGCCACGCGGGCGGCGTAATCAGCGTCCACGTCCAGCGTCCACGGGGACAGGTCCACGTGCAGCGCCTCCGGAGCAAGCTCAGCCAGAACGTTCAGGCCCTCGCGGGTCGCACCGTACGGGGTGGTCAGGTACACGTTCGGGCGGTTCTCCCCGCCCAGCAGCTTGGACCACGCCTGCTGGGTGTACTTCGCCAGCTCCGCATCCGGGGTAGACAGGTCGGCGACCAGGGCCGGCTCCGCAACCTGCACCCACTCCACACCGGCGTCCTTCAGCGCGGCGAAGACCTGGGCGTATGCGTCGGTGAGCTTGTCCAGCAGGGACCACTCGGCCGGCTTAGACAGGGCGATCAGGGTAACCGGGCCAACCAGGTACGGGCGCACGGTGTGGCCGGCTTCGCGGGCCTCCTCCACCAGCCGAAGCACGCGCTCCGGCGCCGGGGTGATGTCCTGGTCAGCCGCAATCTCCGGCACCAGGTAGTGGTAGTTGGTGTCGAACCACTTGGTCATCTCCAGCGGCACGCGCTCTGCGTTGCCGCGGGCGAGGGCGAACTCCTCATCCAGGTCGGTGCCGCCCGGGATCAGGCCCACGGTCAGGCCCGTCTCCAGCACCTGGTCGTAGTAGGCCACGTCGGCCGGGATGGCGTAATCCTCGGTCAGGCCGAGGTCGCGCAGGTGGTTGTAGTTGTCAATGCGCAGGGCATGGGTGGTGGAGCGGAACGTATCAGCGTCGATACGCCCTGCCCAGTAAGACTCCAGCGCGCGCTTCAACTCGCGGTTCGCGCCGATGCGCGGGTAGCCCTCAATCGTGGCCTTAGGAAATGGTGCGGTCATCATCTCTTCCTTTTGTCAGTATTAATTACGGCTGCTGGATGCCAATGCGCCCGAGCAGGTCCCGCGTCACCGCGAGGTTGTTGTGCGTGTACACGTGCAGCCCGCCGGTTCCCGCGCGCAGGATCGTGCGCGCCAGCTCCGCGGACATTTCCATCCCCACCTCGTACTCAGCTTCCGGCGTCCCCGCTGCACTCAGCTTTTCGACGACACTTCCAGGCACCTCAAGCCCCGAAAGCTCACCCATTCGCTGCACGCGCTTCAGGCTGGTCATCGGCATGATGCCGGGGATCAGCGGGATGCGCACGCCGGCCAGGCGGGCTACCTCGACGAACTCGAGGTAATCAGCGGCGTCGAAAAACAGCTGCGTAATGGCGAAATCCGCGCCGAGGCGCTGCTTCGCCAACAGCACGTCCAAGTCCTCGTCGAAGTTCTTGGACTCAGCGTGGCCCGAGGGGTAGCACGCCACCGACAGCGCCAGCTTGCCCGCGGCAAGCCGGAACGCCTCTTCCTCCTGCACCTGATTAATCAGGTTCAACAGGTCGGTCGCGTGCTGCAGGTAGCCGTCCGGCAGCCGGGTTTCGCCGGGCTGCAGGTCGCCTCGGAGGGCAAGGAAGCCGCGAACTCCGACGTCGATAAGCTGCCGAATCCAGCCCTCCAGCTCAGCCTTCGTGCCCGCCGTGCACGCGAGGTGCGCGATGGGACGCAGGTCGGTGGTACTGGCCACGCGCTCAATCAGCGCGGAGGTGCCCTCCAGCCAATCGCTGCGCATGGAGCTGGTGACGGCGACGTAGTCGGGGTTGTAAGCGGCGAGGCCGGCAATGAGTTCGTCGAGAAGCGCGGAATCGGCCCCGTGACGCGGCGGGATCAGCTCGAAGCTGAGTGCCGTGCGGGCGCGCGGGCGCCGGGGGCTGGTGCTGAAAGCCTCATCCGAGCTGTCGAGGGGTGCCGAAGCAGACAGCCGCGTTGAGGCAAGATTCCCACGCATGGAAACCATCGCCTTTCGGTCTCGAGGTGTCTGGCCGGGCTCGGCACTTGACGGGCAACCGCGTGGCCGGGCATTGCGCCCGCACGACGGTGTTTTGAAATCTATTGCCCGGGTTTCCCGGACACAATGTACCGTGCTGTCTTCCGGATGTTTGTGCAGGCAGACGCTTTTCGACGGCTGAATTTAAAGCCCCAGAGTGAACAGCTCTGTCCACTTTGTTTGGGCTGCGGGGCCGGAGGCGCGGCGGGCGTTTTCAGTACGCTGGGGCCAAACGTTTACCCAACGACTTACCTACGACTTAACCCGAACAAAGGAGCCCCCATGAACCGCCTCGCAATTGCACTTGCCCTCAAGGGCGCGAATAGCGCTTTCAACTGGTACCGCGACCAGGACCGCAAGCACCAGGGCGATGTGTACGATGCCCTGCTTTCCGCCGTCAAGGACGGCAAGATCCAGGACTTGGGCAAGGACGCCAGCATCGACGACATTGAGGAGTTCTTTGACAAGGCCCGCGCCGAGGCCGGCGAGCTGACCCGCGATGCTCACGAGCGCCTGGACCGCCGCCGCGCGGCTTTCGCCGCCGCCGCGCCGGACCGCAAGGCCCGCCAGGCTGCGCTGAAGGCGCAGGCCAAGGCTTACGAGAAGGAGAGCAAGAACGGTGCCGGCAAGTTCATCGGCACCGCGCTCGGTGTGGCCGGCGCGGCCGCCGCCGCGTGGGCGGTGTGGGAGTACTGGCTTTCCGACATCGTGGAGGAGAAGACTTCCGGCTCCAAGTCCGGTTCCGCGAGCTCTTCAGGCTCCTCCAAGAAGGTCACCGTGACCAAGCCGGCCCCGTCCCGCACTGAGACCGATGCCGCCGGCAAGTCCACCCTGGTCTACTCCACCCGCAGCGAGGATGGTGCTGCGGGCACCGGCGCCGCGGGCACCGCGCACACCACCCGCCTCGCGGACGACCCGAACAACGAGATGCGCCCGAAGGTTGCAGGCCCGCTCGGCGAGGAACCGGCCGAGCGCGATGAGGCCCTGCTGACCTCCATCGACGACCAGCTTTCCACCCTGGACACGCTCGAGGACGACCAGCGCCAGGCCACCGCCCCGCGCCACGACGACTCCGCACGCAGCGACGTCCTGGGCGATACCGGTTCCGGCAGCCGCTCCGACAAGGTGTCCGACGCTGACACCACCATTGGCGCCTCCGGCCGCCACGAGCTGCGCAAGGACCAGGACGGCAAGAACAGGAAGTAGCGGCTCTGGGCCGGGGCCTTCGGGCCGCAGCTAGGTGCCGGGGCCTTCGGGCCGCAGCTAGGTGCCGGGGCCTTCGGGCCGCAGCTAGGTGCCGCTTGGCCTATTGGCTCCCGCGCCTCAGCCCCAGACGTATAGGCTCGGAACGATATGACGAACTCGTTCCGGGCCGCTCCTATTTCTGCAGGTCGCCAAACGAGACGCTTTGTGTCAAGTGGTTGTGAACCGTTTTTGTTATGGGTTGGTGGTTAGTGGTTGGGGGCTGGGGTGTGTGGTGGTGGTTGTGCGGATGATGGTGACTTCTCTGGGCAGTCCGGTTGGGGTTTTGGGTGGTGTGTGGATGCGTCCTTCTTCTAGGGCATCCTGGATGGCGTGGTGGCGGCTGGTTTGCAGTGTGCGCCAGGTGCCGTCGAGGACGCTTTGTGGGGTGTAGTAGTTGATCGCGCTGTTTGGCCGGCTGTTGTAGTTGGTGGTGAAGGTGCTGACCCAATTGGTGGCGTGGTCGATGGACGCGAACACTGGCGGGTAGTAGGGACTTCCTTTCATGGTGTGAAACAAAGACTCCATGTGGGGGTTGTCGTTGCTGGTGTGGGGGCGGCTGAAGGATTGGGTGATGCCGCGGGAGTGAAACAGCTCGGCGATGGTGGTGCTGGTCATCGAGGGGCCGTTGTCGGAGTGCACGGTGTGCACGTCGGGGTATTGGCTGAGGATGCGAGTGAACAGCTCGGTTGCGGCGCGGGTTTGTTCGCGCGGGGTGATGCTGGTGCCTACTACGGCTCGCGAGTACAGGTCGATCACGGTTAGGCAGGCGTAGTTCTGACTGATGCATGGTCCAGGTAGGAAGGTGATGTCCCAGCACAGCACTTGTCCCGGGGTCGTGGCGATGACGTGTGGGGGTGTTGTGCGTCCGCGTTTGGTGTTGTTGCGTCTGCGGGTGTGGGAGCGCTGTTTAAGCAGGCGCTGGTGTTGGCGGGCGGTGCGGTAGAAGCTGCTCAAGCTGGCGATGTATAACCCGTGGTTGTAGGCGTTGTAGTACACGTCGTCGACGCTTGAATACGGGTTGGCGTCGAGCAGCGCCAGAATGTCGTCGACTTGCTGCTCGCTCAGACGGGGGATGTTGCGGGCGGTGTGCGGGGTGGGATTGGGCTTCGTCGGGCGGGGTTTACGGGCGTAGAACACCCGGCTGCGGCTGACGCGAAGCAGTTGCTGGGCTTTGGTTAGGGAGTGTCCGTAGGAGACGAGGGCGTCGATGAGGCGTTGTTCTTCCTTGAGACCAGTTTCATAGCGGCGTGTTTCGTCTTCGGATAAGGATTTTCCTCCGCGTCGTAGTCCACGCCAGGAAGATCGGGCATGGACGCTAAAGCTTTTCCCAGCGCATCACTGGTCTGCCTCCACTTATCCAACTCCGCGTCTTGGCGCTGAAGCTTCTGGTTGGCCTTCGCCAACTCCCGCTTCAGCCGGTCGTTTTCGGCGAGCATCCGCTCAACCTGCTTACGACTGCGCGTTGGGTCGTCATGCGTACCAGAGCCCACAATATCTGCCTTCCGTTTCAGCGCGTATTGCTCGATTGATCCGTCCGCCAGAGGGTGTCAGGAGTTTTGTGTGTGAGGCTCTGATCTGAATGGAGTTTCACCGATAATGACTACGGTGTCACCAAAGAAAGGCTATGACCCGTCGAGGGTCAACGCGATCAGCGAGAAGCTGATGAATAACCCCGAGCTCGCTAAGCTCATCGGGGAGCTCTCCACCTCCACCGATGACGCCAGCGAGCTGGTGAAGGGTCTTCTACAAGCATCGATCAACGCTGGCCTGCAGGCGGAGATGGATGCTCATTTGGGCTACGAGCACTCCGACCGCAAAGCCAAAGCCCAGGTCGATGCCCGGGGTGGTGGTAACCACCGCAATGGGTCGTACACCAAGACCGTGGATTCCGGCTACGGTCCGCTGGAAGTGACCGTGCCCAGGGATCGGGCGGGCACGTTCCGGCCGCAGATGGTGCCCAAGGGCGCTCGCCGGCTCACCGAGCTCGATGACATGATCATCTCCCTGTACGCGGGTGGGATGACCGTGCGCGATATCCAGCATCACCTTGCAACCACCCTGGGTGTGGATATGAGCCCGGATACCATCAGCACGATCACCGACGCGGTGCTCGATGAGGTGATGATCTGGCAGAACCGCCAGTTAGATGAGTTCTACCCGGTGATCTTCCTCGACGCGTTGCGGGTCAAGATCCGCGACGGCCACCGCGTGGTCAACAAGTCCTGCTACATGGCCGTCGGTGTGGACATGGACGGCATCAAACACATCCTGGGCTTGTGGATCGCCGATACCGAAGGTGCCGCATTCTGGGCGTCCGTGTGCGCTGACCTTGCAAACCGTGGGGTGCAGGACGTGTTCATCGTCTGCTGCGACGGGCTCAAGGGCCTGCCCGAGGCGGTGGAGGCAACCTGGCCGAGTTCCATGGTGCAGACCTGAATCGTGCACCTGATTCGGGCGGCGAACAGGTGGGTGTCCTACCAGGACCGCAAACCCGTCTCCAGCGCACTGCGGGAGGTCTACACCGCACCCAACGAAGACACCGCGCGCGCCGCCCTAGACGCGTTCGAAGCATCTGAACTTGGGCGGCGCTACCCCCAGTCGGTGAAGGTATGGCGCGACGCGTGGGATCGGTTCGTGCCGTTTCTGCAGTTCCCGCCGGCAGCCCGCCGGGTGCTCTACACCACGAACTCCATCGAGTCGCTCAACGCGGAATTGCGGAAAGCCACCCGCAACCGGGGCCAGTTCCCGAACGACACTGCGGCGCTGAAGACGCTGTGGTTGATGATCTGCAACATCGAAGACAAGCGTGCCGCCCAGCGTGCGAAGAAGGCGAAACGGGCAACTGAGTGCAACGGCTATATTGAAGGGGCGAAAGCCACCGGGTGGAAACAAGCCATCAACCAACTAGCCGTGGCATACCCCGACCGGTTCGCGGACTACGTGTAAACCAAGCCCCCGCACACAAACAATCGGACACTCTCCCCGTCGGTGCGGTTTAACCCGGTGCGTTTCGACGTGCGCCGCACCGACAAAACCGGCGTTGTCACCCTAGACGGCAACCGTTACCTGGTCGGGCCTGCCTGGGCGAACAGGCAAGTCACGCTGGAGTTGTCCCACGACACCGTCACCGTTTTAGACGACGACACCAGACGCATCATCGCATTGCCGAGAGTTTTCGGTACCGCAGACTCGACGGTGATCAACCCGATGAGTTTGCTGCCTGGGTTAGCGAAAAAACCCGGGGCGTGGACGAACTCACCGCTTCGCCATCACCTGCCGGACGCTGTCGTGGGCTACCTCGACGGGGCGGATACCGCTACACGCCGGGAGTTTTTCACCCACGCGCAAACCACCGCCACAGAATGCGGATTCGACGCCACCGTCACCGCAGCCGCCGCACTCTTAGAGACCAACGCCCAACCAACCGGGCCTCATCTGGGTATCGCCGCACGCTACAGCTCCCCACCACCACCACAACACACACGAGCGAACCTCACCACCTATGACCAGCTCCTTGCCACCACAACCACCTCACAGCATGCGGAGGTGACCTCACAGTGAGCACCGATACCACCAACAACAAAGACCGCGTGGTGGCTCTTGGCCGCCAGCTCTACCTCACTACCGCCGTGTTACGCCAGTGCGCAGACCATGCCACCCCACGCCAATGCGACATCCTCATTGAGCTCTTCGAAGCGGAGCTTTCTTCCAGGGCCGCATCAAGAGCGCGGCGCCTGATGCACCGCGCGCGTGTCCCGGTACGCAAAACCCTCGACAGCTACGACTGGTCCCCGGTCACCTTGCCCGCCGACATCACCCGCGAACACCTCACCACACTCGACTTCCTCAACGGGTGTGAAGACCTCGTCTTCTACGGCGACGTCGGAACCGGCAAAACACACCTCGCCATCGCACTGGTCACCGCGGCATGTCTCAGAGGCATCCCGGCACGGTTTTTCACCGCCGCAGGACTCGTCGACCATCTACGGAACGCGAAACACGCAGGCAAACTCGACAAAGAGCTCGCATCCCTAGGCAAAAACGAACTCCTCGTCATCGACGAACTCGGCTACATCCCCATCGACACCGACGGGGCAAGACTTCTGTTCCAAGCAATCGCCGACGCGTACGAACAACGCAGCCTGATCATCACCACCAACCTTGCATTTTCCCAATGGGGCCAAGTCTTCGGAAACGACGACATGGCAGCCGCCGCAATCGACCGCATCGTCCACCACGGCCGCATGATCACCTTCACCGGCCAGTCCTACCGCATGGCAAACGCCCTCATGAAATAGCCCCGAAACCCCAGCAACGCTCACACGGCCCAAAACCGTGCAGACCTGGCCTAAAAAACCGAGCCGAAATGGCCTACTACAACTTGACAAAACACACGGCCCCGGCCAGGCGGCCCCGGCCAGGCGGCCCCGGCCAGGCGGCCCCGGCCAGGCGGCCCCGGCCGGGCGGTTCGGCCAGGCGGCCCCGGCCGGGCGGTCCGGCGGGGCGGCCCAGCCGTAGGCTCCGACCCCCGGACCCGAAGGTTAAAGGCGCCCGAGGGCGGCGAGCCTGTTTTCGATCACCGGCTTGAGTGTCTCAGGAAGGTCAGGAAGGCTCCCGTCTGAATAGCGCAGAGGTGTCCAATCCTCGCCCGCCACCGCGAGATTGATGGCGGTGTCTTTATCTCGGCGTTCCTTGTTCCAATGCTGGGCGCCGTCGTACATTAGGCCGATCTTGAGTTCCACGATTGCAAGGTCGAAACGGGTTATGTGGCGTCCGTCGATAAGCACGGGAACCTGCTCCGAAAGCAGCAGCCCGTACGCCGCTACAACCTGAGCCGCAAGGAGGCGCATTTCGGTCTCTTTCGGGGAATCCGCAAAAACGGAAGAGGCAAGAAGCACATCGGTGATCCACCGTTTGTTGAGCCGGGACTCGCTGGCGCGGAGGATGTCGACACCGTCGATGCCCAGCTGGTTGCGGGCGGCGTCGACAAGCTGAACAGCGCGAATGAACGCCGCTTCATGATCCGGAATCTCCAAGACTTTCCAACGGACAGCGTCCCGGCGGATAGCCATCAGCGCCTGCACCACGGCTAGGGCTGGTGAGGCAATAGCAATCGGAGCCTCTCCGCATTTCACCGTCCAGAGGTGGTGGTGAGGAGTCCGCCACCGGGAAATCGCCGGAGCGTTCGGGCCGGCAGGCTGGTTCATATCCCCAGCGTCGGCAAACAGCTCCGTGTCCGTACCCTCGACGAACGCCTCCAAGCCGTATAACGCCAGCGCCGCAAACCCGCCGACGGTGAATTCCGGGTGAGTCAGCGCATGCGCCGCGGCGCGGAAAGCCGCCGGCACCGGATACGCGATCCCTTTCGGATGCTGCCGTCCGTGATGCGCCACCAAACTCGGGTCAACCAGGACGTTGTTGTGCAGGCCGAACGTGCTGTTCACCGCACGGAAACCCGGCGGCAGCCCCCCTGCCGGAATACGCACCAGCTCCCCGCCGGCAACACTCATGCCGTTCTGAAGTGAAAAAGTCATGAGTATTAGACGCGCCCCGCCCCCGCGCGGTTCCCTACGCGCGCCAGGCGATCAGCAGATGCCGCACCAGGCGCTCGCGCACGTCCGGGAAGAGGGCGTTGAGCTGGGCATCCATGGGCCGCGTGACGACGATCAATTCAGACGCCAATTCAATCGGCTTCAGTGCCGGATCCACCAGCCCGTGCGCAGCGGCGCGTGCCAGGAGGACTTCGACATCCGCGAAGAACTGGTCGCGCTTGTCCATGACCACCGGGTCCACCCCGGCGGCCCCGCCGGCCCCAGCCCCGCCAGCCACCCCGGCCCCGCCAGCCACCCCAGCCACCCCAGCCGCGCCAGCCGCGCCAGCAACACTGTCGGGAAGATCACCCGCGAGCGCGCCGACGAGCATGCCCACACCGAAATCCACCAGTTGCCACACAAAGCGTTCCCACTGGCCCGCCGGATCTCGGTCAAACGCCTCGAGCGTTTCGGCCAGAAAATCCTCCAGCACGTCGATAAATTCCAGCGCGCACGCCTGCCGCAGCTCTGACCTGCGGGGGAAATGCCTGTACACGGTGGCTACACCAACACCCGCTTGGGCGGCGATGCCGTCCGTGGTCACCTGGGAGGCCGGCAGGGTGCGGTACTGCTCCATGGCGGCGGAAATGATTTGGGCGCGTTTTAAGCGAGCGTCGGCACGCAATGGAAGCCTCCTTCGGCGCGCAAATTTTGACATGATTGCCGGTGGCGAGGATGATAGCGCCAGATTTAAGTGATAGCCAATCCTCCGTTTTGGAGTAAACAACAATGCAACCTGTACTGATCGCGCGCGATCTCGTGGCCAATGAGGGCAATACGCCGGTCACGCTTGAGGTCTATGACGGCCTGACCATCGTGCAGACAAAGCGCGAGTCCGGCGGCTCCACGCTGTCGATGGCGCTTGCCGGGCGCTACCGCCCGCACTCCGGCACCGTGGAGGGCCCGGGATTCAAGGGCATCGCACTCGCCGGCGTGACGCTGATTGATTCGCTGGAGCGCCAGGTGCCGTCCCGCGAGGCCATCCGCGAGGAGGTCGTCTGGGCGCTGCCGTTCTTCTCGCGCACCCCGCGGCGCCAGAACATCCTGGAGCACAAATACGTCCAACCATGGCTGGAGCCCCTCCAGCTGACGGACTTCGACCCGGACCGGACCCCCGGCGAGCTGGGTGTCCTGGAGCGCTTCCGCCTGCGGATTCTGCTTGCGCTCATCGCGCGGCCGAACGCCGAGCTGCTTATTGTCGACGACATCGACCAAATCAAGAAGATGCCGCTGCGCAGTGAGCTGTTGGCGGATCTGGAGAACGTCGCAAAGCACGTGCCCGTACTTGTGACCACCGTAAACGAGGAGCTATGAGCGGACTGCACCTAGGAACCAACTTCCGGAAGTTTGGTCACGGCAAGCTGCCGCCGCTGGCGCTTATCGCGATCATCCTGCTGCCGCTGCTGTTCGGCGGCTTGTTTGTGTGGAGTTATTACGACCCGCTGGGCAACTTCAACAAGGTGCCCGTGGCGCTGGTGAACTCCGACGAGGGCGACGCCGGCCAGGAGGTGGTGGACAGGCTCCTGGAGGAAGATCCGATGGAGTTCCACGTGGTCAGTGCGGAGGAGGCGCGCGAGGGCGTGGGATCCGGCAAGTATTACCTGGCCATGGAGATTCCCACGGACTTCACCGAGGCCGCGACCAGCGTGAACTCGGATAATCCGCGGCAGGCCAAGATCAACGTCGCGCTGAATGAGACGAACGGTTTCATCCCCACCATGCTGGGCAACGTGGCCACGCAGTCCGTGGCCAACGCCGTGTCCAACACCGTCGGCGCGAAGGTGGTGGACCAGCTCTTCGTGGGCTTCAACACCATCGGCGAGGGCATGGACACCGCGGCCGAGGGCGCAGGCAAGCTTGACGACGGCGCAAATACCGCACGCGACGGCTCCGAGAAGCTCGGCGAAGGCGCCGGCAAACTGGACGGCGGCCTGCAGGAGTTCAATTCCCAGCTGCAGAAGATGCCCGGCGCGGCGAACCAGCTGGACCAGGGCGTGGGCCGCCTGCAGGACGGCGCGCAGCAGCTTGGTGCCGGCATTAACACCGCGGCCGACGGCTCCCAGCAGCTGGCGGACGGCATGACCAAGCTGCAGGGCGGCACGGAGCGCCTCGGCGCCGGCGCTGCGCAGATCGCCGGCGGCGTGGACAAGATCACGGGCGTTGCCGGCCAACTAGGCCAGGCGCAGGCGGCGGTGCAGGACATTGACGCGAACCTGGCGCGCGTGATCGCGGACCTGGATGCCTCCCCGATTCCCGGTGCGGACCTGATTAGCAAGCAAGCCAAGGACATCCGCTACCAGCTGAACAACTCCGCCCTGAGCGCGCTTGCGGGCAGCGACCTGGTGGGCCAGATGATGCAGCTGCAAAACGGCGCGCACGAGCTGGCCAACCAACTGCAGGACCCGGCGTCGGAGTATCGCTCCGGCGTGGACACCGCAGCCAACGCCGCCCAGCAGCTGGCCGCCGGCCTGGCCCGCCTGCAGGAAGGCTCCGGCACGCTGCTCGCCGGCGTGACCGAGCTGAAGAACGGCACCTCCCAACTGGTCGTGGCGGCCAACACCGCCTCCGACGCGTCCTCCAAGCTGGCCGCCGGCTCGAACCAGCTGGTGGTGGGACTGGGCGCGCTCAACGACGGCTTGGTCCAGCTTTCCGACGGCACCGGGGAGCTCTCCATGAAGCTTTCCGACGGCGCCAAGGAAGCCCCCCGCTGGGAAGGCGAGCGCCTGGACCAGGCAATCGAGGCCGCTTCCGAGCCTGTGGTGACCCACCACGTGGGCGATGAGGTGACCTACTTTGGCAAGGGCCTCTCCCCGTTCTTCCTCTCCCTGTCCCTGTGGTTCGGCGGCCTGATCATGTTCATGATCATGCCGGCGCTGAACCGCCGCGCGATCGACTCCGCGGCCCCGCGCGCCCGCGTGGCCATGAACACCCTGGTCCCGGCGTTCCTCATCGGCTTCTTCCAGTCCCTGGCGCTGTGGCTTGTGCAGGTGTTCGCCCTCAAGGTGGAGCCGGCGCACCCGATCTGGCTGCTCATCGTGCTGGTGGGTGTGTCCTGGGCGTTCATCACCGCGATCTACGCGCTCAATACCGTCTTCGGCCAATCCGTCGGCCGCCTGATCACCATGGCGCTGATGTCCCTGCAGCTGGTCGCCTCCAACGGCCTCTACCCGCCGGAGGTCCAGCCGAAGCTGATCCAGTGGGTGCACACCGTGGACCCGATGCGCTACTCCGTGGACCTGGTCCGCTTCGCCCTCTTCGGCACCACGGCGGATGATCCGCGCATGCACTTCGCGCTGTTTGTCCTCGTCTCCATGGCCGCAGTCTGCTTCATCGTGTCCTGCGTGGCGCTGCGCATCATCCGCGAGGTCCCGCGCAAGGACATTCACCCGGAGATTGCGGTCTAGTTGTGGCCCGCCGCGTGAGTGCCGCAGCCGCCGCGCTGCTGGCAAGCGTCGGCACGCTCGCGGCCCCCGCCGCCGCCCAACCGTGGGTGCCCAGCTGCGCCCCGGTGGAGGTGATCCAGGCGGCCGGCACCGGCTTCTCCCACTCCTGGCACCCTGACGCGCGCACCACGCTTTTCGACGACTCCTCCTCCCCAGCCGACGACCTTCAACAGCGCTTCGGTGCCCAGCGCGTACGCCACTACCAGGTGAAATACCCGGCCACCCTCGGCCGCGTGAGTGCCCTTGCCAGCGCCGGCGTTGGCGTGGAGGGCACCGAGGCCGCCACCTACGGCGAATCCGTCACCATCGGCCGCGACGACGCCATCCTGGAGATGCAAACCGTCACCCGCCACTGCCCCGGCACGAAGTTCGTGCTGGTGGGGTACTCCCAGGGCGCCCACCTGATCGGCGACGCCGCCGCGTTGGTTGGCGCCGGGAAAGTGCCGGGCGTGACCGCCGACAACATCGCCGCGGTTGTACTGTTCGCCGACCCCGGCCGGGCGCCGCTTGCGGGCGGGGGTGCTGCCGGTACTGCCGGTACTGCGGCTGGTGCCCCCGCTGCTGCTGGCACCGCCGATAGCCCCGCCCTCGCTGCTGGCGCCCCTACCGCTCCGTCCCGCCTCTACGGCCCGCCGCCCGCCGGCATCCGCGCCGCCAACTTCGAGACAGTCCAATCCGGGGGCACACCCCTCGACCCCACCCGCGTCGGCATGGCCGGCGTGCGCCCCGGCAACTTCGCCGCACTCGACGGCAAGGTCCTCTCCCTCTGCAACGCAGCCGACCTCGCCTGCGCCTCGCCACCCGGGTCCGTCATCCGCGCGATCGCCGACGTCGCTGCCCGCGAAGTTCGCGTCGGCCCGCCCAACCCCGTCACCGGCATGCGCGTGGCCAGCCTCGCCGGGCTGCTGGCCCAGGGCGAGAGCTTCCCTTCCGCAATCCGCGCTTCGGGGCTTTCGCTTATCGACGCCACCACCCTCCTCACCATGTTCCTCGAGATCGCCATGATCCTCGACGCCGCCGACAAAGCCTCCGCAGCCCCACCTGGCGCGTCGGCCGGTGGTCCCGCCGGTAGCGGGTCCACCCTTCCCGGCGGCCCGGTCGGTGGCCTCGCTGCCGGCCCGGTCACTCCGCCGGAGCAGCGCCTCGGTATTGCTCTGCTGGCCGCCCTGCCCAATCTGGCGATGGAAGGCGCAACCTGGCCGTACCTCCTCAGCGCTTTGCAGGGACTTCGCGATGTTGTCGCCCGCGGTGTCGATGCTGCTCCAACCAATGACCAGACCAACGACCCAGCTGCCGAGGCCCTCGCTTGGTTCGATGTCGCCCTGGAATCCATGCGAGCGATCGATGCCAGCGAGAATCTCTACCGGCAACTCGCTGCCACCGGCGTAGTCCCCCGCGTGCCCACGGGCACCGAACACCGCCAAGCGTTCGTCCACGCAACGGTCACCGAAGGCGTCAACCGGGTCATGGCCGCCGCCGGCCTCGATGCCGCCGCCCGAGCGAATCCGGCCCTCATCGCCGAAGCTCAACAAGCCGGCGACTTCGGCCCTCAGCACTTCGCCTACTACAAGCTCGGTTACACAGACGACTTCTCCATTAACGGCCGCACCGGATACCAGTACGCCCTCGATTGGACCAGCGAGGTCATCGAAGGCGTCCTCGCCGAGCAGTAGCCCCTGCGCCCTGTGCCCCGCACCCCCGCAGCGACCGGCGCAGCCCGGCAGCAGATCACCCGAACCGCTTTTACTATCCCCCGCCCCGTCCCAGCGTTGCGATCCCCTATCGCGATCCCCCATTGCCGATCCTTTTACGACGATCCAGAGGCTTTTATTCTTCAATCCTGGTTGAATTTAACCCCCTGGATCGTCGCGTGAGGATCGCCGACAGAGGATCGGAACGCGGTACCCCCTTCGCACTATCCCCACGGCTACGAAGCCGCCAGTCGAGCCTTTCGAAACTCTTCCTCGTAGAACCTCGCAATCTCCGGATCAATTCGCACTGGCTGGGTTGGCAATTTCGGCAATGCGGAGACTTTAGGCACCGCCGGGACACTCGGCACCGCGGAGATACCCGGCTCTACCGGCGAGTTTGGCGCGACCGGGACAGATGGCGCGCTAGGAACGCCGGCGCCGCTCGGCAAAGCCGGCACGCCAGGGACATTCGGCACACCAGGAATATTCGGCACGCCTCGGACATTTGGCACACCCGGCACCGCCGGCACCGTTGTCAGACCTGGCGCGGCACCCTTCTTGCCGATGCCGCGGATCTTTGTCGCCAATCCGCTTGCCAACACCCTTATCGCCCTGGGCACCCGCAGCACCGGCACCTCCGCCAGCGCCGCCAGCACCAGCACCGCCAGCACCAGCACCGGCAGCGCCCTGGCCACCAGCGCCCACACCATCAGCGCCCACGCCACCAGCGCCCACACCACCAGCACCACCAGCCTCACGCGCCAACTTCTCCAGCTGCTTCGCCGCCTCCTTCTCGGCCTTCTTCACCGATCGCTCCGCCGCGCCCTTCTCACCAGCGGTCTTAATCATGTGCGACGACGTATTCTCCGCATACCCGCACGCCCGCATCGTCAGATCGCCGGCCGCGAGACCCAGCGCCAACAACGCCAGCGCCCCAACACCGGCGCCGATCATTTCGGCATTCGTGCGCCGGAACGCGGCCTGTGCGTTGGCGGCGGTGCGGGCGCTGCGATCGTCGTAAATGCCCAAGCCCTGCTGCACCTGCGCGTTCACGCGCTGAATCGCGCCGTTGAGCTGGTCGTGCAGGTACTCGAGGCCGGGCACGCGCACCTGCGACAGAATCCCAATCGGAATCAGCAGCAGCAACGGCGCAGAGAACCCGACCAGCGACGCAATGCACTTCCCGTCCAGCGTCCTGGGCATTTTGCTTGCCGACGCCCCCTCCACCGACACCGTCACCGTATTCACAACCTCCACGCCGCCCGCGCCGCTCCAACGGATGGGGAGCGGACCGGTGATCGGGGTGCCGTCGATACGCGTGATGGTCCACGTGCCGTCGCCGTTATCCACAATCCGGAAGCTGCGGCCGTCGCCGACCGTGAGCTGGCCACCTGTACCCGGCACGCGGACGGTGACAGTGCCGTCCGGACCGACCGCGATGATTTCAATCGTGCCGCCCAGGCTCGGCGCCCCGGGGGCCGGTGTTGGTGTGCCCGGCGTGGGCGTTGGCATAACCGGCGTGGTCGTGCCCGGCGCGCCATTGCCGTTGGTGCCGTTGCCGTTGGCACCGTTGCCGCCGCCGTTGGCGCCGTTGCCGTTGGCACCGTTGCCGCCGCCGTTGGTGCCGTTGCCGTTGCCGCCGATCTCGGTGATGGTGCCGCCGGAACGGTCGGCGTTGCCCCCGATGATCGTCGTCACGCTGCCGCCCGGAGTTGCGGCCGGCTTGATCTCGAGGGTGTAGCGCACCTCAACGCGCCCGCGCTCGTCGCGGCCTTCGATGATGATCGTGCCGGTCGCACCCTCATTCGGGCGGATGGTCCACACACCAGTCTGCTTATCAATCGCGGCCAGCTCTCCGCCCGACACCACCACCAAGCCGGACCCGCGCAGCTCAAGCTGCTTCGTGCTGTCCAGCTTGTAGGTGTACTCCGCAATCGGAGCCGGCTTGATGGTGATTTCGTAGCGGGCCACCACCCGCCCCGCCGCGTCGCGCTCCTCCAGCACCACTAGCCCGTCAGAACCTTGCCGCGGCGCGACGATCCACCCGCCAGCCGTGGGCTGGAGCGGGAAGATGAGGTTGCTTTCCGACGCCACAACCAGCGTATTCGTGCCCGCACCCGCCGTAATCTTCGCGTCCTGGCGGTCCATGATGGTGATCCGGTGCGTCACATACGCCGGGGTCGGCTGGGGCTGGGGCTGTGGTTTCGGCTGCGGGGCCGGCTGGGGTTGCGGCGCCGGAGCAGGCTTCTGCTTTTCGACGACCGTAACTACATACCGGTACTTATTCCCCCACTCATCAGCAACTTCCACCACTGCTTCACCCGCGACCCCTTTATTGGCGGTGATCACAAGCTTCTTGCCGCTTTCCCGAACCTGAATCAGGTTGCTACCCGACACGATGGACCAAGTCTCCTGCCTATCGACCTCCTTGGATTCCCCCGACTCCAACGCCAACTCGTGCGTGCTCGTCTCGGTTACCACCGTTATTCCTCGGCGGTAATCCCATTGGTTTCCGGTCGCGTCGGTAAATCTGAACAGTAACTCTCTACCTTTGGACTCGGGAAGGATCGTGATCTTTAGTTGCCGCTCACTAGGGTCCACCGCCACATAGGTAGCCGGGAGTTTGGTTGGCTCGTCGAGTACTTCGTAGTCAGTCGCGCCCGCCGGAAAATCAAGAACTCTAGTGCGCTCTCCGTTCTCGAAAAGCCAAACCCGGTTGTCTCGGCGCACAGTCTTCCCCGAACCGGTCTCCGCCGCTACGGCCTGCTCCACTGGACCGACGATGTTTACAACTGAGACTGTCGTGAGGGAGACAACGCTCGCGACGGTCGCGGACAAAATCTTTTTTCTCAGGTTGCTCGAAGGCACTGGAATTCCTTTCGACGCATCGCACCCACGACGCGTATGTACAGGTCAACGTGATAGACGAACAGAAAAAATGGTTGCGCCTTTGGGCCGACTGAGATCCCCCGCCCCCCAAGGTTCCACACCGTGACCAAACACTAAGCTAAGTGTTTTCTACGTTCTCGCTAAGGTTCCATATAGATTTTCTTAACGTTCGCCCCGCCCTCCCCGACAGAGCCACGCTCGCGCCCAGAATCGCCGTGTTACCCCAGCTCATCGGCCGAAAGCCTCCCCAACCCCCACTACGGTCGAGCCGGGAATCGTAGAACCGCGCATCCCCAAATAGGGGGTAGATCTTTAATCCGCCCCGCATGACGCGGAGCCACCAGGCGGGGTCAATCCATCTGCAGCACAGTACGCAGTTCCGCGAACAATTCCGGGCAGACGTGATGGGTGACTGCTCTCCCGGACCGGCTGCGCTCCAAGAGGCCGGCCTCTGTGAGCTTCTTCAGGTGGTGGGAAATCGTCGGCTGGCTCAAACCGGTTCTCTCGGCCAGACCGCTGACGCTGATCGGCTCGCACCCGTCCTGCGCGAGCTGGGAAAGCAGACGCAGCCGGACCGGGTCCGCCAGCACCTTGAACAGCGCGGCGTAACGCTGCGCTTCCTCGGTAGAGAGCAACCCAGACCCGAGGGAGCAGCACGCCGCGCGTGCATCCGGCGAAGACACGGAGCCGTCCGGCACGATCCCGATCTGCATGCTCAGCCTCCTTGTATTGACGCATATCAATATAGCGTCTAGGTTTTGGTATAGATAACCGTCGATAAGTAAAGGTGCTTCCATGGCGAACGCTGAGCCAGCCAGGCAACCGTCCCCCCGCCTATCCTTCCTCGACCCTGCCGGTGTGGATCATGCTGGCAATGGCGCTGGGGCTCGGGCTGGGGCATGTGGCGCCGCAGTTAAGCAGCGCGTTGGAGAGCATGGAAGTGGGTGGCATCTCCCTCCCCATCGCCCTGGGCTTGCTGGTGATGATGTACCCGCCGCTGGCGAAAGTGCGCTTCGATAAAACGCTCGAGATCGCAGCGGACAAGCGCCTGATGGCGGTCTCCATAGTGCTGAACTGGATTGTCGGCCCAGCGTTCATGTTCGCCCTCGCCTGGATCTTCCTGCCGGACGAGCCGGAGCTCCGCACAGGGTTGATCATCGTCGGGCTGGCGCGGTGCATCGCCATGGTGCTGGTGTGGTCCGACCTAGCGTGCGCCGACCGGGAGGCAACCGCCGTGCTGGTGGCCATCAACTCCGTGTTCCAAGTCGCCATGTTCGGCGTTCTGGGGTGGTTCTACCTGCAAGTGCTGCCCGGCTGGCTGGGTCTGCCCGTTACTTCGGCGGAATTTTCGTTCTGGTCCATCGTGACTTCGGTCTCCTCGTATTCCTGGGCATACCCCTCATCGCGGGCTTCGCCTCCCGCATCATCGGCGAAAAGACCAAGGGGCGCGAGTGGTACGAAAACACGTTCCTGCCAGCAATTTCCCCGCTCGCGCTGGTTGGCCTGCTGTACACCATCATCCTGCTGTTCTCGCTGCAGGGGAAACAGATCGTCGCGCGTCCGTGGACCGTGGCCAAGCTGGCGCTGCCCCTGCTGTGTTACTTCGTGGGCATGTTCGCGATCGCCCTGATCGTGTCCAAGGCCTCCGGCATGGGATACGCCCAGGCCGCCTCAGTGTCGTTCACCGCCGCCGGAAACAACTTCGAGCTGGCAATCGCAGTTGCTATCGGCACCTTCGGCGCCGAATCTGCGCAGGCGCTCGCCGGCACAATCGGCCCCTTGATTGAAATCCCCGTTTTGGTGGGGCTTGTGTACGCCATGCGGTGGCTCGGCCCCAAACTTTTCCCCGGCGATCCAACGTTGCCTAACTCCCCGTCCGCCACCCGTGCGATCTCTTAAGAAGGTGTAACCACTATGCAACCTGTCCCTACTGTTCTTTTCGTTTGCGTACGCAACAGCGGCAAGTCCCAGATGGCGGAAGCCCTGGCCAAGAAGCACGCAAACGGTCGAATTGAGGTTCATTCCGCCGGCACCCAGCCCGGCACGTCGCTGAACCAGCAATCGGCCGCGGTGATCTCGGAGGTGGGCGCTGACATGTCGGCGGGGCACCCCAAACCAATCTCCCCGGATCTGCTCCGCACCGCAGACAAAGTCATCCTCATCGGCGACGAGGCCCAGCTGGATTTGCCGGAAGAGGCCGCGGGCACGCTGGAGCGCTGGCTTATCGACGAACCCTCCAACCGCGGCATCGAAGGCATCGAGCGCATGCGGTTAGTGCGCGATGAGATCGACACCAAGGTGCGCGCTCTGGTCGCCGAGCTCAGCGCTGATTAAACCGCCACGGGTTCGAACGGATTCGGAGGGTTAAACGACAGAATGTGTGTCCGGATTCGTCGGTTTGTTTGGGATGATCAGGGGTAATCCGGAAAGTATATGCTCCTGGGGCTTATATCTGCCCGAGGGCGGCGAAATACCGGGGTGTGACAGCAGCGTGTGGTAGTGGCCGGTGTTGGCTTGATCAATGCCGAAGAACCAACCCCGCTGCCAAGTGTGCGGCGGCGAGATGAAACGCAACGGAAAGACCTCCGCCAACCGCACCCGGTGGCGATGCAAAACCTGCGGCGCCTCCACCACCAAACAGCGCCCCGATATCACCAACGCCGCAGCCTTCGCAGCATTTATCACACACCTCACGACCGGTGCGAGCTTGAAAACCACTGCCACCGAAGCAGGGTGTCATCCTCGTACCCTCCAACGCCGGTTTAAACACTTCTGGCTAGTTGATGTCCCCGATCCCACGATCGGGCACGAAGGCCGGGTCTACGACCAGGTCTTTCTTGACGGCACCTACACCGCCGGTGGGTGTCTCATCGTGGCCGCCACCTTGGACCACGTCATTGCCTGGCACTGGTGCACACGTGAAACCACCCGCGACTACCAAAGGCTCCTCGAGCGTATCCCCGCACCCTTGATCGCTGTCATCGACGGTGGCCAAGGTGCCGCCAGCGCGATCAAAACATGCTGGCCTAACACCAAGATCCAGCGTTGCCTTGTCCACGCTCAACGCGTGGTGCGCCGGCACACCACCGCACGCCCGCGCACCGATGCAGGACGAGCGATCTATCAGCTCGCGCTCAACCTCACCAAGATCACCGATCTTGACGAGGCGGCCGTGTGGGGTGCGCAGCTGCATGAATACGGCACGATCTACCGCGACTGGATGAACCAGAAAACGTGGACAACCGACCCGGCGACACGTCAACGCACCTGGTCGTGGACACACGAACGCACCCGCAAGGCCTACAACAGCCTCCTCAACCACCTATGGCGCAACAACCTACTGTTCGTCTACCTCGAACCACCCAACGGTGTCCTCGATGTCAGCCGAATCAAAGCCACCACCAACAGCCTGGAAGGCGGCATCAACGCCCAGCTGAAACTGCTGGCCCGCACCCACCGCGGCAGATCCGGTGAGCATCAGCGCCGGATGCTGGAGTGGTGGCTGTATCTGAAAACGGAACTGCCTGACGATCCAGTAGAGATCGCCAGGCAGTCCAACTGGGGCCAGGACCAACTCGCCAAAGTATCCACCCTGACCCCCAACGAGAACCAAGCCAACCACGAAACCGGACGACCAGCCCTCTACGACAACGCTATCGACACCAACTACACACACTCAATCGGCATCCAAAAAGGCCACATCTAACCCCACGACACGCCGAACCCAGACACAATACATTTTGTCGTTTAACCCGATTCGGACCTGAGGTCTACCGCACCCAACGCAAGAACCCGCAGGCTTTCACCTGCGGGTTCAACTTGTGGAGCATAGGAGAATCGAACTCCTGACATCCTGCTTGCAAAGCAGGTGCTCTACCAACTGAGCTAATGCCCCGTCCACACAACCAGTCTAGACTAGCTGCAGTGGGCCTAGCAGGAATCGAACCTGCGACCTCATCGTTATCAGCGATGCGCTCTAACCGACTGAGCTATAGGCCCTGCGAACGAGATAGAACATTACCCAGCACGGTGCCAAGCACCAAATCGCCAGGTCAATGTCCGTTTCTCTATCGCACCACCAAGCGGTAGCGCCGGGGAAGCCGCCAACATTCTCGTCGGCAGCTTCCCCACCGCGCTACCCCCAAAACGGGCTACTTCACACGGTTGGACATAGTGAACACGATGCCGCCCACAAGATCGGCGATGGAGTTGTAAATCACCGTCAGCAGCGGTGCCATCACCGCTGTGAACACCACGCCGATCAGTCCAAGCAGCGCCGCGCCGGAGAGCACCAGTGTCATGTCGATGACCTGGTCGCCGCCCACGCCGCCGATCAGGGAGTTCATGGAATCAACCACGCCGACGCGCTCGAGGCCGTAGTAGATGATCGTCGCGGCGATCATCCAAGCCACGAAGCCGATCAGGGAGAGGATCGTGGCCACCTTGAACACGGAGCCGACCGCGATGTGCTTCACGGCCACCTTGCGTGCTGCCATGGTTACTCCTCGTCCTCGTCAGCGCCGGACTCATCAACGGCCTCGTCCTCATCCACGTCGTCGGACGCGGAGGTGATGCCCTCGGTGATCGGATCGTCGTCGTCCCACTGCTCGCCGGAGACGCCGAGCTTGAAGTCACCGTCGTCACGCGAGCCCCCAGTGCCCTCGCCTGCACCGCCCGGCGCGGAACCGGTCACTTCCTGGGCCTCCTCGAGGGTTTTCTGGCCGGTTGCCACTGCGGTGGCCTCTTCCTCGCCCTCGTCCTCGACGTTCTTGTCAATGGCCAGGAGCTCAACGCCGTCCCCAAGGTCCACCAAGCGCACGCCCATGGTGGCGCGGGAGGACGGGCGGATCTGGTTGACCTCGGTGCGGATTACGCCGCCGGCGGAGGTGATGGCGAAGATCTGGTCCTCCTCATCAACCGCCAGGGCACCGATGAGCTTGCCGCGCTTCGGGGTGTACTTGAACGTCATCACACCCATGCCGCCGCGGCCTTGGACGTTGTACTCCTCGATCGGGGTGCGCTTGCCGTAGCCGCCGGAGGTGGCCACCAGGATGTAGTCGCCCTCCTGGACCACAGTCATGGCCAGCAGCTGGTCGTCGCCGCGGAAGCGCATGCCCTTCACGCCGGCGGTGGCGCGGCCCATGGGGCGCAGCTGCTCGTCGTCAGCCGTGAAGCGGATGGCCTGGCCCTGCTCGGAGACCAGCAGCAAGTCATCATTCTCGCCGGCAAGGGCGGCGCCGATCAGCGCGTCGCCCTCGTTGAGGTTGATGGCGATGAGGCCGGCGGAGCGGGCGGACTCGTAGTCGGTCAGGCGGGACTTCTTCACGCGGCCGTCGCGGGTAGCCAGCACCAGGTACGGCGCGTCCTCGTAGGACTGGATCTGGATCACCTGGGCGATCTTCTCCTCCGGCTGGAACTCCAACAAGTTGGCCACGTGCTGGCCGCGGGCGGCGCGGCCCGCCTCCGGCAGCTCGTACGCCTTCAGGCGGTACACGCGGCCGAAGTTGGTGAAGAAGAGGATCCAGTCGTGCGTGGAGCAGATGAAGAAGTTCTTCACCACGTCATCCTGCTTCAGCTCGGCGCCGCGCACGCCCTTGCCGCCGCGCTTCTGGCTCTTGTACGCGTCCACCTTGGTGCGCTTGGCGTAGCCGGTGGAGGTGATGGTGACAACCACGTTCTCGCGGGCAATCAAGTCTTCCTCGGTCACGTCACCGGTGGCGGCGACAATCTTGGTGCGGCGCTCATCGCCGTACTTGTCCGCGATCTCCTTGAGCTCCTCGCCCACAATCGCCCGCTGGCGCTCCGGCTTGGCCAGAATGTCCTTGTAGTCCGCAATCTGGCGCTCGATTTCGGCCAGATCGTCGATGATCTTCTGGCGCTCCAGGGCGGCTAGGCGGCGCAGCTGCATCGCCAGGATCTCGTTCGCCTGGATCTCATCCACGTCCAGCAGGCGCATCAAGCCCGTGCGGGCCTCATCCACCGTGGCGGAGCTGCGGATCAGCGCAATAACCTCATCCAGCGCATCCAGCGCCTTGACCAAGCCGCGGAGGATGTGGGCGCGCTTCTCGGCCTCGCTGAGGCGGTGCTGGGTCCTGCGGACAATGACCTCGATCTGGTGCTTCACGTAGTAGCGCAGCATCTGGTCCAAACGCAGGGTGCGCGGCACGCCGTCCACAATGCTCAGCATGTTGGCGGAGAAGTTCGTCTCCAACGCAGAGTGCTTGTACAGGTTGTTCAGCACCACGCGCGGCACCGCGTAGGGTGACCACGATGCGCATGCCGATGCGGTCCGATGATTCGTCGTCAATAGCGGAGATGCCCGCCAGCTTGCCGGCGTTGATCTGCTCCGCGATGGAGTGGATGAAGTTATCCGGGTTGACCTGGTACGGCAGCTCCGTGATGACGATGACCTGGCGCTTGCCCACCTCTTCAATCTCGGTGCGCCCGCGCATGCGGATGGAGCCGCGGCCGGTGGTGTAGGCGTCCTTGATGCCGGCATCGCCCACAATTAGGCCCGCGGTTGGGAAGTCCGGGCCCTTCACGCGCTGCATCACCGCGTCCAGGGTGGCCTTCTCCTCCGCCTCCGGGTTATCCAGGATCCAGTAGATCGCCTCCGCCAGCTCGTTCAGGTTGTGCGGCGGGATGTTGGTGGCCATACCCACGGCGATGCCGTTGGAGCCGTTCATCAGCAGGTTCGGCACACGCGACGGCAGCACCGTCGGCTCCTGGGTCTTGGAGTCGAAGTTGGGGACGAAGTCCACGGAGTTCTCGCGGATGTCACGCACCATCTCCATGGCAATTGGGGTGAGCTTGCACTCCGTGTAACGCATGGCGGCTGGGCCGTCGTTGCCCGGGGAGCCGAAGTTGCCCTGGCCATCGACCAGCGGGTAGCGCATGGACCATGGCTGGGCCATACGCACCAAGGTGTCGTAGATCGCGCTGTCGCCGTGCGGGTGGTAGTTACTCATCGTCTCGCCGACGGCCTTCACGCTCTTCACATAGGAGCGCTCGGGGCGGAAGCCGGCGTCATACATCGCGTAAATCACGCGGCGGTGCACCGGCTTCATACCGTCGCGCACCTCCGGCAGCGCGCGGCCGACAATCACGCTCATCGCGTAATCGATGTAGCTGGTCTGCATCTCATCGTTGATGTCGATTGGCTGGATGCGGTCGAATCCGTCGCCGCCTAGAGTCTCATCACTCATTGATTGCCTTTCTCCGGTCGTCGTAAAGCATTCTAGCCCCCGTGAGCGGCCTTTCTCGGACCAGCAGTGGTATCACTTTGGTATGGCTATGACGCTGAGATTGACCGCAGACGAGGACAAGGCGCTCGTGCTCCTCGCCTCCGCCTGGGGCTGCTCGAAGCAGGAGGCGGCGCGGCGCGCGGTGGTGGCTGCCGCGTCCCGGCTTATCGACGACGCCACGGTCCGCGACCTCGCCCGCGACCTCATCCCCGAATACCGCGCCACCGAGGCCCGCATCCGGCAGGCCCGACCATGACGCGCGCGCTTTCCGCCGAGCAACTCCTCGCCATCGCCGACGAGTTCTGCGCCGCCACCAAAGCCCGCGTCCGCTCCTTCCCCGCCCTGGCCGCCTGCGCCGCCATCCCCGGCGCGCGCATCCACGGTGTCCCCGCTTGCGGCTCGGAGCGTGAGGCGGGGCTTTTGCTTTACGACGCCATCTTGAACCTCAAACCCCTCACCAGCCACAATGCCGAGTTCGGCGCCGCTGCCCGCGAGGTGTATTGGCGGTGGGTGGAGGGGACGTAGATGGAGTGGCGGCGCGCCCGCTGCCCTACAGTTATGCCCATGACCCGCACTTCCGCCCGCACCCGCGCCCTCGCAGCCGCCACCGCCGTAGCCGTCGCGTTGACCCTCGCCGCACCGGCCACGCCCGCGCACGCCCAGGCCGGCATCTTCGAGCTCTCCAGCGGCTCTAGCCTCCGCACCCCCGACCACACCTACCGCATCGATCCGGACGACCCATCCATCGACGTCCCCGCGCAGACCCCCCTCGGCAGCGCCTACACCGGCATCGCGCCGATCAGCCTCGCCCTCGCCGCGATCCTCCCGCTCGCCGCTGCACAATTGCTTATCGACGCCTCCCCAACCCTCCGTCAAGCCGTCGACAACGCCGCGGCTTCGTATGGCCTCGAGTACCTGCCCGGTTCCTCCGAAGGCGACCGGATTTTCGACGTTCCGGCGTGGCGCGAGCAGGCACGTCGCGTGATTGGAAACTTGCAACTGCCTTGAGTAGACCTGGCAGTACCCCCGTGTTACTGTTGTTGCCGTTGTGGTTGCAGTGACTTATGTGACTTGAGTGGTCTGGGTGCTGTGGCGGAAGAACTGCGACACCCGAAGCGGTCCGAGCTGAAAAGCAGCGCGGGCCGCTTTTCCTTGCGCCGCACTTGCCTGCGCTGCGCTTTTCCTGGCGCAGCACGGGTAGACTCGGCGCGCATGAGCGAAGCTAACAACGCAACTGTGCAGAACCTCCTCAACCCCGGCACCCGCGAGGCCGTGGTGGCTGATCTGGCCAACTTGGTGGAGAAGACCATTAGCAACCAGTCCGGCCTGACCGGCATGGCCCTGAAGTCCGCCGTCGGCGCCGCGAAGAAGGCGGACGCGAACGCTGTGTCTAAGGGCATCAACATGGGCATGCCGCAGATCGTGGAGGAGCTGGAGCCGTTCTGGCAGGGCTACCGCGGCGTGGACACCAGCAACGTCGCTGCCCCGAACTCCTTCGGCGACTACCTGTCCAGCCGCGAGGACGACGTGGTGAAGGCGCTTCTGGATGCCGGCGACAAAGCCGTGAACAGCGCTCCCGGCGCAATCCAGAAGGTGTACTCCTCCATGCGCGGCAAGGCCGGCAAGATTGTCAGCCCGGCACTGCCGGAGCTGGGCGCAATCGTGGAGAAGTACGCGGGCTAACGCTCACACGCGCGTGGGCCGCGGCGATGGGCTAGCGCCCTGCCCGGCCCTCCAGCCCGTCCGCGAACTCGATCAGGCGCTGCACCACAATCTCTGGTTCACGCGCCCATTTGTTGTGGCCCAGCCCGCCGGCGAGTTCCTTAACCCGCGCGCCGGCCACCGGCTCGGCCAAGGCTTGGGCGGAGGCGAGGGTGCAGTCGCGGTCGTTGCCGAAGCGGGTGAGCACCACCGGAGCTACAACCTTGCCCATGGCTTCGATGTAATCCATATCCGCGCCAGCCAACGCACCGCGCTTGCCCGAGCGGTTCATTCGGGCCCACTCGTTCAGATACGTGCGCGGGTGGCGGCCCCACGTGCCACCGAGTTTCACCTTGTCACCCGGCCAATAGCCCAGCACCTGGGAAGCCAGCCAGATCATCTGGATGCCCAGGCCGTACTTCAGGCGGTCCCGCCACGGAAACGCCTTGTACCACGGGTTTCCGGCACCTACGCCGAGCAATCCGACGACGTTAAGCTGCTGCGCCTCGGGCCGCGCCATGAAGAGCACCCCAACCTGCCCGCCCATGGAGTGGGTGAGGAGGATGGTCGGGTAATCGTCGGCAAGCGAGAGTGCCTTCTTCGCCTCCGCGATGGTCTGGGGAAAGTCCTCCGCGGCCACGTGGTGGTAGCCCCACTGGTTCTGCCGTGAGGCGAACTGCGGGCTGCGGCCCTGGCCGCGCAACTCCCCGATCGCAACCGGGAACCCGGCGGCGGCCAAGGCCTCCGCGATGGGGCGGTAGTAGCGGCCCTCCATGCCCATGCCGGGCATGATGACAACCAGCTGCCGCCCAGCCGCGCCACCCCCCGCCGGAAGCACCACCGGTGGCGCAATGACCAGGCCGGGCGCGGCCGCATCATGGCTAGACATCGAGGAAGCGTACGTCCTTTGCCTTGCGGGTGATAAAGCTGCGGCGGGCTGCAACGTCATCGCCCATGAGGATGGAGAAGAGCTCGTCCGCGCGCTGGGCGTCCTCGATGTCCACGCGGCGCAGGATGCGGGTCTCCGGATCCAGCGTGGTCTCCCACAGCTCCTTGGCGTTCATCTCGCCCAGACCCTTGTAGCGCTGGATGCCGTCGCCCGTGTTGATCTTGCGGTTCTCCTCTAAGCCCTCTGCAAGAAGCTGGTCGCGCTCCGCGTCGGTGAAGGCGAAGCCAGGCTCGCCCTTCTGCCACTTCAGCTTGTACAGCGGCGGGTTGGCTAGGTACACGTGGCCTTCCTCGATCAGCTGCGGCATGAAGCGGAACAGCAGCGTGAGCAGCAGGGTTGCAATGTGCTGGCCGTCCACGTCCGCGTCCGCCATCAGCACAATCTTGTGGTAGCGGAGCTTGGAGATATCAAACTCGTCGTGGATACCCGTGCCCAGCGCGGTGATGATCGCCTGCACCTCGGCGTTCTTCAGCACGCGGTCCATGCGCGCCTTCTCCACGTTCAGGATCTTGCCGCGCAGCGGCAGAATCGCCTGGTAGAGCGAGTTTCGGCCAGCCTTGGCGGAGCCACCTGCGGAGTCGCCCTCCACGATGAACAGCTCGCTGACAGTCGGGTCCTTGGAACGGCAATCCGCCAGCTTGCCCGGCAGTCCGCCGAGGTCGGACGCAGACTTGCGGCGCACTAGGTCACGCGCCTTACGCGCAGCCTGGCGGGCCTGGGAGGACTGCACCGCCTTGTTGACAATGGTCTTCGCCTCGGCGGGGTTGGCGTCGAACCAATCCGCCAAGTTCTCATTCACCGCGCGCTGCACAAAACCCTTGATCTCGGTGTTGCCCAGCTTGGTCTTCGTCTGGCCCTCAAACTGCGGGTCCGCCACACGCACGGAGATGACGGCGGCGAGACCCTCGCGGCAATCGTCGCCAGTGAGGTTCGGCTCCTTGTCCTTGAGCAGCTTGTGCTCGCGCGCGTAGCGGTTCATCAACGTGGTCAGCGCTGCGCGGAAACCTTCCTCGTGCGTGCCGCCCTCATGCGTGTTGATGGTGTTGGCGAAGGTGTGCACCGACTCCTTGTAGGAGCCGTTCCACTGCATGGCGATCTCCGCCTCATGCTCCGTGCCCTTCTGCTCGAAGCCCACGATGGTCGGGTGAATCGCCGTCTTGCCCTTGTTCAGGTGCTTGACGTAATCAATCAGGCCGTCCGGGTAGTGGTAAGTGACCTTCTTCTCGCGCTTCTTCTTGGTCTGCGGGGCGACTTCATCGCCAGGCTCAACCGGGTTGCCGTCACCGTCTTCGTCCACCTCCATGGGGGACTGCATCACCGTGTCATCGTCAAAGGAGTCTCCATCTACCGACGCAGCGGTGTCGCCCTCCTCCGCGATGGCCTCGAGCTCCAGCTCCTCATCCGTGACGCGCTCGTCCTTCAGCGTGATGGTCAGGCCCTTGTTCAGGAACGCCATCTCCTGGAGGCGGCGGGCAATCGTGTCGTAGTTGAACTCGACCGTCTCAAAAATTTCCGGGTCCGGCCAGAACCGGATGGTGGTGCCGGTGCCGCGGGCGTTGCCGCCCTCCTGCAGCTCATCCGGCACGGCATTCTCAAAGTTCTGGTACCAGTGCTTGCCGTCGCGCTTAATGTCCGCTTCCACACGGGTAGACAACGCATTGACCACGGAAATACCCACACCATGCAGACCACCAGAGACCGCGTAGGACTCCGAGTCAAACTTGCCGCCGGCGTGCAGCTGTGTCATGACAACCTGAACTGTTGGCGCGCCAGTCGGGTGCATTTCCACCGGGATACCGCGGCCGTTATCCACAACCTCCACGCCGCCATCCGCCAAGAGGGTGACGTCCACGCGGTCCGCGTACCCAGCCATCGCCTCATCGACGGAGTTGTCCACCACTTCCCACACCAGGTGGTGCAGGCCGCGCACACCGGTGGAGCCGATGTACATGCCCGGGCGCTTGCGCACGGCCTCGAGGCCCTCGAGGATGGTGATCGATGAGGCGTCGTAATGCGGTTGCTGCTCAGCCACGGTGAACGGGTACTCCTCTTCTCAATTACGGCCCCGGCGCGATAACGGCGCTCTGAGGCGGTTTAACCCGTCCTATCCTACACCTAGTAGGGGCTAACTACGGCAGCGACCAATCGCGCCAGAGGCCGCGTCACGCCGGTTTTTCGGGATTGGCGTTGTTCACATGGGTAGCCCCTTTGTCCCTTGGGTTCGCTTGGGTGCCGGGCCTCCCCGCGCACGCTCCGCTTATGCCGGGGCCTTTCCTCATCTCCCTAAATCACGTTTGTCCCATGTGCCCCGAGGCTTCTTCGGGGTGCGACCTTGTTTTTCCTCGCAGTCGGCGAATTCACGGGGATTTTTCCTGTCGCCTTCAATATCGGGTCCGGCTAGGATCTCACCCTGACAAAGACTTAACCTCGGCGATTTGCTTTCAAGCAGGGATCGTTCCGAGGCTTTCGGGGGAAGAATACAGTTTATGCGCGAGAGCGTCAACTTCGATCAGTTGGCTAAATGGTTTTCATCTGAGCGGATTGCTCGGTAAGGGTGAGCGAGATACGCGCTCGTCGACCCTGAGCATTCCCGGTAAATTATCCCGCTACAACACTTACCCGTACGTGTCGCGGGGGCCGCGGCCCTTCACGTGCAGCGGGCCGTGACGCCACGACTTCGTCTTCGGGCCATAGACGTGCAGTTTCGTAATCACTCCCGGACCCACCTTCTCCGCTACCGCGCGCAGGACCGTGGACTGCATGTACTTCAGCTGCGTCGCCCAGGCGGTGGTGTCGCAGGAGATGTGGACTTCGCCACCCTTGATCATCTCCACCGTCGTGTGCTGGGCAATCTTGGCACCGACCAGGCTCTCCCAGTTCCCCATCACCCAGCCGTACGCCATCTGCTCGGTCCAGTCGCGCTGCCGGATTTCCCGACCGACGAGCGCGCCGAACGACGCCACGCGGTTCGGTTTCGGCAGCGCGCGCCCGTCGATGCCGGTGGGCCGCCCGCGGAAAGGTGCAGGCGAGGGCACGGGCGCGGCTGAGGGAGCGCTGGGCTTTGCGGCGGCTGAGTTTCTTGCGCCTGAATTTCGATCGTCGAGAAGCGAAAGCCCCGGGATCTGCGCACCGCTCGACGCCGCACCAAGCCCACCAGCAGCGCCCACGCCCTTACCCACGCTGCGGCGAGGGACGACGGCGGTGCCTTGGCGGGAAAGGTCCGGCAGGCGTACGCCGCGGCGGCGAGCCATGTCGCGCCAGGTGTCGAAGGTGTTACGCACCAGATCGCTCAATGCTGCTCACCCCATCCTCCATGGTCACGGTGTAGCGGGCGGAGACGGCATCGTCGAGGTTGCCGGGCAGGTCGTCGCCTACCGCAGCGGTGATCAGGACCTGCTCCGCGGATTCGGCGACGTGCACCAGGCGCTCGCGGCGCTTGGCGTCAAGCTCGGCGAAGACGTCGTCCAGGATCAGCACCGGGTCCGACCCGTCGGAAGCCAGCAGCTGGTATTCGGCCAGGTGGAGCGCAAGCGCGTAAGACCAGGTCTCGCCGTGGGAGGCGTAACCCTTCGCGGGTGTCTCGCCGAGCATGAGCACGAGGTCATCGCGGTGGGGACCGACAAGGGTGGTGCCGCGGTCGATCTCTTCGCGGCGGCGGCGGCCCAGTTCAGCGAGCATGGCGGCCTCGAAGATCGCGGGGTCGCGGATGGGGTCGGTGGGGTTGGCATCGGTGTTTGTGGCGGTGCCGGTGCCTGTGCCGGTCAGCTCCCGCACCGCGGTATCCAGCGTGGACTTGGCGTACACCGACGCGGGGCGTGACTCCGGGGCGACGGCGGCGTAGGACTCGGTGATGCGGTCGGAGAGGGCGTCGATAAGCAGGAGCCTGCCCGCGATCAGCTGCGCGCCGTAGCCCGCGAGCTGGGAATCCCACACATCGAGCGTGGTCAGGGCGCTGGCGCCTGCCTCGTCTGCGTACCCGCGGCGCAGCGTCATGGAGGAGGTGCGGAGCAGGGCGTTGCGTTGGCGCAGCACCTTCTCATAATCCGCCCGCACGCCGCCGAGACGGGGCGTGCGAAGTGCCGCGAGGTCGTCGAGGAATCGGCGCCGCTCCGACGGCTCACCGGTGACCAGCCGCAGATCCTCCGGGGAGAACATCACGGTGCGCAGCACGCCGAGCAGCTCGCGCGGGGTTTTCAGGCGAGTCCTATTTATCTGCGCCTGGTTTGCGCCGTTGGCGTTGATGAGAAGGTGCGTGGTCAGCGCGCGACCGTCGTTGACCGTGGTCGCGGAGATGCGGGCGTTGTGTTGATTCGCGCGGATGAGCGGACCGTCCCCGCTCACCCGGTGGCTGCCCAGCACCGAGGTGTAATGCACCGCCTCGACGATGTTGGTCTTGCCGTGGCCGTTGCGGCCGGCGAAGACGGTGACCCCTGGCTCAAGCTCCAGGTGCAGTTCCGGCCAGGAGCGGAAATCGCGCAGGTCAAGCTCTGCGACGTACACGCCGTCGCACCGACTAGCCCGGCAGGCGCACCGGCATGAGCAGGTACGTGAAGTAGGTCTCCGGGGTGGGGAACGTGCCGTCCGCGTTCGCCTCCGGCAACTGCTCCGGCTCCGGAATCATGATCGCCGGGCGGGATGCCTCGGTGAAGCCGAAGAGCACGCGCTCGGTGCCGATCACGGCCAAACCGTCGCGCAGGTAGCCCGCGTTGAAGGCGATCAGGAGCTCGTCCGCGCCGGTGAATGCTGCGGGGATGGTCTCCTGCGCCTCGCCGGAATCCGCGCCGGAGGCGTGCAGCGCCAGCTCGCCCTCGCGGAAGTGGAGGCGGATCTGCGCGTTGCGGTCCGCCACCAGGGAAACGCGGCGGATGGACTCCATTAGCGGGGCGATCTCCACGCTGGCAATAGAGGTGTGGGACTTGGGCAAGAGCGGCGCCACGTTGGGGAAATCTGCGTCCAGCATACGGGTGGTGGTTTCCCGGTTGCCGGAGTGGAGGCCGAAGAGGCCCTCCCCGCCAACGTTTCCAGCACCGCCGACGGCGATCTCCACCGGCTCATCCACGTGCGTGTCCAGCGTGCGCGCGTTGTCCAAGAGCGTCTTCGCCGGGATAAGCAGTTTGGCCTCCACGTCCTGCGCGGCCGGCTCCCACTCCAGGGTGCGCAGCGCCAGGCGGAAACGGTCCGTGGCGGTGAGCTTGAGCTGGTTACCAAACATTTCCATGTGGATGCCGGTGAGCATGGGCAGCGTGTCGTCCCTTCCCGCGGCGGAGGCGACCTGGGTCACCGCGCCGGTGAACGCGGCTGGGGAAATCTTGCCGGTGACCTCCGGCAGGACCGGCAGCTGCGGGTAATCATCCAGGCTCATCAGCGGCAGATCGAACTTCGCGGAGCCGCCGCGCAGGCGCAGCGTAGAGCCGTCGACAGAAACCTCGACCGGCTTGTTGGGCATGTTGGCCACGATGTCCGCGAGCAACTTACCGGCCACGGCGATGCGGCCGGGCTGATCCACCTCGGCGCCGATGCGCACGCGGCTGGAAACCTCGTAGTCAAAGCCGGCGAATTCCAAGCCGTTGTCATCCGCCGTGATCACCACAGCGCGCAGGATGGGCTGGGTGTTCTTGGTGGGCAGGCTGCGCGCAACCCATGCGACGGCGTCGGACAGGTCCTCCTTGTGAACCCGGAATGACACGGCGTTGTCACCGATGCTTGCTGCCATGGCGCGCGCTGCTCCCTCGTTGCTCCTGTAATTCGACTCCACTCACTCTAGGCAACCGCGCGCCTAGAAGCCACGCGCTTTGGAAGTTGGCATTTGGTGCTGGGCGAGGGCGCTGGCGCTGCGTTGCGACGAGCAGTCGGCGTTGTGCACACACCCTGTTTCTTCTGATGAATTACAAGTAAACGAGTTGGTAACAACAGTAGGTGTTGTGGATTCTGTGGATTGTGGCCCGTCGCGCCAGCTCGCTCCGGCGAGTCGCCGTGTGATTCACACTGTGGATAACTTGTGGATAACTAGGTCCATCTGTGGACAACTTTCTGGGCCCGGATAGATCCCACAATTGGATGCTTCCCTATCCCCTGTGTTTCCACACGCGCGGTCACCTTTATCCCCAGGGGCTTTTTGCCTCGCTGGACGCTGGTTGTGACGTATTTAATAGAACTACATCGGCGTAATTACACAGATGTGGACAAGTCTGTGGATAACTCTTCAGGAACGCGAAGAGGTGGTGCCCGTAAGAGGTGGGAGCTGCCGTCGCAGGGGAAATTCGTCGATTCTTTCGCCGGCGGCTAGCTGATAGCGCATAACGTGCCCGACGCGCCTAGCAGTTCGCTTGGAACCGCCCGGATCGTGTTCTGCTGGCCCCGTTGTGCGCTGTTACGGGTTACTGATAGCGCACAACACCACCCAAAAGCCCCCAAAACGGGCCAGTTTGACCCCGTTGTGCGCTATCACCAAAAGCTAATAGCGCACAACGTGGTGATAGCGCACAACACGGAAGTCAAAGCACCGCACGGGCTACCGGCATCCCCCGTCCTGGCATCCGGGCTACCGGCGTCCCCAGCTTCCACCGGTCAATCCGGCCCGGCAGGCACTCGGCACCCATCCGGCAGCCCGCGGCGCTGGTGATCGAAGCCCCGGCCGGGCGGCTGGCTGCGAATGACTACCGCGTGCGGGCGCGGCTTTTGATGATCTGGGTAAGTTCCTGGATCTCGTCGTAAGTCCCGCGGTTTTCTTTCATCTCTTTGCGGATCTTGCGGTCTGCATACATCACGGTCGTGTGATCCTTGCCGCCAAATTCGTCGCCGATTTTGGGCAGGGAGAGATCCGTCAGCTCACGGCAGAGGTACATGGCAATCTGGCGGGCGTGCGCGACGTGGCGGGTTTTACCCGCGCCCGTGAGCTCGCCCATGGATACGCGGAAGTACTCGGCCGCGGACTCCTTGATGGTGGCGCCGGTGATGTTCACGTCGCTCTCATCAGGCAGGATGTCGCGAAGCGCTACCTGCGCAACTTCCATGGTGATCGGCTCATTGATCAGCGAGGAGTACGCGGACACGCGAATGAGCGCGCCCTCCAGCTCGCGGATCGAGGACTCGAACTGCGAGGCAATGAGCTCCAGCACGGCGTGATCCACCTGGGTGCCGTCCGCGGCAGCCTTCTTCATCAAAATGGCGATGCGGGTTTCCAGGTCTGGCGGCTGGATGTCGGTGATCAGCCCGCCCTCGAAACGGGTGCGCAGGCGGTCCTCCAGCGTGGTCAGCTGCTTCGGCGGGCGGTCTGAGCTCAGGATGATCTGCTTGTTCTGCTGGTGCAGCGAGTTGAAAGTGTGGAAGAACTCTTCCTGGGTACCTTCCTTACCCTCGAGGAACTGGATGTCATCCACCATCAGAATGTCCAGGTTGCGGTAGCGGCGCTTGAAGGATTCCTGCCGGTCATCGCGTACGGAATTGATGTAGTCGTTGGTGAATTCCTCGGAGGAGACGTACTTGATGCGCAAGCCCGGCTGCAGCACCTGCGCGTAGTTGCCGGCCGCGTGCAGCAAGTGGGTCTTGCCCAGGCCGGAGCCGCCCCAGATAAAGAGCGGGTTGTAAGCGCGGGCGGGATTCTCCGCCACGGCCACCGCAGCACCGTTGGCGAAGCGGTTGGAAGAGCCGATGACGAAGTTCTCAAACGTGTACTTCGGGTTCAGGCTGGTTTCCCGGTCCGGGTCGTGCGCCGGTTTCTCGCGCGGCAAACGCTGCGGCACCGTGGGGTGAGCGCGCTCTGCCTGCGCGTTCTGGTGTGCATTCTGCTGGGCGTGCATGGCGGCTAACTCGTCCAAACCCATGGGGATTTGTTCGCCCGCGGTCGGGTACGCCGGTTCCGTCATGGTGTGTGATTGTGTGGAAGACCAGTCCGGTACCACCGGTTCTGCCTGCGAAACGTGATGCTCAGCCGGAGCAACGTGCTGGGGCTGCTCGGTAGGCACTTGCTGCGCAGGTGCTGCAGGCGCACCCGGCGCCGCTGCAGGCGGCGCCGGTGGCACGGGGGCAGCCACCGAGACCGCCAGAGTGCACGGCGTACCAAGACGGGCTTGCATCAGCGCGGTGATGTGCGGTGCCAGGGAATCTTCCACAACCTTCTTCGCCGCGGCGTGGGGTGCGGACAAGATGGCATACCCATCCACCAACACAACGGGTTTGACTAGCTGCAGGTACGCGCGCTGCTGGTGGGTCAGGGTGGGTACGGAGGAATTCGGCCGTTCAGAGAGCTGAAGAATGTCCGCGACTATGTCGCGCCAAAGCGCCTCAAGCTGCTGTTCGGGCACGGGCCCCTCCCATCCGTGGTTACTGACATTCCAACACATCACACCATGTGCCACTCACGTGAAACTGACCAGCCGCTCCACAGGAACGACATCGTTTTCACGTCTCTCACCTGTTGTTCCACAGAGTTATCCACAACTGTGGATAGTGTCCCGTGAAAAGTTATCCACAGGGGTGTGGATAGTTGTGGATGGTGTGGAGTGATCGTCGAAAAGCGTTCTGCCTGCGAAAACGCTGGGTTTTCCGGCAAAGTCTCAACCATTACTTCACATTTATCCACAGGCCATGTGAGGCGGGAGGGTGTGAAATTGCGTGATAAGTCATTGTTACCGCGTCCGAGCTGGCCCTGTCTAGCAAATGCCTGTGAGCACCCCTGTGGATAACCGGCCAGTTCGAACACAGGTACCGGCCCCCGGAGGGCCGCATGAGCCACAACCCCAGCACCCTCCGGCGATTCGCGGCCCCACCTGCGGAAAAACACAGCTTTGTAATTCCGGGGGTATCGCTGGGGTGGCGCCGCGGAAGCGGTGTCTGCGATTTGTCGCGGGGCGGTCAAATCACGTAGTCTGACAACGTCTGTCACATCAGTACCTACTGGTGTGCTTGAGAGCGCCCCCCACGCTGTGGACCGGGCCGCCCACAAGCCGCATCCCGGCTCGCGGGCGTGTCGGCGGGGAGGTGCATGCGAACACCATCCCGCAATCTCACATCAACTTTCCACACTGGGACGGCCTCTGCCCCGGGAGGGTGGACGCGGCGCATCGAGCGTCGCGTCTGCCCGCTGGCCGTTCGCAACCTGTCTTAAGGAGACTGTTGTGTCCAAGCGGACCTACCAGCCGAACAACCGCCGTCGTTCCCGTAAGCACGGCTTCCGCCACCGCATGAGCACCCGCGCAGGCCGCGCGATCGTGTCCGCACGCCGCAAGAAGGGCCGCGCAAAGCTCAGCGCGTAAGGCTTTCGCGCACAAGCGCATAACACCGTGCTACCCCGCCCGCACAAGCTTTCCTCTTCCGCCGACTTCCGGCGGGCGATGAGGAAGGGTGCGCGAGCGGGGTCTCGCACGTTAATGGTCCACGTATACCGCCAGAACACCACGGCGGAGGACACAACACATGACCCAGCGGCGCAGGACCCGCCCGTCATCCACGGCGGCCCCCGCTTCGGGCTGGTGGTGTCCAAGCAGGTGGGCAACGCCGTGACTCGCCACGCGGTGTCGCGGAAACTTCGGGAGGTGCTGCGGGCGAACGTCGATAAGCTTGAGCCCTCGCACCATGTTGTAGTGCGAGCTCTGCCTGCCGCAGCGACGGCGACCAGCGCGGAGCTGGAGGCGGACTACCTGCACGCGCTGCGCAAAGCTCTCGCGAAGTCGCAGAAGTAAACACGATGGCGTACTACAACTTCCTCGGCGCAGAGATCCCGGCCGCCCGCGGACCGGCGGCAAAAGCCATGGTGGGGCTGGTGCGCGGTTACCAAAAGTACCTTTCCCCCCTTAAGATGAGTGGGACCTGTCGTTTCATGCCGGTGTGCAGCGCCTACGCGCTGGAGGCCGTGTCCAGGCACGGCGCGGTGCGCGGCGGCCTTATGGCTACCGCGCGTGTGTGCAAGTGCGGGCCGTGGCACCCCGGGGGATTTGACCCGGTGCCGGGCAGCATCGAAGCGGCTGTGACCACGCAAGATGAGGAGTAACACCGCAAAGTGCTGAATTTCGTCTACTGGCCGATCTCATGGGTGCTGAGATTTTGGCACGAGGCCGTCGGGCTCATCATCCCCAAGACCTCTGGTCTGTCTTGGGTGCTCGCCATTGTGCTGTTGACCTGTACCGTCCGTATCTTCCTGGTGCGCCCGATGGTGAACCAGATGCGCTCCATGCGCCGCATGCAGGAGATGCAGCCGCGGATGCAGGAGATCCGCGAGAAGTACAAGAATGACCAGCAGAAGATGGCGCAGGAGACCCAGAAGCTCTACAAGGAGATGGGTACCAACCCGCTGGCGTCCTGCATTGTGCCGATTGTGCAGATGCCGATCTTCCTGGGTCTGTTCCACGTGCTGCGCTCTTTCAACCGCACCGCCGGCCCGAACCAGCCGGGGTTGTCGATTGAGGAGAACCGCAATATCGCCAACTACGCCTTCCCGCCGTCGGACGTGCAGTCCTTCCTGGACGCCACGTTCTTCGGCGTTCCGCTGTCCGCTTACATGTCTATGCCGGAAGAGGCGTGGGCGGCGTTCACCGGCGTTGACTTGACCCGCGGCCACATCATCGCCGTCTGCCTCCCGATGGTGCTGCTGTGTGCGGTGATGATCCACCTCAACGCCCGCATCTCCATCAACCGCCAGAATGAGCGCCGCGCGTCCGGCAAGGTCGCCGCTCCGCAGGGTGAGCAGGCGAAGATGATGGAAGCGCAGATGGGCATGATGAACAACATGATGCTGTGGATCATGCCGCTCATGATCGTGGCCACCGGCTTCATGTGGCACATCGGCCTTCTGGTCTACATGCTGTCCAACAACATCTGGACCTTCTTCCAGACCAAGATCGTGTACGACAAGATGGATAAGGAAGAGGCGGAGGAAGAGGCCCGCAAGGCCGAGGCCAAGCGCGCTTCCGCCCCGGTGGTCGGCGCACGCAAGGTGGACAAGCGCTCCAAGAAGCAGCGTAAGCAGGGCAAATAAGCTTTACGACGTTCGCTTGAAACCACACACCCCGCACAGCCATACCGGCTGTCCGGGGTGTTCGTGCTTTATCGGCCGGATTTACTAACATCGGGATGTACCTGTCGCGGCCTGGCCCAAGGCCGCGGCGAATCCCGCAGCTTGAAGGAGTGCACAGCCGTGTCAGATCAGGTTCCAGCCATCGCCCGGGAGGTGTTCGGCGACCGCCTCGAGCTTGCCAAGGCGTACCACGATTCCCTGGCCACCACCGCGGCGGAACGCGGGTTCATCGGCCCGAAGGAAGTTGACCGGTTGTGGGACCGGCACGTGCTCAACTGCGGCGTGATCGCGGAGGCGTTCGCGGAGGGGGCCTTGGTCGCCGACATTGGTTCCGGTGCTGGCTTGCCCGGTGTGCCGCTGGCCATCGCGCGCCCGGACCTGAAGGTCACGTTGATAGAGCCGCTGTTGAAGCGCTCCACTTACCTCGCGGAAGTCAAGGAAGCGCTTGGGCTGGACAACGTCACCGTGGTCCGCGGCCGTGCGGAGGAGCAGCCGAAAGGCACGTTCGACGCTGTAACCTCTCGCGCGGTCGCCCCGCTGGGCAAGCTGGCCGGGTGGTCCCTGCCGCTGGTGCGCCACGGTGGTGCCATGGTGGCTATGAAGGGGGCGTCCGTAAGCGAGGAGCTCCAGCGGGATGCGAAAGAGATCGCTGCCGCGGGCGGCGTGGATGCGGAGATTTTCCAGGCCGGCGTTGGTGTGCTTGAGCAGCCGACCACCTTGATCCGGATTGTGAGGAAGTAGATGCTGGCAAAACCGGATCAGCCGCGCGTGATCACCGTGGCCAACCAGAAGGGTGGCGTGGGTAAGACCACCACCAGCGTGAACATGGCGGCGTCTCTGGCGCGCCAGGGGATGCGCGTGCTGGTGATTGACCTGGATCCGCAGGGCAACGCCTCCACCGCGCTGGGCGCGGAACACACCTCCGGCACCGTCTCTAGCTACGAGGTGCTGATTGGCCACGCGGAGCCCGCCGAGGCGATGCAGGTGAATCCGGAGAACCCGGATCTGTACTGCATTCCGGCCACGATTGACCTTGCCGGCGCGGAGATTGAGCTGGTGAGTATGGTGCGCCGCGAATACCGGCTGCACGACGCGATCCGCCGCGGGTTCCTGCAGGAGCACGGCTTTGATTACGTGTTTGTGGATTGCCCGCCGTCGCTGGGCTTGCTGACCATCAACGCTATGAATGCGGTGGATGAGGTGCTGATTCCCATCCAGTGCGAGTACTACGCGCTGGAGGGTGTGGGCCAGCTGCTGGGCAACATTGGCATGATCCGGGAGCACCTGAACCACAACCTGCACATCTCCGCCGTGCTGTTGACGATGTATGACGCGCGGACCAAGCTCGCCTCCGAAGTCGCCTCTGAGGTGCGGAACCAGTTCGGCGAAGTGGTGTTGAAGAACGTCATCCCGCGCTCCGTGAAGGTGTCCGAGGCACCGGGCTACGGCCAGACGGTGATTGAGTATGACCCGTCCTCCCGCGGCGCACTGGCGTATTTCGACGCCGCCCGCGAGCTGGCGGAGCGCGGCGATTACCAGCCGCACCCCGCAACCGGCCCGATCGGCGTCAGCCCGGAGGTGTATGCGGAGCTGGACGGTTCCGCCGCGACACCCGAGCCGGCGCACGACGCAGAAAGCAACGAGGAGTAACGCATGGCACAGGAACGCAAGGGCGGCCTTGGCCGCGGGCTCGCGGCGCTGATCCCCTCCGCGCCGTCTGAGATGGACAAGTCCGGTAAGACCGGCGGCATCGGCGGCGGCGCCTCCGACGTGATCTTCGGCACCCAACGGCAGGACGCGCCGGAGCGCCCCGAGGCTGGCGATCAGCCGACACCAGCCGCGCCGAAACCGCAGGCACCGAAGGGCGCTCCCCAGGTTGCCGGCGCGCCGCGCGCTGTGCCGGGTGCTCCCACCGTGGCCGCGACGCGCGAGAACGTCATGCAGCCGGTGCCCGTCGGTGCCCGCTACCAGGAGATCCCGCTCGGCCAGATCATCCCCAACCCGAAGCAGCCGCGCCAGGTCTTCGACGAGGATGAGCTGAACGAGCTGGTCCACTCCATCCGGGAGTTCGGTCTGCTCCAGCCGATTGTCGTCCGCGATACGCGCGACGGCTTCGAGCTAATCATGGGCGAGCGCCGCTGGCGCGCCGCCTCCAAGGCGGGACTGAAGTACATCCCGGCAATCGTGCGCGAGACGTCCGACCAGGACATGTTGCGCGACGCGTTGCTGGAGAATATCCACCGCGTCCAACTCAACCCTCTCGAAGAGGCGGCGGCGTACCAGCAGCTGCTTGAAGAGTTCGGCGTGACCCAGGAGCAGCTGGCGGACAAGCTCGGCCGCTCCCGCCCCGCCATCACCAACGCGATCCGCCTCCTCGGCCTCCCCGTCGCGGTGCAGCGCCGCGTTGCCGCCGGGGTGCTCTCCGCCGGGCACGCCCGCGCGCTGCTGGGCATCAAGCTTGGCGACGATACAGAGCAAGCCCAATCCACCCTTGCCGACCGCATCGTGGCGGAGGGCCTGTCCGTCCGCGCGACGGAGGAAGCCGTCACGTTACTAAATAAGCATGGGGAAGCACCCTCCAAGCCGAAGCGTGAGCCGACGCCGCAACCGGAGTATTTCACCCACGCAGCAGAGCGCCTCGCGGATGTGTGGGACACCAAGGTCTCGGTGACCATGGGCAAGCGCAAAGGCAAGATTGTTGTGGAGTTCGGCGACCGCGATGATTTCGAGCGCATCATGTCCCTGATCAAGGGCGAGGAGTAGATCCTGCCGTGGCGGCGCACCGGGACGCGTCCACTCACCGCGATGCGCACGCGCATGTGGTGCCGCTTCGCGCCGGCGCGCTCGATTGCATCCACCCACGCACAGCGGCGGGCGTCTTCTGGGAACTGGACCCGCTAGCTGCTGGTGTGGATGCCGCCAACCCGGAGATCGACAAAGAAGCCTGGATGGTGGCGATGGCGTACCGCCAGGATCCCATCGGCTTTTCCATCGTCGACTGCGACGTGTGCGAACCCGCCACCGCGGCCTTGGCCACCATTCTCTTCTGCCCGGCGGAAGACGCACCTGGCGCGGTGCGCATGCCCACTGCCCCGGTGAGCCGGGACGCCTGGCTGATCACCAGCCTGCACATTGATGTCGCAGTACGCCGCCGCGGGTGGGAATCGGTGCTGTTGGATTCCGTCATCGGTGCCGCGACGGCAGCGGGGATCGAAGCGCTGGAGGTATTCGGCGTGCGCGGCGATGCATCGGGGAGCGCGACATCCCCCGCATGCCGTGATCTCATCGAGCAGGCGCCGGTGGTGGGGCTCACCGAGGTATCCATCTTGGAGTCGGCCGGGTTCAAGGTGCACGTGGATCACCCTGCAATCCCCCGCCTGCGCCTCACGCTGCCGCCGCAATTCGATTTGCTCACCGCGCACGAGATCGCGGAGCTGTTGGCGGAAATCCCCGCGCGGTAGCGGCGCGCGAATTACATCATTCGTTTTCCATCCATTCAATCAGTTACACTGCGCGTATGGATGGGATGGATATCCGCGCGATGATCACGGCTGGTGAAGGTCTTACAGTCGCCTTCGCTCGACGTGTCTCCGCCGCCTACATCAATGAGCGGCGCGTGATTGAAATCATGGCCTGCCTGGCCAACGCGGAGGGCGGCACCTTACTCATCGGCGTAGATCACGACGGCACGGTGAGCGGTTGCCATCCGTTCCACGGGGACCGGACGGATCCCGCGTTGCTCGCCTCTGCAGTGTACCGCCACACCTACCCCGGCCTCCCGGTAACGGTGGATATTGAGGACGTGGACGGACGTGAGGTGGTGGCCATCACCACCCGCGCGCAACACACGCCCGTCGCCACGGCGTGGGGTGTGTACCGCACCAGGCGCCTCAACTCCCAAGGCAAGCCGGAGTGTGTGGGGATGGAGCCGGCGTATCTGTTCACCCGCTACCGCGACGCTAACGGCACGGACTGGGCGCTTACCCCTTCCGCCGGGGCGGGCGCCGAAGACCTAGACCCCAATGCCATCGCCGTGTACCGGGACATGTGTCAAGACCCCCGTTTGGCCTCGTTAGACGACATGGGGCTGGTCCGCGCTCTCGGATTCCTGGACGATTCCATCGAGCCGGTGTCTCTCGGAGCTATTGCCCTCTTTGGCACCCAAGACGCGCTGCGCAAGCACCTCCCCTACCACCAGGTGGTTGTGGCGGATCGCAGAGAAGCGCCGCGCACCTGGCGCTCCAGTGCTCCGCTGGCGCTCACCCTGGAGGCGATCCAGCGCAACAGCGAGATCCTGGGTCCCGCGTTCCCCCTAGTCATCAACGCGCTGCTACACCGCGACTATTTCCTTCCCGGCCCCGTCTACGTCGGCCTCGACGCAGATGGTGCCCGGGTGACCAGCCCCGGCGGCGCCCCGCGGGGCGTTGATCTCGCAGCAGCCGCGACCGGTGCCTCCACGCATGCTCCTCGCTCGCTGTACCTGGCCACCGCGATCGCGCACACGGGTATCGCCCAGGGCGCCGGCGCCGGGTTGCCGAGCCTCGGGGCGCGGGTGCGTTTCGACGGTTCCCACGACCACGCTGTCACCGCAACCGTGACCTGGGAAGATGGACCAGAGGAGACAAACCCGCCTTCACCCCAGCCCACCCCGGAACTCTCCGGCAACGAGCTTTTAGCCTTCAACGCGCTCCAGGCGGCGGGCACCGAGATGTCCAGCAGCGACGTCGCCGAGGCCGCGGGTCTGAGCACCCAGCAGGCCTACCGCGCGCTGCGCAAACTTGTGGATGCCGGCCACGTCACACGCAGCGGCGAGACGAGGATGACCCGCTACAGCGTCTAAGCCAGCTCTTCTCGCAGCAGGTCGGTGAAGGTGTACGTGCCGGTGGGCTGGTCATCCATATCCAGCAGGTAGAGGCGCTTCACCGCAACCACAATCGCCTCCGCGATGGCGTCGCGCTGTTTCGGATCGGTGAGCACCGCAACGTCCTCTGGGTTGGTCAGGTACCCGGCCACAACCTCCACGGTGGGCATCTGCGTCATGCGCAGCATCTCCCAGGTGCGGCCGTGGTTGTGGCAATTCTGCAGCTCGGTGCGTGCGGCAATCTCGCGCTGGATGTAGCCGGAGAGCGTCTCGCCCGCGAGGGAGGAGGTGCCGTGCTCCGAGCCGAAGTAGAAGGTGGCCACGCCGTGGGCCTTCTCATTACGGTACCTATCCAGTTTGAGGGAAATCACCAGGTCAGCGCCGAAGCTGTTCGCCAGGTCGGCGCGGGATTTCACCGAGGGGTTATCGCCCCGGGTGCGGGAAATAATGGTCTCCATGCCGGCGGCGACCATGCGGCCCTCAATGCGCTGGGCAAGGTCCCACAGAATCGCTTCCTCATCGATGGTGCCGTAGCGTCCGGCAACCTCCATGCCGCGCTCTTTGCCGCCCAGACCCGGATCAATCACCACACGCTTGCCGGAAAGGTGCGGGCCGGCCTGGCGCACGTGCTCACGCTCGCGGATCTGCGCGGCGGAGCCGCCGGTAATGCGGCGACCCAGCAGGCTCAGGGCGCGCAGCGTGTCTGGCCCGCACACACCATCGTCCTCAAGACCCGTATCAAGCTGGAAGTTCGCCAGCGCCTGGTGCGTGTCCGGCCCAAAGCGGCCGTCCACCCTGCTTTGGTAAAAGCCCAGCTCATGCAGCTGCTTCTGCAGCTCCCCCACGTCGTCGCCCACCATCATCTGGTTGGGTTGGTAGCTCAGCACCCGGGCACCAAGGCGGTAGGATGCCTCGCGCAGTTCGCGCAACGTCAGGTCGTCGATCGCTCCCGTCGGCACAATGCCGCGAGATTGCTGGAAGGCGCGGATGGCATCGGCCAAGCCATCGTCGAAAAGCATCTCCTGCTTGGAGAAGCTCCGCGACTTGAAGTCCTCGATATCCCCCGCGTAGCTGTCCAGCATGCCGATGCGGGCGAGAGCAGTGCGGACCTCCGCGACACGCGCGCTCGAATCACCGACGCGGAGAATGTCAGGCACGTCTACACCCTTCCTAGTTCGTGCGAATGGATAACAACAACGGTCAGTCTACGGCCGCGGGCTTTAGAGCTTTGCCTGCACCCGCTTGAGAATCTCAGACTTCGGGCGGGCGCCGACGAATTCATCCACCTGCTTGCCGTCCTTGAACAGCAGGACGGTCGGGATGGACATGACCTGGAACATGGCGCCCAGGGTGCGCTCATTGTCCACGTTCACTTTGGCCACCTTGACCTGGCCGTCCAGCTCCTGGGCAATCTCGTCCAGCACCGGGCCCAGCTTGCGGCAGGGGCCGCACCATTCCGCCCAGAAATCCACCAGCACCGGCACGTCCGATTCCACAACCTCGGACTTGAAGGTGGTCTGCGTGACATCGATCGGTGCGCTCATTGGATTCCTCGGCATTCTTCTCGGTGACGTATCTTGCTTTTCACCCACTCTAGTGGCGCTTCCCGCGCGGGCGTTAGCGCGCCGCGAGGTAGTGCTGCGCGTCCAGCGCCGCGCGGCAGCCGGAACCGGCCGCGGTAATGGCTTGGCGGTAGGTCTTATCCACCAGATCACCGCAGGCAAACACGCCGTCCACGCTGGTGCGGGTGGACGGCTCCGCCACGGTGACGTACCCGCCCTCATCCACCTCAACCTGGCCCTCCAGGAAGCCGGAGCGCGGGTCGTGCCCGATGGCCACGAACATCGCGGTAGCGTCCAGCACGCTGCGCTCCCCGGTTGCCACGTTAAGCACGTTCAGGCCGCCGACCTTGCCGCCAGCGTCGATGACAGATTCCACAATGGTGTCCGGCAGGAACTCAATCTTCTCGTCCGCCCGGGCGCGCTCCAGCATGATCTTGGAGGCGCGGAAGTTCTGGGAGCGGTTGATAATGGTCACCTTGGAGCCGAACTTGCTCAGGAACGTGGCCTCCTCCATCGCGGAATCGCCGCCGCCCACCACGGCAATGTGGTGGTCCCTGAAAAAGAAGCCGTCGCACGTCGCGCAGGTGGACACGCCGTGGCCAGTCAGCTCCTCTTCGCCCGGCACGCCCAGGTGGCGCGGCGCAGCACCGGTGGCCAGGATCACCGCGTGGGCGCGGTACTCCTCACCATCCACGTACACCTTCTTCACGTCGCCGGAAAAGTCCACGCTATCCACCAGCTCGGAGCGCAGGTCCGCGCCAAACTTCTCCGCCTGGTCCCGCATCTCCCCCATCAGGTCCGGGCCCATAACGCCACCGGAAAAGCCCGGGAAGTTCTCCACCTCGGTGGTGTTCATCAGCTCACCGCCGTACTCAAAACCCTCAAAGACCAGGGGTTTCAGCTCCGCGCGCGCCGCGTAAATCGCGGCGGTGTATCCGGACGGGCCGGAGCCGACGATGATCAGGTCGTGCACCTGGTCCGGGGAACTCGTCGCCGCGGGGGCTGCGGCCTCCGTCGCGGCCGTGGCCTGGGTGTTTGCGCCAAGGGTGATAAAACCGGGGTTTGTCATAGCCCCAAAGTCTACTTGCCCGCGTCAACTTCCCGCCCCGGCGCTGCTCAGCGCCGGCATCGTTTCAGTCAGCGCCGCAGTGACGCTTTCGCGCGCACGGTGGCGCCGGGATTTCACCGTCCCCGGCTTCACGCCCAGCTTGTCGGCGGCGTGCTCGACGGTGTAGCCGTAGACGTCGATAAGCAAAAGCGCCTTGCGCTGCGCCACCGGCAGCGTCGCCACCGCCTGCCGCAGCGCCAGGAAATGCTCCAGCGTCGCCGTCGGGTCGTGCGCCAGAAACCGGTTGTGGTCCTGGCTCACCGCTTCCCCGTCGTCCAAGCTCACGATGTTGCTGCGCCGCTGCAGCCGCCGCTGGTGGTCCAGCGCCGCGTTGGTCACGGTCCGGTGCAGCCAGGTGCTCAGCTTCGCGTCCCCGCGGTAGGTATGCATGCTTTTCGACGCTCGAAAGAGCGCCTCCTGCACAATATCCTGCGCATCATGCTCATTCCGGGCGTAGTTGCGGGCCACGTAGTACATCCGCTGGCGGTGACGCAGCACAATCACCTTGAATGCGCGCTCATCGCCTGCCAGATAGTCGTGCGCGAGCTGCCGGTCGGTGCGGTGCGGCATGGTGGTCCCCCTGTGCTGTTGTTGAATCCCCCGCTTTAGTGCGTACTGGTTCAACTATGCCGGGCACCCTTACCGCGCGGCAGGGGGCGAGCGCACACTTCAGTGGACACGCTCGCCGCTGCTGGGCCCCTGCTTATCTGCGGTCCGTGTACCCAATCACCGAGACCTCACGCAGCGTCGCGCTGCCCACGCCGTCCGCCGCGTCAGCGCGCGGCGGGAGGTACAGCATGACGGCTTCGAGCTTGACGTTGGTCAGGCTCTCCCCCGCCACGTCGATGTTGTTTTGCCCGCTGTGGAAGGTGCCTTCGGCCAGTAGCGGCATTTCGTCGGAAAGCGTCGTGAGCCCGTCTACGGGGTTCATGCCGTCGCCGTGGCCCTCCGGCAGGCCGTAGACCTTGTACGGCCCGCCCTCAGAGGCGGTGGTGACCAGCAGGTGCTCCAGCGTGAACCCACCTGCCCGCTCGTTCTCCGGGCGGAGCACCACCAGCGTGCCGCGCGGGGTGGTCCAGCTGGTGGAGTTATCGCCGTCCACAATGTCCGCGACGGTACCGGCGTCAGGTGCACCCGGTGTTCCCGGCGCGTCGGGTTTCGCGTCGCTGTCCAGGGTCACCGTCTCCGCCCGCAGCGGGCCGATGATCACGGGCAGCGAGGACGGCTGTTGCGCCGTGGGGTCGGTGACCTTGTCGGTGCTCTGGATAGATTCCTGGTTCACGGGGCTGTTGGTGTCCTCGCCGGAGAACACGCCGATCAAGTAGGTGGTCAGCGCCGCGATAATGACCACGGAGACCACCGCAACGAAGGAGAGCAGCGTGAGGGTGACCAGGCCGTAGCGGCGGGAACCAAAGCCGCCGCGCAGGGCCTCCGGGTCGCTTTCCTCCGGCGCGGGTTCCTCGCCAACCTGGCCGCCGAAGGCGATCTGCTCCGCGGTTGCGGGGGCAGAAGCATCCCCAGCGGCGTCGGCGGACGCGTCTGCGGAGGCGGACGCTGCGGCCGGTTCCAGGACCGCGTCGGTCACCGTGCCCGGCAGGTTCGCTTCCCGGCGCAGGGCAGTCTGGATGTCGCGGAAGTCCTGGGTCTCAATCGCCTCCGCATCCACCAGCGCGCGGGTGTTGCGGGTGAGCTCCGCGAGCGCATCCGAGTTCACGTCTGCGGTCAAGAGCTCCAGAGCTGAGGCGAAGGACGTTGCGTCGCGCTGCGGGGAGTTGTTGGGCAGCACTGCCGGGAAGGCGAGGCGGATCTTGCCGTCCGTGTCCACGCGCAGGCGCTGGCGGTTATCCAGGCCCAGCGGGACATCCGCGGTGCGGGCAGCCACCAGCGCCCCGGCAAGCGGCGCCAGCGCGTTGGCCACGGCTTCGGTGTGCAGCGTCTGGCCGCTCTCCGCGACGGCCTTCACGGAGGTGCCCTCAATCCAGTCCGCCACCACTAGCGCGCCGGTGCGGTAGGACAGGACCTCGATGTTGTCCGCGATCGCCGGGTGGTTCAGGGACGCAAGGAGCTTCGTGCGGTGCGCCACGCCGGCGGCCTCGATGGCGGCTTCGCGCGGGCTGGCCGGTGCCATCGGGGAGGCGCCGGTGGTATCCACAAACGTCAGCGCAACCGGGCGGCCGGTGGCCACCTCGCGGGCCTGCCAGAAGCGGGCGCCGGTGGTGGCGCCGTGGTCCCGGATCAGGCGGAAGCGGCCGTCGGACACGCTTGCGCCTGGCACCAGGCGCGGTCCGCGGACCACACCGGCGGACATCGGCGGCGGCACCGGAGAGGCGTTGAAGGTGTCGGAGGCCAGGAACTGGGTGGACACGTCGCGCGGATCCACCTCGCCGGTGTCAATCGCGCGGTCCTCATCCGGCGTGATAAAGCGGCCCATGCCCGGGATGCGGGCCAGGGCACGGCCCAGGTTCTGCACCTCCGGCAGGCCGGAGCGCGCCAGCACCATGCCGGTGACAATCACAAACACAATGCCCTGCAGGACAACCTCAATCAGCAGGCCCACAGACGGCACGCCTGCCATGCGCCCCAGCACGTCCGCCATCTCGATGCCGGCCACGCCGCGCACCAGCCAGCGACCCAGCAGCGTGGCGGCAATGCCCACCAGGCCGGCGCCGAACGCCCACAGGGAGGTGTGCAGCACGGTGCGCATCTGCAGGGTGCCCAGCTTCCGGCGCAACAGGAGCGCACCGATCAACGCGCCGGCGATGAAGCCGAAGCCGTTGGCGGCACCCAAGAGCACCACCACGTGCTCCGGGCTGTCGGCCACGCGCGGCGCCAGGTAGGACAGCACGACCTTGGTGGCGGTGATTCCGGCGATGATCAGCGTCGGCGTCCACGCTTCCTCGCGGGCGTAGAACACGCGCAGGTGCAGCATCACCAGCGCGTACGGGATCAGCGTGAACGCGGAGAAGCTGATGGTCAGACCCAGGTTGCGCGACGCCTCCGCGTCGAAGGCGCCGTAGGCGAACAGCGCGTGGCCGATGTCGGGGCCCAGCGCCGTCATGAACACGATGATGGGAATCAGCGCGATGAACGTCAGCTTGGTGCCCAGGGTCAGGTCCCGCACCACCGCCGCGTGGTCGCCGTCCGCGGCGTTGCGGGACAGGCGCGGCATGATCGCGGTCAGAAGCGTCACGCCGATGATGCCGTACGGCACTTGCAGCAGCATCCAGTGCTGCTGGTAGATAAACGGCGCGCTCTCCGATGCCAGCGAGGCGATGCGGGTGGTGACAAAGTAGCCGGCCTGGCTGATGGCCACGTACGCGATAATCGCCAGCGCCATGCCGCCGAACTGCTTCAAGCGATCATCAATACCCCACACCGGCTTCAGGTTGATCCCCAGCTTGCGCAGCGCGGGCAGCATGATCAGGCACTGCACCACCACGCCCAGCGTCGTGCCCACACCCAGCAGGAGCACGTGGGGGTTGCTGACGGAGGCCGGGGCGGCCGGGTTCAAGCTCCCGGGCAGCGCCATGTAGAGCAGCAGCACCGCAATGGCGACGATGTTGTTGGCCACCGGGGCCCACGCGCCGGGCCGGAAGTGCTCCTTGGTGTTCAGGATGGCCATGAAGAGGGAGAACATGCCGTAGAAGAAGATTTGCGGCAGGAGCAGGTAGGCGAACGATGTGGCCTGGACGATGTTGACCTTGCCGTCATCCTCCAGCGGCAGCCTGGTCAGCAGCGGCGCTGCGATGACGGCCAGGATGGTGACCACCGTCATCAACGTCAGCGTCAGCGTGAACAGTTGGCGCACGAAGCGCTCGCCGTGGTCCGCATCCTCCTTCTCCGCGCGCACCAGCACCGGCACCACCAGGGCGGTGAGCACGGAGCCGAGGACAATCTCCGTGATGAGGTTCGGCAGCGTGTTCGCCGTGTTGAACGCGGACGCCACCGCCGGACCCAGCGCGGCGCCCAGGAGCACGGTGCGGATGAAGCCGGTGATGCGGGAGATCAACGTGGCAATGGCCATCGACCCGGTCGCGCGCACCACCTGGGTGTTGGAAGTGCCCTCGCCGGAGGTGTCGCCCTCCCCGGCTGCACCTGCGCTGGCCCCGGACTCCCCGGCCCCGGACTCCGCCGCACCTGTTGCTACCGCGGCCTGGCCGTGCTTGGCCTCCATGGTTGCCACGGCGGTCTGGGTGGCCAGCTCCGTGCCCTCATCCCCCATCGCCACCACGGTGTCTGCCGTGGCCGGCGGGGCGATGGTCTCGCCCTTCGGGCTGGTGGTCAGCAACGAGCGGTCCGGCGCGTCCGATGCGGTGCTTGCGGCCGCCTTCTTCACGCGCGGTGCCGGCACCGGTGCGGGCGGAGCCGGGGTGACAATGCGCCGCCGCAGCCCGGCGCGGGGCTGAGCTGCGTTACCGGACCCTTGGTCAGGTGCGGGCGGCTGCGTCTCGTCCGGTGTGGTCACGGGGAATCTCCATTCGCTTTGGTGTGGTGCGGTGGGCGTTAGGTGTCGTCGATAAGCGGGGGCCCAGTGGAAGGAGCGCCGCGGGTGCGGGTGCGGCGTTTGCCGATGCTGTAGAGCAGGGCGAGTGCGACCGCCGCGGTGCCGATGAGGAGGAGCACCCAGCCGCGCAGCGCCAGGCGCGGGGTGCGCACGGAGATTTCCACGGGTTGGGAAATGGCGTGGCTCTGCGGGCCGGCGAGGTAGAGCTGAAGGTCTGTGCTGCGCGCCTCTTGCGGGAGGTCCGCCGTCATCTGGACGGTGACGGACCCGCGGGCGGGGATGCGCAGGCTTTCTGGCACGTTGAGGCGCACGCCGTCCGGCGCGGAGTAGCGGATTGCGGTGTCCACTGGCAACGGCATGCCGTTGCGGGCGACAATCAGCAGTGGACTGGACGGGCTGGTGCGCGTGTACACGTTGCCGGGCGGGATGAGGGTGACGGATGCGCGCAGGTCCTGCAACGTGGCGCGGGAGCCGGCGAGGCGTTCGCTGGTGGCGGTGACGGCGTCGTTGTAGCCCTCGATGGAGCGTCGGCCAGCGGGCGCTAGCGCGGTGAGGATGTCGCGGCGCAGCGGCAGCGTGAAGCCGTAGCGGGTCAGGGCGATGGAGGGGTCCGGGGCGAGCAGCGTGGAGAGGTCGTTGATAAAGCGCGCCTGTTGGGTGGCGGCCAGGATCTCCGAATCGGAATACGTGCTCGGGTCCGGGTACGGGGTACCCACGCGGGTGGCGGTGCCAATTGCGGTGCCGACGGGCGGGGTGATGTAGCTGGCGAAAGCGATCGGGTACGCGGCTCCGCCGGCGAGCAACTCCGCCACGGTGCCAAGAAGCGTTGCGGCGGCATCGGCGTCCCAGGCGGCGGGCGGGTTGATGAACACGGGCTCGCTCGCCGGCTGGCCCTCGTACGTCCAGGCTTCTTGCACCGCTAGCTGCACTGCGGCCGCGGCGTTGAGCTCGCGGGCCTGCGCGGAATCGGCGGTGTAGTCGAAGCGCAGGGCGTCGTTGGAATAACCGGCTGTTTCCGGCTCATCGCCGACAGTGGCCAACGTTGCGGCAAGGGAGTCCTGGTAACGCACCGCCATGATGCCCGGCGCAAGCTGCGCGAAGCGGTCCGCGGCAGGCGGGGGCGCGGCGTGCGGGTCCTCGGCGTTCGGTGCTGCCGCGGGCGCCTCCGCGTCCACCGCGCCGTAGGGCACGAGGACGTTGACAGTGTGCTCCGGTGCGGGCGCGGCGGCCCAGGCGGGGGCCGCGAGGTCGCGCTGCTCCAGCGAGCTTTGGCTGCGGCCGGCCGGGCGACTGCCCGCGGCGTCTTCCCCGCCCGCTGCCGCCACCTCGCGCTGGTGCGCCACGGCGCGCTCCCACGAGCCGCTCAGGCCCTCGGTTGGGATGGTGGAGCGCGTGTGGTCCGCCCAGCCGAGGGCGCCTACGGTGTCCGCGGCGACGTACCCGGTGCCTGGCACTACGGTGTTCATCGTGCCGGTACTGCCCAACACACGCCCGAGCACGAACGGGCCGCGCTCGATGGCCTCACGCATCAGCCACGGATCACCCGTGCGCGCCACGGCGTTGAGGTCGGTGTTGGCCCACGGCAGGGCGACGGTGCAACCCGTGGCGGAGATGTCCCGCACCTTGTCCAGCCAGGCGGCCGCATCCGCGGAGCCGGTGCCGGGTGTGCCGCGGTCGATCGCGCTGTCGCCCCAGCTGTCGCGCAGACGCTTCGGCTCCTCCACCGCCGGTTCGCGCTCCTCCGCCACGATGTAGCCGCGGCTCATGCGGTCCACCACGTCGATCAGGGCGGGGTCCAGCGCCGCGCACGTTGCCAGCCCCACCTCTGGGTTCTGGGTGGCCTCGCGGTACGTCTCCACCAGCGTGTCCAGGCGCCCGCCCGGCGCGATCTCGCCCGCCAGCGTCTCGGAGGCGAGCACCAGCTGCGGATCCTCCGGCGCCTCGCCCGTCTCGCCGGGGAGGATGTCCACCGGCGCGCTGATCGGGTACAGCGCAGTCACGCCCGCCGGGTGCGCGCCGTCTGGGCGCAGCGGGCGATCCTCCGCCGGCACACTCAGGTGGAAACGCTCGGTGTCCAGCGTCTGGCCGTCCTCATCCGTCAGCTGAAACAGCAGCGGGTACACGGCCGCGCCGGGCAGCGGCAGCGTGTCCGGGCCGAGCTCCACCGTCAGCTCCCGGGATTGGCCGGGGCCAAGGCGGGTGCCCAGCTCGCGGCGTGCGCCTACCGTGGCATATTCGCTTATCGACGCCACCGTGGCCACCCGTTGGTCCCACACCGACCCCGTCGCCGGCCCGCGCCGCGGGGTGACTGTTAGGCCCTCAAGCGTGTCGTCCGAGGTGTTGGTCACGCGAAGTTTCACGTGAAACATGCCGTTTTCGGCCTTCGAGGGAACGTCGACAAGCACAAGCTCCGCCCGCTTCCCCTCGCCCGCGCGGATGGCGGGATTGGCCCACTGCTCCGCTACCTCCGGATTCGTCGGGTCCACGGGCACCGGCAGCGCGCCCGCGACCGGCACCTGCGCCGCGGTGATACCGAGGGCGGCGCACACCGCCGCGGCTGCAGAGCGGGCCCTGCGGGCAAAGGCCGTCATCGCGGGGTCGCCCTTCCGGCCTCAGCTTCCTTTCTTGCCAGGTCCGGCATGCGGTCGACGGCGATGCGGGCGAGTTTGCGTTCGTCCGCGTACGCGAGGCGCTCAATCAGCTCGCTCATGGGCACCCACGTCACCTCGGTGACCTCCGGGTCCTCATCATTCAGCACCCCGTCCACGTAGCGCAGCAGGTTGTGGTGCACCGTCTTGTGGATGCGCACGCCGTCAGACACAAACCAGTAGTCGATGGTGCCCAGCGTGTCGAAGGCCTCGCCGCGGATGCCGGTTTCCTCCCACACCTCGCGCTCAGCCGTGCGCCACTGGTGCTCCCCGTCCTCCACATGGCCCTTAGGCATGGACCACAGCAGGCGGCCGCGCCGGTCCAGGCGGCCAATCAGCGCGGCGTAAATCTGGCTGAGGTCCACCGCGCCGTTGGGCGCCACTGCCTCCGCCATGCCGGAGACCACCAGACCGCCGGCGGATGTTTCGTCCCGCGTCTCTATCAAGGAATCATGCTGTTCTTGGTGCTGCGCCGGACGGCGGTGCTGGTACCCGGTGCGGCTGGATGGCGTCGGGCGCGGCCCGGGCTTGGAGCCGCGGCGGCGTGCGTTGCCCGGCTTCGGCGAAGTGTTGGACTGCGTCCGCTTGCCTGAAGCCTGCTGCTCCTTCCGCTTGCCGCTGTGCTGCTTGGAGCCCTGCTGGCTCTGGCCGGAGCCTTGCTGGCGCTGCCCGCGCTTATCGCCGTCGCTAGAGCGGTGCTGATCACCCTGGTTCGAACCCTGCTGGCCGCGCTGGCCCTGCCCGCGCTGCTGGCCCGAGCCGTGCTGGCCCTGGCCCGAACCCTGCTGGCCCGAACCTTGCTGGCCGCGGCCCTTGCCGCGCCCACGCCTGCGGCGGCGCCGCGGGCGGCGATCGTCTCCCCCACCGTCACCGGACCCACCGCCCCCCGGGCGCGACTGCTCGCCCTGGGATGCGTCCCGGGGTGCAGAGGCGCCCGGGACGGGCCGTGTGTTGTCCGTCATTCGCCTTATCGTATCCGCCCCGCGCGGGCTTGTGGTATTTAACCGGCGCGAATCAGCCGGGTAACGTGTGACGGGTGACAGCTCCTGAAACGTACCCGGATGTCTTTGACCTGCCGCCCGCCGATGACCCCAATGCGCCCGCGGTGTTGATGACGCGGGTGGTGGCAGGCGTCGAGAAGCAAAAGCCCCTGCTGGAACCCCTGGCCGCCGCCTTCGCCGAGCGCGGGGAGCGGCTGTACCTGGTGGGCGGGCCGGTGCGAGACGCCATGCTGGGCAAGATCGGGCACGACCTTGATTTCACCACTTCCGCGCGGCCGGAGACGATCCGCGAGATCCTGGACGCGTGGGGCGAGAAAACCTGGGACACCGGCATTGAATACGGCACCGTCAGCGCGGTGAAGCACGGGGAGCAGGTGGAAATCACCACCTTCCGCGCCGATTTGTATGACGGCGTGACGCGAAACCCTGAGGTCACCTTCGGCGACACCATCGAAGGCGACCTGGTGCGGCGCGACTTCGCCTGCAACGCCATGGCCATTGAGCTTTTGCTTGTCGACGGCTCTTTGCAACCCGTTTTCCACGATCCCGTCGGAGGGTTGGAGGACGTGCGGTGGCGCCTACTGGACACGCCGCAGGCGCCCGAGGTGTCATTCCGGGATGACCCGCTGCGCATGCTGCGCGCTGCCCGCTTTGTTTCCCAACTCGGGTTTAAGGTGGCGCCGCGCGTGTTCGACGCGATGGTGGACATGGCGGATGAAATCGGCCGCATCACCGTGGAGCGCGTGCAGGCGGAGCTGGACAAGCTGATGGCCGGCGCGCGGCCGTGGGAGGGCATCGACTTGCTTGTGCAGACCGGGCTGGCCGCCCACGTGCTGCCTGAGGTGCCGGCGCTGCAGCTGGAGCAGGATGAGCACATGCAGCACAAGGATGTGTACCGCCACTCGCTGACCGTGCTGCGCCAAGCCACTGAGCTTGAGGCGGCGGCGGACCCGAATGCGGAGCCGGACCTGAAGCTGCGCTGGGCGGCGCTCCTGCACGACATCGGTAAACCGGATACCCGCGCCGTGAAAGAGGGCGGCGGCGTGAGCTTCCACCACCACGAGGTGGTTGGCGCGAAGATGGCCCGCAAGCGGCTCAAGGCCCTGAAGTACCCGAAGCACATGGTGGAGGACATCGGCCAGCTGGTGTATCTGCACATGCGCTTCCACGGGTTCGGCGAGGGGCAGTGGACCGATTCCGCCGTCCGCCGCTACGTCACCGATGCGGGCGACCTGCTCCCCCAGCTGCACAAGCTGGTGCGCGCGGATTGCACCACCCGCAACCCGAAGAAGGCCCGCCGCCTCCAGCGCACGTACGACCACCTGGAGGACCGCATCGCGGAACTCGCCGAGAAGGAAGACCTTGCGCGGGTGCGCCCGGACCTGGACGGCAACCAGATCATGGAGATCCTGGACCTCAAGCCCGGCCCGGAGGTGGGCAAGGCATGGAAGTACATGAAGGAGCTGCGCCTGGAGCGCGGCGAGCTGGACCACGATGAAGCCGTGGCGGAGCTCAAGGCGTGGTGGGCTGCACAGCAGTCTGGTCAGGAGCCAGGCCAGCAGTCCGGCCAGCAGTCCGGTCAACCTGGGGAGGAGCAGGAGCATGCCTGAGTACTTTTACGCGGACCGCTTGTTCAACGCCCTCGAGCGGGAGGAGCCCGCGCCGGGCATGCTGCTGCTCGCCGCGCCCGGCATGCTCTCCCCCGAATTCGCCCGCACGGTAGTCCTGGTGCTGGAGCACGATGCGGACGGCACCATCGGCGTCGTGCTGAACCGTCGCAGTGAGCTCGCGCTGTTCAACGTCATGCCGGATTGGGCCGATCTCGCCGCCTCGCCCCAGGCGGTGTATGTGGGTGGACCGGTGTCCCCGCAGTCCGCCATCGGCCTCGGGGTGACCAAGCTCGGCGTGGACATTGCCAACCATCCCCACTTCACCCGCTTGGCAAACAAGCTGGTGCACATCGACCTCGGCGCGGAGCCTTCCGTGCTTGCCGACGATCTCGAGGGCATCCGTGTCTTCGCCGGCTACGGCGGGTGGGAGGCCGGCCAGTTGGATGAGGAGATTCAGCGCGGCGATTGGTACGTCACCCCGGCCCTGCCGTCCGACGTCATCGCACCGGGTTCGGCGGATCTGTGGGGCGACGTGATGCGCAGGCAGGCTATGCCGCTGCCGCTTTTCGCTACCTTCCCCGCAGATATCGAAGACAACTAGCCCGGGGGCAAACGTGGCCGTTTCACGTGAAACATTGACGGAAGTACGCGCGGGCGTCAAGGACGCGTGGGTGGTCGCCCTCGGACTCGTTCCCCTGGGTCTGGCGTTCGGGTTGTTGATGGCGCAGGCGGGGTTCGCGTGGTGGTGGACCCCGATCTTCTCCACAGTAATTTTCGCGGGCTCGATGGAATTCCTTGCCATCGACCTCGTGCTCACCGGCGCGGGTGTCTGGACGGCCGCGCTCACCACCTTCATGGTGAACTTCCGCCACATCTTCTACGGCCTCACCTTCCCGCGCCACGTGGTGCGCCCCGGTCTCCCAAGTGCGTACGCCACCTACGCGCTGACTGATGAGGCTTACGCCGTCGGCTCCGCCGCCCACGCCCGCGGCCCGCTCACGTCAGCTCGACTGCTTTCCATCATCGGCTTTATACAGGCGCTGTGGATTATCGCGGGCATCGTCGGAGCGCTGGCTGGCTACGTCCTGCCGCCGGACCTGGAGGGCATGGACTTTGCGCTCACCGCATTGTTCGCCGTGCTGGCGTGGGACTCCTTCGGCGCGTCCCGCGACTACTCCGCCCCGCTGATCGCGGGCACGCTGGCGCTCATCGCCGCGGTGCTGGTGCCTGGCCAGGTGGCGGTTGTCGCGCTTCTGGCCTACTTCGCCGTCTTGCTGGTGCGTTTCTGGTCACCCAAGATCGACAGCGCCTTGACGTGGAGGCGGAAGGGGTGAGTGTGTTCACGACGCCCGGCGTCCTGGGTCTGCCCGAGCACGTCACTTTGGGAATGACGCTGGCGGTGCTCGTACCGGCGTGCCTGATTACCGTGCTGCTGCGTGCACTGCCGTTCTCCCTTATCAAGGCGTTGAAGGGCAGCCCGTTCATCGCATTCCTGGGCACGATGATGCCGGTGGGTGTGATGACGGTGTTGGTGGTGTACACCCTGGTGGGCTACGTGGACAAACCCGCGCGCCTTGGTGCGGCGCTGGTCTCGCTGGTGTTCACGCTGGTGCTGCAGTGGTGGCGCCGCCGCGCGGATGTGTCCATCCTCGGTGGCACCGCGCTGTTCATGGTCCTGGTGAACCTAGTGTTGTAGGGGCGGCGCCTTAACCCGGGAACTTGGCCCGGGCTTCCTCCCACAGGCCCTCGAACTCTTCCTCGCTAAGGCGCGTGGCGGTGATGCCCTCGAATTGTGCGTAGGCGTCCGGGTGCGGGACGGTGCCCATCGGCTCATTCGCTTGGCCGATGACCTTGCCGTCCACGTAGATGCCAGTGATGGTCTCGCTCGGGTCTAGCTCAATCATGCGCACCATGGTGCATTCCTGGGCGGAGACCTCTTCAAGTTCCGCGATATTCAGCAGCTCGCCGCCGAGCTCGGGGACCACGTAGTGAAGTCGGATGAAATGTTTCACGTGAAACACCCTACTTCCGCGGGGCGGAAACCCCAGCGTCGACCGTCGATGCCCCTGGCGCTTCCTCCGGCTCAGCCGCCAGCCGCGAGACGTACGCGGAGCACATGAGCAGCTGCACGAGGTGGTAGATCATCAGCGGGATGATCAAGACACCCAGCGTCGCCCCGCCGCCGAAGATCACCGACGCCATAGGCAGGCCCGTAGCCAGAGACTTTTGGGTTCCGCACATCTGGATGGCAACCTGATCCTCGCGCGAGAACCCCAGGCGCTGCGGCACCGCCTTGGACACCCACAGCATCGCTGCAACTAGGACCACAGAGAACACAGCCAGGAAGACAATCTCCCACACGGAGATCGTCCCCCACACGCCCGCTACAATGCCCTGCGAAAACGCGGAGTACACCACCATCCAAATAGAGCCGCGGTCCACGATCTTGGTCGCCTTGCTCTTCGCAGCTTTGCGTATCGACGGAAGAACATTATGCGCGATCTGTCCCAGCACAAACGGGAGCAGCAGCTGCAGCGAGATGTCGATGAAGACAGACGCGTCGATATGGATCCCGTCGCCCGCGCCCATCAGCAGCATCACCAAGAGTGGTGTGAGCACCACGCCGATGAGCGAGGACATGCTGGCCGCCACCACAGCACCCGGGACGTTGCCGCGCGCAATACCCGTCAGCGCCACGGAGGACTGCACGGTGGATGGGACCAGGGTGAGGAAGAGGATGCCCTGGTACATCTCCGGCGAGACAAACGCCGTTGTTGGCCGCATGGCAAGACCAATCAGCGGGTAGATCACGAACGTGAACACCAGGATGGTCAGGTGCAGCCGCCAATTGGTCAGGCCACGCAGCGCCTCTTGGGTGGACAAGCGCGCGCCGTAGAGGAAGAAGAGCAGGGCGATGGCCAGCTTCGTCAGCACACCGAAAACATCGGCGAAAGTGCCGCTCGCCGGTGCGATGAAGGCGAAGATCACCGCCACGATGATGCCGACGATCAAGGGGTCGGCCTTTTTCAAGAATCCGGGCATGGCGCCCAGTGTAAGACGGCTACCCCACGCTCGTGCCAAGCCAGGAGCCGACACCGAAGGTCACCGCCAGGGCGAGGCCGCCGCCGATGACCAGACGCGCCACCGCGCGCCACGGCTTCGCGCCACCCAGCTTCGCGGACAGGTAGCCGGTGACGGCAAGCGCGATCAGGGTGACCAAGACAGTGACCACCACACGGGAGGCCGCAGGTGTGGCGATGATGGCAATCAGCGGAATGAGCGCGCCGACGAAGAAGGACAGGAATGAGGCAATCGCAGCGGACCACGGGCTCACCAAGTCTTCCTCATCAATGCCGTAGTGCACCTCCAAGTGCGCCGCCAGCGGGTCCAGGGCGGTGCGCTCCCGCGCCACCGCGATCGCGGTCTCCTCGCTTAGGCCAGAGTCTTTGTACGCCTGGACAAGGTGGTTGAGCTCCGCGGCAGGGTCATCCTCGTGCAGCTGGCACTCGGTGCCGATGGCGGCGTCCTCCGCGTCGCGCTGCGAGGACACGGACACGTACTCCCCCAGCGCCATGGACACTGCACCACCGACAAGGGCGGCCACGCCGGCCGTGACAATCTCGCGGGTGCTGGATGTCGCGCCAGCAACGCCCACAACAACGGCAGCGGTGGACACAATGCCATCGTTCGCGCCCAACACGGCTGCGCGCAGGCGGTTGAGCTTCTCCCCCATCCCGTGGGTTTCTACCTCAACCTCGTGGAATTCCACGTCCGCGTTCGCCTCGCGCAGGTTCGCTGCGTCATTCGTACCCATGCGCACCGTTGTACACGGCTTGCATACCCGCGCACAAGCAAGTTAACGCATACTTACCGCAGCTCAGCGGTAGTTTTTCAGGTAAGGCTTAGCTGGTCGCGGCAGCGACGGTGTCGCCCTGGTCCACCAGCTTCACCTCAGTCATCGGGTTCAGCGACGGGCCCTGGAGCACCGCGCCGTCCTCGATGCTGAAGGTTGAACCGTGCTTGGTGCAGCGCACGGTATCGCCCTGCACCACGGTGATCTTGGACTGCTGGTGCGGACACACGGCGGAGTAAGCGACAAAGTTACCCTCGGTGGGCTGCGCGATGATCACGCGGTCCAGGATCACGGCGCTGCCAACGGGCACCTGAGTCTTGGCAATCTCGTCGTTCGGCGCCTGACCGCAGGCAGCCAAAAAAGCACCGGCGAAGGTGGTTGCGGTTCCGGCGAGAAAGAGGCGGCGGGAGCAGGTTGTCATGCCTTCACCGTAGCTGCTTTCATCTCCGAAACGTAGGAGGTGAGCTCTTCGCGCAGGCCCTCCCAGTCCGTCACGCGCCCCGGGTTCGGGTGGGTGTACTCCACGTACTTGGACACGATGTTGTTGATGGCGGAGCCGGTAATGGCGCCGACGGCACCGGCCGCAACTGCGTCGGACACGTGCTTGGGCTTAGAAATGCCGAAGCCCAGCATCACCGGCGGGCCGCCGAAGGTGCGGATGCCGTCCACCACCTCGCGCAGGCCGTCCACGGTCGCCTCCTGCTCACTGCCCGTCACGCCGTCGCGGGATACCGCGTAGATGTAGCCGCGGGAGTGCTCCGCCACGGCCTTAAGCGTTTGCTCCGCAGCCTTGTGCGGCGCGATGTAGACGGGTTCGATGCCGTTGGCTTCTGCCGCGGCGGAGAAGGGCGCGGCCTCGCGCACCGGCACATCCGGCAGGAGCACCGCGTCCGCCCCGGCCTCGTGGAACTCGCGGTAGAAGCGGTCGGTGCCGCGCACGTACGCCATGTTGGCATATGTCAGTAGACCGATCGGCAGCTCCGGGTACTTCGCCCGCAGCACGCGTACCTGCTCGAGCGCCTTGTCCAGCGTCGCTCCGCCGTCCAGCGCCCGCACGTGTGCGAGCTGGATGGAGGGGCCGTCCGCCACCGGGTCGGAGAACGGTACACCGAGCTCCAGGGCATCCGCGCCGGCCTCTACCACGATGGAAATGATCTCCAGCGCGTCTTCCGGCGACGGATCCGAAAGCATGAGGAACGGCACGAATGCGCCCTGTCCCTTCGCCTCCAAGTTTGCAAACAGGGTGTCAAAACGGCTCATCTACTTCGCCTCCTCGGCGTGCTGGGTTGGCTCTTCGCTCTCGGTGCCCTCCACGTCGGCGGGCATACCGGGCGCCGCGCCGTCGGTGACGTTGCCGCGGTGGTTCGGGCGGTCATCCTGCACCACCCAGTCCGGGCGCTCCTCCAAGGTCTGGCGGATGTGGGCGACGTCCTTATCGCCGCGGCCGGAGAGGGAGACCAGGATGTGCAGGGGTTCAGCGTCCTTCGGGTGCTCCGACGCGCGCTTGAGTGCGTACGCCAGGGCGTGGGAGGACTCCAGGGCCGGGATGATGCCCTCGTAGCGGCTCAGCATCTGGAAGGCGCGAATCGCGTCCTCGTCCGTCACTGCCACGTACGTCGCCCGGCCGCTCTTGGCCAGGTAGGAATGCTCCGGGCCCACGGCCGGGTAATCCAGGCCGGCGGAGATGGAGTAGGACTCCTCCACCTGGCCGTCCGGGTCGCGCATGACGTAGCTCTTCGTGCCGTGGAGGATGCCCACGGTGCCGGCGTTGACGGCGGCGCCGTGCTTGCCCACGCCGAAGCCTTCGCCGCCGGGTTCCGCACCGACAAGCTCCACGCCCTCATCATCGATGAAGTCCGCGAACATGCCGATGGCGTTGGAGCCGCCGCCCACGCAGGCGGTCACCACGTCCGGCAGCCGGCCGGTGCGCTCCAGCATCTGGGCCCGCGCCTCGGTGGAGATAACGCGGTGGAATTCCTTCAGCACCACGGGGAAGGGGTGCGGGCCCGCCGCAGTGCCCAAGAGGTAGTGGGTGGTGTGGAAGGTGGCGGTCCAGTCGCGCAGCGCCTCATTCACCGCGTCCTTCAGCGTGCCGGCGCCCGTCTCCACGCCGACAACCTCCGCGCCCATCAGTCGCATGCGGTACACGTTGGGCTCCTGGCGCTCCATGTCCTTCTTGCCCATGTAAATCACGCACTCCAGGTCCAGCAGCGCGCACGCCAAAGCAGTGGCGGTGCCGTGCTGGCCGGCGCCCGTCTCAGCGACAATGCGGGTCTTGCCCATCTGCTTGGCCAGGAGCGCCTGCCCGATCACCTGGTTGGTCTTGTGCGCGCCGCCGTGGACCAGGTCTTCGCGCTTGAGGAAGATGCGGGCGTTTGCCCCGTCCGTCGGTAAGTTCATGCACTCCGTAAGCGGCGTGGGGCGGCCGAGGTAGTCCCGCAGCAGGCGGCGGTACTCCGCCATGAACTCCTCGTCCGCCAGCGCGTCCACAAACGCCGCCTCCAGCTGGTCAAGCGCGGGCAGCAACGCTTCCGCAACGTACTGTCCGCCAAACTCGCCGTAGTACGCCGGCAGCAGCGGGAAGGTCCTCTCCGTCATGATGTTCTCCAGTTTCCAATGATCGAAAATGCGCGGTTGATCGCCGCTGCGTCCTTGCGCCCAGCCCACTCGCCTGCGCTTTCGGGGTACTCCACGCCGGAGTTCAGGTCTACGCCCGCACATCCCACTGCGAGCGCGTCCGCGACGTTGTCCGGGCCGATCCCGCCGGCCAATAGCGCCGAGCGCTTCACGGATTCCGGCACCGCGGACCAGTCGAAGGTGCTGCCGGAGCCGCCGTCGTGGGCATCGAGCACAAGCTTATCGACGCTCCCTTCAAGCCCCTCGGCCACCGCAGCACCGTCAGGGTGGGTCATGGACACTGCGCGCCAGACCTCGACGCCGGCAGCACCGGCGTCGTCAAGTTCGGAGCGCACGCGCTCCACCAGCGCAAGCTCGTCCTCCAAGCTGCCCTGGTACGGCGCGTGCACCTGCACGGCCTCCACGCCAGGCAGGCACAGCTCGGCGTAGCCCTCGGTGCGCCGGGACACCGCCACGTACGCCAGGCCGGGCTCGTGCGCGATGATGTTTTGTGCCGTTTCACGTGAAACATTGCGCGGACTCGCGGCCTCAAAGATCAGGCCGCCGTACACCGCGCCGGCTGCTTTCGCCGCTTGGGCAGCGCTCTTCGACGTCAAGCCGCACACCTTATTCGGACCGTAGACCAGCTCGCGGGCGGCGCGATCAATGTCGGGCTGCGCCGTGAGCTGGGAGCCGACCAAGAAGGCGTCCGAGTGCCCGCCGAGGCGGCGCACAGTGTGCACGTCGCGGATGCCGGACTCCGACACCACCACGGCACCCTCCGGGGCCAGCTGCGCGAGGCGGCCGGAGCGCTCAAGGTCAATCGTCAGGTCGTGCAGGTTGCGGTGGTTCACGCCGAAGATTTTGGCGCCGAGCGCAGTGGCGCGCCGCGCCTCCTCCTCGTCGATCACCTCCGTGAGCACGTCCATGCCCAGCTCCGCGGCGAGGGCGGCAAGGTGGGCGTAGGAATCGTCGTCAAGCACGGAAAGCATGAGCAGGATCGCGTCCGCGCCGAAGTAGCGCGCGGCGTAGACCTGGACCTCGTCGATGATGAAGTCCTTGCACAGCACGGGCAGGTGGGTGGACGCGGCAACGGTGGCTAGGTGGTCGTAGTCCCCGCCGAACTTGTCCGGCTCGCACAGCACCGAGATGCCAGCGGCGTACCGGGAGTAGATCCGCGCGATAGCGCCCGGCTCGTAGTGCTCCCGGATCATGCCCAGCGACGGGGAGGAGGATTTGCACTCCATGATGAAGCTCGTGCCCGGTGCCGCCAACCCGTCGTAGAGCGAGCGCTCCGATTTAGATAACGTGGTGAAATCTACGTGGGCAACCCGCTTGCGTATTTCGTCAAGGTGACCTTTTCGGGCTTCAACGATGTTCTCCAGCACCGTCGGCAAGCTGGAGGGGCTACGCACTGTAATCGGCCTCCTCGTGGGTGCGCAGCCAGGCTTGCACCGTGCCGTCGCTAATAAGCATGCGTGCATGCTCCACGCCCGCCGCGATGGAATCCGTGGTGCCGTTGAGGTAGAACATGGCACCCGCGGCGGCCGTAATGGCGTCGCGGTGCGCGGTGGGGCCCTCGCCGGCGAAGGTGGCGCGCATCATGGCTGCGTTCTCCGCGCCGTCCCCGCCCTTGAGATCCTCCAGGGCGTGGCGGCCAACGCCCAGGTCCTCCGGGGTGAGCGTGTAGTGCTCGATGTTGCCTTCGCGGTCCAGCTCCCACACCAGGGTCTCGCCGTGCACTGCGATCTCGTCCGTGCCGGCGCCGTGGACCACCAGCGCACGGCCGCGGCCCAGCTCGCGCATGGTTTCCGCGATCATCTGTCCCTGCGCCGGGTTGGCAATGCCCATGATCTGCAGCTCCGGACGGCCCGGGGACAGCAGCGGGCCCATCGTGTTGAACAGGGTGGGCACGCCAAGCGCCTTGCGCACCGGCTGCACAAACGCCACCGCCGGGTTGTACGCGGGCGCGAAGAGGAAGGTGAAGTTGGAGGACTCGAACTGGCGCACCGCGCGTTCCGGGTCCAGGTCCAGCGGAATGTTCAGCGCCTCCAGCACGTCCGCGGAGCCGGACTTGGAGCTCACGGAGCGGTTGCCGTGCTTGACCATCTTCACTCCGCCCGCGGCCGCAGTGAGCGAGGCTGCGGTGGTGATGTTGATGGTGTTCGCGCCGTCGCCGCCGGTGCCAGCGGTATCCATAATCCCCTCCCCCGTCACCGGGAACGGGCGGCCCGCGTTCAAGAACGCGCGGGCGGCACCCGCGATGTCGGCGAACGTCTCGCCGCGGGTGCGGATGGTGGCCAGCAGCGCGGCAATGTGCACGTCGTCATAATCACCCACCGTGAGCGGGGTGAACGCCTCCACCGCCTCCTCCAGGGTGGGCTCCGGGTTATCCAGGAAGCGGCGCAGGATTTCCAGGGAAGAATCGCTAGCCATTGTTCGTGCCTTTCTGAAGAAGTTGGTCCACGCAGCGGTTAAGGATCAGCGGGCCGGCGGGGGTGAGGATGGATTCGGGGTGAAACTGCAGGCCAATGGACATCCCGTCCGTGCTCTGCGCGGCCATAATCACGTCCCCGATCTGGGTGTCAGTCCACGCCAGCGCCTCCATCCCGGCAGGGACCTCCGTCGCACCCAGGGAGTGGTAGCGCGCCACCGGCACGTCGCGGCCAGGCTCGCCGGGCACCCCGCCTTCCGTCAGCCCGGCAAAGAGCGGGGACTCCACCCCGGCGTCGGTGAGCTGCATGCTTATCGACGCCCCATGCACCGGCCCACAAGGCATCACCCGCCCGCCGAAATGCTCGATGAGGGCCTGGTAGCCCAGGCAGATACCCAAAAGCGGGATGCGGCCCTGGGCGCGCTGGATGACTTCCATCATGCAGCCCGCCTCCGCCGGGTAGCCCGGCCCGGGCGAGAGCACGATCAGGTCCGGGTTCGCGGCGAAGACGGTGTCCGCGTCCACGGTGTTGCGGTACACCACCATGCTTTCGTGGCCCGCGGCGCTTGCCGGCTCCACCGGTGCCACGGATTCCGCCGCGCGGAATCCGTGCAGCGCGTCCACCAGGTTGTACACAAAGGAATCTTGGTTATCCAGCAGCACAATCATCGCGTGACCTCCAGTTCAGCGTCCGCCGCGGCCGCAATCGCGGAGAGCACCGCGTAGGCCTTGTGCAGCGTCTCATCCGCCTCCGCCTGCGGGTTGGAATCCCGCACCACGCCAGCGCCGGCCTGCACGATGGCGCGGCCGCCGGTGACGTAGGCGGAGCGGATGACAATGCAGGTATCAAAGTCGCCGGTGCCGGTGAGGTAGCCCACCGCGCCGCCGTAGGAGCCGCGGCGAACGCCCTCCAGCTCCCGCAGCAGCTCGGTGGCGCGCAACTTCGGCGCGCCGGTGAGCGTGCCCATGTTCATGCAGGCGCGGTACGCGTCCAGCGCGTCTAAATCATCCGCCAGGCGTGCGGTCACCCGGCTGACCAGGTGCATCACGCGGGAGTAGCGGTCCACTTGCAGCAGCTCCGCCACCTCGCGGGTGCCGGGTGCGGCCACGCGGGCCATGTCGTTGCGCGCCAAGTCCACCAGCATGGTGTGCTCCGCCACCTCCTTGGCGTCGGTGCGCAGCTGCAGCTCCATGCGCGTATCCAGCTCGTGGTTCACGCTGCCGTCCGGGTTCAACCCGCGCGGGCGGGTGCCCGCGATGGGGTACAGCTGCACCTCGCGCGTAACGTGGTCGAACTTCAGGCTGGATTCCGGCGAGGCACCGAAGAGCTCGTAGCCGCTTCCCGCGCGGTCCACACCACGCACGTAGAACATGTACGGCGAGGGGTTAGTCTCGCGCAGGCGCTGGTACGCCGCGAACGCGTCCGGGCAGTCCGCCGCGAACCCGCGTGCCGGCACCACCTGGTAAATGTCGCCGTTGGTGATGGAATCCTTGAGCTTCGCCACATCGCCGCGGAACGCGTCATCCTTAATGTCCGCCTCTGCGTTCAGCCGCGCACCGGGGTGCTCGGCGGGCGTGTAGGCGTGGGCGTCGTCCGGATCCGCGGCGTCAATTGTCGCCGCAAGCTCGCTCAGATCAATGCCCTCGCCCGCCGCGTCCACGCCGGCCAGGTAGGCGGTCTGCGTCTGGTGGTCAATGCGCAGCAGCACCTCTGCCAGCGCGAACTGGTAATCCGGGTAGGTGTTCGGGCCCTCACCCACCTGCGGCAGCGTCTCAAACGTCTCCAAGTAGTCGAAGGCGAAGCCGCCGACCAGCATCGGGAAATCCGCGTCCTCCCCCGCGGCGCTGCCGTAGCCGGCGCGCGTGGTCAGTGCCCGCAGCACCTCCACGCTGGAGGTGGCGGTAAGGCGCTCGCGCTCATCTTCCACTGCGGGCACCGGGAACTCGTATACGTTGTCCCCCGCCGCGTACTCAGCCAGCTGCTCGCGCACAGCCGCCGCGAGCACCTCGCCGGACGCGGTCAGCGGCTGAACCGTCACGCGGGTTCCGTTGCAGGTGACGCGTAGGGACGATCGCAGCACGGCCACCGACTGCAACCCAGACCGGGTAGTAATGTCCGCCGATTCCAGCAGCACAGCGTCCGTGGCGGCAGTGCCGCCCAGGTGCGCGAAGAGGCTGGAGGCGTTCTCGTGATACCGCACCTCATGGCGGGTGAAGCGTGGTGGTGGTTGGTGCATCACGGTTCCTTGGTGTCCTTGGTAGAAGTTCTGCACCGAGGGTACTGCCAGCAGAAAGGCCCGCGGTGCTTGGGGTTTTGTTCCAAGCCGGCGGGCCGGTTGTTTTTGGTTTGACTTAACCTGGCACGCCGTTTACGCGCGCCACCACCAGTTGTGTTGAGCGGAGAAGTAAGTCACGCCCCCAACGCTAAGTCAGCGTGCGGGGGCGTGCAAGTGTTTGGCCGTGTTTTATGCGCGGTTTATGCGGGTTTAGGCACCCCGCTGCTCATCCGCTTTGCCGGCCGCCTTGCGCAGCGCGTCCAAGTTCACCTGCGGCTGGGCTGGCGTCGCGGTTTCTTTCTCGGACTCTTGGGCTTGAATTGCGTCGTCGACAAGCGCTGCAGCCCGTGCCCCGAAGTTGCCGCCCACGGAGAGGGAAACCACGGCCGCAACCAGTGCGATGACGGGCGCCACCCACACCCAGCCGTGCGCGATGAAGCTGAACGCGGCGCCGATGGCCAGGGCCACGCCGGTGAGGATCCAGAACGGGCCCACCACCTTGTGCGCCTGCACCCACGTGGATTCGTGCTTGCGCACCTCCGGCACCCGCAGGCCAACCACGGAGTTGCCGGGTAGCTTGCCGGCGGCGGCCACCGCCCCGATGGCGATAAACGCCACTGCGGCGAGGATGAAGAGGATGCCCAGCACGACGTTGAGCGTGGTCATGGTTGCAAACGGGGACATGGTGTGCAGCTTACGCTGCCAGGTTTTCGCCCAGGGCACCCGCCAGGACCATGCGGATCAGGTAGATCGTTAGCGCGGGGACGATGATCAGCGTCAGCGGCACGGCCCACTGGATGGGCGGGAAGGTCACGGTGGCAAACCCGGCGGCGAAGATCGCCACGGCGGCCAGGGTGCGGGGCAGGTGGCGGAACGTGCTGGTGACAGCGGTGGCGACAAGCTCGCTAAAGGGCGCGTCCTGCTTGTCGCGGCTGCCCGCCCAGCCGAAGAACCACACGGCAACGCCGACGATGATGAACGCCGCGGCCAGTGTCAGGCCTTGGATGATGGTGCGGGCTGCGCCGCCCACCCCGGCTTGCGCAACCACCCACTGCTGGTAGCCCAGCGCGGCACCCGCGGCTAGAAGGATGAGCCAGAACAGTGTGACGGGCTGCCAATGCTTGGTCAGCTCGCGGAGGTACTGCAGGGCGCGGTGAGAGCCCACGTCTGCCAGCATGTCCCGCGTCCGACTACCAGGTCGCTGCCCCACTCCTCCAAGGGCAGCGACCACGGCATCTGCACTAGGGCAGGGGCGTAGGTTGGCGAAACGACGTTGAGCTTTTCCAACGCCCTGAGGGGTTAGATGCGCTGGCCGGTGGCCTTGGAGAAGGCGTGGAGGCCGCCCTCCTTGATGCGCACGTGGATGATGTCGCGTTCCCGGACGCCGGACAGCGGCTGGGTGCGCACCACAATCTGGCCTGCGGAGCCCTCGTCCGCACCCTCGTCGTGCCAGCCGCCGCCAGCAAGGTGGCCGTAGACGTAGGAGTCGGAGCCCAGCTCCTCCACAAAGTCCACCTCGACCGGGATGGTGTGCTCCATCTCGGAGCTGACCACCTCGAGCGCCTCCGGGCGGAAGCCGAGCACGATCTGGCCGTTGTCCTCCGGGGTGACGGCGGCCAAAGTAGCGTCGGCAAGCGGGATGCTTGCCTGGCCGGTGCGGGCGGCGCGGGAGGCGGGGTCGATGTCAAAGGTGGACAGATTCATGGCCGGGGAGCCGATGAAGCCGGCGACGAAGAGGTTGTTCGGGTGCTCATACAGCTCGCGCGGGGTGCCCACCTGCTGCAGCACGCCGAAGTTGAGCACGGCGATGCGGTCGCCCATGGTCAGCGCCTCAGTCTGGTCGTGCGTGACGTACACCGTGGTCACGCCCATGCGGCGCTGCAGGTTCGCAATCTGGGTACGGGTCTGCACACGCAGCTTGGCGTCCAGGTTGGACAGCGGCTCATCCATCAGGAACACCTGCGGCTCACGCACAATGGCGCGGCCCATGGCCACACGCTGTCGCTGACCACCGGAAAGCGCCTTCGGCTTGCGGTCCAGGTACTGGGTGAGGTCCAGCGTACGGGCTGCTTCCTCGACGCGTGTGTTGATCTCGCCCTTGTCCATGCCGGCGATCTTGAGGGCGAAACCGATGTTTTCTCGCACCGTCATGTGCGGGTACAGCGCGTAGTTCTGGAACACCATGGCAATGTCGCGCTCCTTCGGCGAGACGTGGGTGACGTCCTTGTCGCCGATCAGGATGCGGCCCTCATTGGTGTCCTCCAGGCCGGCCAGCATGCGCAGCGCGGTGGACTTACCGGAGCCGGACGGGCCGACCAGGACAAGGAACTCCCCGTCCGCGATGTCCAGGTTGAGCTTGTTCACGCTGGGCGTGGTCGCGCCGGGGTAGATGCGCGTTGCGTTGTCATAGGTTACTGAAGCCATGGTGGTCTCCTCCATCGGCAGGAACGTGCCGAACGATCCGTAGTGGAAAAAAGTTTGCATCACCTACGTTAGTCGGACACCCACCCTCGCCGCGGCAAGTTGGGCGATAACCGCATCTGCGGCCCTCGCCTACGCCGGACTAAGTTCGCGCTTGCAGGTCACGTGGTGGAAGATGACATCAAGGGTGCGGCCCGCGTCGCGCCACATGTCACCTGTGTTCACCCGAAAGTGCGTCTTCAATGAAATCGAAATTCTTGAACTCGCTGCTGTTCTGGATCGTGCTGGCGATTATCGCCGGTTGGGTCTGCAGCCTGTTCTTCCCCGTGTGGCTTGCGCGGGTGTTTGTCACCTTCAACGGCCTGTTCTCCAACTTCCTCGGCTTCTTCGTGCCGGTGCTCATCTTCGCGCTTATCGCGCCCGCGATCGCCTCGCTGGGCCAGGGCGCGGGCAAGTGGCTGGGCATCACCGCCGGCGTGGCCTACGGTTCCACCATCCTCTCCGGCCTCCTGGCCTGGGGCACCGCTACCCTGCTCTACCCCACGCTGCTGGCCGGCAAGAACCTGATCACCAACGTGGACAACCCGGAAGAAGGCGGCCTGAGCCCCTACTTCACCGTGGACATGCCGGCCCCGTTCGCCGTGATGTCCGCGCTGCTGCTGGCCTTTGTCATCGGCGTGGCCATGACCGCGGTGCCGTCCCGCAACATGAAGGCGGTGTTGGATGAGCTCAACGAGGTCATCCTCAAGGTTGTCACCAGCTTTGTCATCCCGCTGCTGCCGCTCTACATCTTCGGCACCTTCCTCAACCTGGGCATGAACGAGAACTTCGGTTCCACCATGGCCGCCTTCGGCACCGTGCTGGTGCTTTCCATTGTGATGACGCTGGTGATCATCCTCATCCAGTACCTGGTTGCCGGCGCCGTGGCGGGCGTGAACCCGTTCATCGCGCTGAAGAACATGGCACCGGCCTACTTCACCGCGCTGGGAACCTCCTCCTCCGCCGCAACCATCCCGGTCACCTACGCCTCCGCCCTGAAGAACAAGGTCGACGAGGACGTTGCCGGCTTCGTGGTCCCGCTCTGCGCCACCATCCACCTCTCCGGCTCCATGATGAAGATCACGCTCTACGCACTCGCCATCGTCTTCATGGGCAACCTGGATGTCAGCGCCGGACAAATCCTGGGCTTCGTGCTGCTCCTGGGCATCATGATGATCGCCGCGCCGGGCGTGCCGGGCGGCGCCATCATGGCCGCCGTCGGCCTGCTGCAGGCAAACCTTGGTTTCGACGACTCCATGGTCTCCCTCATGATCGCCGCATACATCGTGGTGGACAGCTTCGGCACCGCCGCGAACGTCACCGGCGACGGCGCCATCGCGCTCATGCTGAACAAGTTCGCCGCCGGCAAGATCAAGGGCTCTTCGCTTGACGACGGTCATGTTTCACGTGAAACCACCACCGAGCACGTGGAGGTTGTAGAGACCACCGGGACCGGGTCCACGGTTGTGAAGTAGCGCTGCAACTGCGCCTAAACGACGGCCGCTTTCCCTCACGGGGAGGCGGCCGTTTCACGTGAAACATCACAGATCGGCCCCGCCGAACGGCCTGGTAAAAGGAATACGCTAGAGGTATGGCACGCGAGCTGAGCAAGGCGAAGAACCGCACCCCGCAAACAAAGAAGCAGCAGAGCGTCACGGCAAAGCAGATGAAGCCCATCCTGGGCGTTGCTGCCGCGGTGGGTATCGCGCTGGGCAGCTTCGGCTTCGTTGCCACGGAGGTCCCCGCCGTGGAGCAGGCCATGTCCAGCATCGTGGTCGCCGCGCCAGAGGTGACGGTGGATGATCCGCATGAGGTCCTCACACCAGCGGAGCGCCAGCAGCTTATCGACGATGCCCGCACCATCAACGCCCCCGATTACGTCCAGCACTTCCACTACATGGTGTTTGAGAACAACCATGAAAACATCCTGGACACGGTGGAGGACTACACCCGGGACAATTACCCGGACCTCATCGACCAGTCCAAGGGCGAAAACGGCCAGTTCGCCGAGGGTGTGGTGATTATCGGCGTTGGCCTGAATCCCCGCCAGGCGTTCGCCTACAGCGGCTTCGATATTGGCGATGAGCTGGGCTTGACCAATGAGTCCCACCTCGAGGACGTCTTGGATGCGATGAAGCCGGACGTAAAGGCCGGCGACATCCCCGCTGGACTGATGAAGTCCGCGCACCTCGCCCTCGACGCCGAAAACGTTGCCCAGTACCAGCACGATAACGCCGTCGGGGATCGCGTGGGCGGCACTCTCGCGGGCCTCCTCGGCGGCTTCGGCCTGGCCACGGGCGTGGGCGTTGCCGTCGCCGCGGCCCGCAACAAGCGCCGCGACCAGCTCACCCAGGCCCGGGAGGACTATGAGCTGGTCACCGGTGAGTACCTCCGCCTCGCCCAGCGACTGGATGAGGTGGACATCCGCGCCCACTCCCTCACCTCCGCATTCGCGGACGCGGAGCTGCGCAAGCAGTGGGCTGAGGTCCGCGACCGCTTCCTGGACCTCAACGACGCGGTGCACGGAGCACAAGGCTTATCGACGATTGACATCAACAGCGACGAAGCCGCCCGCGCACACCGCAAGCAGCTCGCCGACGCCGCGGAGACCGTGCGCCACACCTCCAACGCGGAGGACAACATCGACCGTCTCTTTGCCGTGGAAAACGGTGACGCAGCTGCACGCCGCGCGGACCTTGCGGCGCTCCGAGAGGACCTCCAGGAGGCGCGCACAAAGGTCCAGGAGATCAAGTGGGAATCCAACAAGACCAAGAAGGCGATCCGGAAGGCTCCAGACACCCTCGCCCTCCCAGCCGCGGAGTCCACCGTCACGGGCGCGCCCAGCACCACGGACCCGAGCGCGCTCACCCCGACAGAGCTCCGCGCCGAGCTGGAGCGGGACTTGGACGCGCTGGACGGCCACATCATCGCCCTGCAGCGGGATCCCTCCTCCCCCACCTTCATCGATGACTTTGTGCGCATCTTGGGCGATTACCGCCTGGTGCTGGAGTACATCCGCCACGTTGGCTTCACCGATGTGAAGGAGCGGGAGAAGTTGGAGAACCCGGCGATTTACGACGATCGCTTCTGGTACCCCAACTACATCACCTACTACCACCTGGATTCCTGGCACGCGTCCAACGTGGCGGCGGCTCAGGCCGCATCCGCGTCCTCGTCTTCCGGCTTCAGTGCGGCAGGCGGCAGCTCCAGCTTCTAGGCTGCTCCGCCCCGGCAGCCCTCACCACGAAACCGTCGTACCATCGGCCCCATGAGCGACAAAGGTTTTCGCGGTTCCAGAAGCTCCGTTGGCAAGGACATTGCTGCAACGCTTGCCCTAACGGCTGCGCTTGGCATGGGCGGCGGCGCTGCGGCGTACGCGCTTACCGGCTCGGTCCCTACCGCCGAGGAGGTTGCTGTGTCCGTGCAGCAACAGCAGGCGCAGGTGGAGATTTCGGACCCGGCGGACTTGCTCACCCAGGAGGATGAGGCCCGCCTGTTGCGCGACGTGGAGCGCCTGAACCGCCCGGACACCGTGGAGAAGATCCACTTCATCATGCTGGATGAGGGCCGGGACAATGTGAATGACTCCGTGGAGAACTTCCTGCGCGACAACTACCCGGATGAGATCGGGGATGAGTATTTCGCGGACGGTGTCCTTATCATCGGCGCGGACATGAATAGCCGCCAGAACTTCATCTTCGCAGGCCAGGACGTGCTGGATCAGCTGTACCTCCATAAAGGCCAGCGCCTTTCCAGCGCGCTCGAGGCCATGAAGCCGGGCCTGAGCGACAACAACATCGAGGCCGGCCTCTTCGCCGGCGCCAACACCGCCACGGATATCGAGGCAGCTCAGGCCTACCCCATCAATGACGCGGAGGGAGACAAGACCGCGGCCGGCATCGCGTCCGGCCTAGTGCTCGGCGGTACCACCCTCGCGTACGGTGGCGTGGCCACGGAGCGTCGTAAGAAGCGCCGCAAGGAGATCGAGCAGGCCCGCGAGGATTACAACGCCATCGCGGCCGAGTACACGCAGCTCAGCCAGCGCCTGGATGAGCTGGACATTCGCGCCAACTCCGTCTCCAGTTCCTTCGCAAACCTGGAGCTGCGCAAGCAGTGGGAGGAGGTGCGCGACCGCTTCCTGGGCATGCACGAGGCTGCCTCTCTGGGCGTAGGCACGGACCGCCAAGCGTGGGAGAACCGCAAGGAGCTCGCCGCTGCCGCGAAGACGCTTGAGGACACCGGCCACGCCGAGGACAACATCAACCGCCTCTTCGCCGTGGAGCAGGGCGACGCCGCGGAGCGCCGCAGCATCATCACCGAGATCCGCGCGGACGTGATCCAGGCCCGCCGTAAGGTCAAGGATAAGGAGCTCAAGCGCGACCTCGCCGAGCTGGAGCGCGGCCTGGACTACCTGGACCAGAACCCGGACTACCCGGGCTTCCTCAACCAGTTCACCCGCATTCTCGGCGACTACTCCGTGCTTTTGGACGAGGTCAAGCGCCGCGAGATGAGCGACGTCAAGGACCGCGCCACCCTGCACACCCCGCAACTGACGGACCCGGGCTTCATTTACGTCAACTACACCCCGTACGTGGTCATGAACTCCTGGCACGCGGACAACGTGCGCATGGAGCGCGAGGCGCAGCAGGCCTCCTCCTCCGGGTCCAGCAGCGTGAACACCAGCTTCAGCTCGGGCTTCTCGGGCGGTGGCGGGTCCAGCTCCTTCTAGTACGCTTTCCATTCGTGAAACGCGCTGCACTAGGGCTTTGCTTATCGACGCTCCTTTTAAGCGAGTAGCGAGATGACCTGAGCACCACAGCTCACTTGCTACTCGCGTGGGTGAGAAATCCCTGCGGGTTTACAGACCCAAGAGCGTTCTCACGGTAGGAAAATTCAGCGCTGTTGCGGCAAGACCCGCAACGGCCGCGATAAGCGAGAGAACGAAAGTGACAATCGTGGTCGCCTTCGAGCTGCCCGACGGCTCAGTGGGCTTGATGACGGTGGTTTTCTCGGTATTCGCAAGCGTGACCGGAGCCTCTCGCACAGTAGAGACGATGGTCTTGGGCGCCTCAGACACCACAGTATTAACAATGGTTGTGTTATTGACCACCGTGGTCACATGCGATGTTTCGCGAACCGTGGTAGTGATCGTCGAGACGGTGGGCGCAGTACCCGTTTCAGGAGCTAGGGGTAGAACGGCCTTGCTTGTAGTCGATGTGGATGGTGTTGTAGTTGGACGCACCCACGGTGCCGAGGAAAAGTAGAGCACGCTGCCCGTCATATGTTCTGGCTCCCCGGTGCAAGGGTACTCAAGATCTATTTCGAACCATTCAAGATCTTCAGGGACAATGAGCTCAAGTTTCCCGTCCTCTTGAATACGGGCGGCCGCTCCGTCGACCACGTCGGTTACCCTTAGCGGCCAGCCATTTGGCAGCCCCTGAACTTCGAGCAAGTTGGCTTCACCTGGCTTGACCGAGGAGAGGTCAAACTCGGGGCGGTCGCACCGCACTTGGTACTCGGGCTTGATACGCAGAGTCTCCGAAAATTCTTCAGCTAACCCATCGGTGTATACAACCCGCACGTTCAACTTAACAGGTACGAAACTTGGCGATTCGGGGGCGCCGGTCTGTTTTACCGCGATTTGAGTTCCATGTCGGCCGGAATGAAATTCGAAAATTCCTTCCTTACGGCGAGAGTATCCCCATCCGTTCGCATCCAGGATTTCAACCCGTTGGACTGGGACTTCACGCAACCCCACAATTCGCACTGATCGGTCCCGCGGGGCGTACGGGTCAGTTAAGTCGAGCTCCAGAGTGTCAAACCCTAACTCTTGGGCAACGGGCTCTGACGGGCCTGGGCCGGGTTTAGGCTTAGGGTGCTCCGGGTAATCCCAAATTGAGGTTCCCTGCACTCTGATAGCAATGGCTTCGCTTGATCCGTCTGGGTAACTGACAGCGAGCGAGATAACGCCGTCCTGTGGACTCTCGCCGGCGCGGGTGACTTTAAGCCCTCGATCACCAACAGTTTCGGCTTCCCAACCCGCTGTTGTGGTCAAGACCTTCGCTTGCGCTCCATCTGGAAAACTGCGTAGCTCGAAGAGCTTCGGGTCATTGAACGCGATTGGTTCAGACTCGATATAGGGCTGGAAGGCGTCTCGCTGTTTGGATGGACGGGTTTCGAAAAACTGCTTGAACTGGTCAACGCTGCGATCAGAATAGACGACAGCCAGAATAAATTCCCCGCGTAGTATCCCGTCTTCGGTGGCGGCGTTATCCGATTGGCTGAAATGAGGCCGCATTGGGTCGGAAAAACCTAAGTAAAGATCGCCCTGGAAAGCGCTGAAGTATCCGTTGGGGTCCAGGATCGAAACGGATGAGATGGAGGCATCATCCGCCAGACCCTCCCATTCAAGGCGCGTATGGCGGTCTAGGACCTCAGGCACTCCAATCAGCCGCGGGTTCGATCGGTCGGCCATCGTCTCTGACTGCGTTTCCGACCTAGTGGGGACCGTATCTACCGCATTAACGGAATGTTGCGCTGCGGGCACCACAACTAGCGTGGTGGCTAGGGTCGTAGCGGCAAGAAGCCTACGCTTTTTCATTAATCCTCCAGGGTTCTGCGAGGGCACTTTCATGGTTTGACCGTGTTCATCACAGTTTAACTACTTTGGCCTGCTTGAACGTTGTTTTGCGGTTCGGATTAGGGCTTCTCCGGGGGCGGCGGGTCCAGCTCCTTCTAGTACGCTCTCCATTCGTGAAACGCGCTGCACTAGGGCTTTGCTTATCGACGCTCCTTTTAAGCACCACCACGCCCCCAGCCCTCGCCCAGCCCCTGCCAACCGCTACGCAGGGCGGTGTGATCTACACCAGCGCGGGCAGTGGCCAAGCGTCCTCGTGCACGATCAGCTACAACGATGCCGCCAAGCGCATCAGCTACACCGCCGGCCACTGCGGCAAGGCGGGCGACACCGTCTACCTGCGCAATGAGCGCGGGTACGCTGTACCCGCCGGCACCTTCTCCCCCGCCCCGTCCTACGGCGGCACGATGAGCAATGACTGGGCTAGGATCCAGTGGAACCCGAACGTTCCGCTCGGCCCCAACGTGTTCTCGGGCGATACGGTGCTGCACCCCAGCCAGCTGGTCAAGGGCGACCGCGTCTGCGTGCGCGGCGTGTCCAGCCACGGACCCGCGGTGGAGAACGGCGGCACCACCGTCACCTGTGCCCCCTACCTGGGCAACATCCACAACACATTCTTCTTCCAGAACGCGGGCACCCAGCAGGGCGATTCTGGTGGCGTGGTGTACGCGCCGGGCCGCGGCTACCTCGGCGTGCTTTCCGGCGTGAATGTGCTCACCAGCTCCCGCGGCACCACGGTCACCATCCAGCGCGCGACTTTTCCCGCCAACGGCGCCCGAGTGTCCAACGCGGACGTAGTGCGCTGGGCTAACGCCAACCTGCCGTTGGACATCGACCGCGTTCGCACCCCGCAGCCGGAACCAGCCGATCCTGCGGTGCAGCTGCCGCCAGCAGCGCAAGCCCCTACCGGCCCGGCAGCTATCGCCGATGCCACCAACGCCAACGCGATCACCGGCAATGGCGCGGAAACTGGTTCCTCGGCGCAGAACATCGCCGCCATCATCGTCGGCGTGGTCGGTCTCCTCGCGGCGGTGGTGCCGTTGCTCCAGAACCTCGTGGGCTTGCTCCCGTTCTAGAGCGCTACCTGCAAATATGCGCTGGTGAATGGATTCCGGAAAATGCGAGGCCCCCTCGCCTTCTCGCGCTCTAAATGGGGGGGGGTGAGCGCTCTACCGGTCTCGGGGGGGTTGGACCGTGGGCGAGGGGACCTGCATGTGCGAGTATACGCACACGCGGTTTCCGTTGTAAAGATGCCCTAAAGAAACAAAGGAATCGTGGACGGTGGTTCCGCAGCGTTAAAGGCGCATTTAGAACGTTCTGAAATCTCTGTCTCACGGGTTCCGAGGGCGACGTCACCGCACTTTTCGCGTCCCCTATCACCATTGGCATCTACATCATGCTGGCCATCGCAATTGTGGTCGCCGTGGTTCAGCACCTGCGAGGCATGCGGCGCGAGCGCGTCGCGGCCGCGCAGTTTCTACCACCCATAGAACATTTGTCGCTTCAGGCATCTCTAGCGCAATCTCTGCACGGAACTAATCAACTGTTTTGAGGAGTGTCTTGACGTCGAGCCCCTCCTCGAACAAGTTTACGTGCCCCTCCCGCCTAGATCTGGGACACCAGATACGTTTAAGACCATGGACCCGCAAAACGATAGGACGATGGACAAGCAAGCGCTCGCTCGCAAGGTTTGGGAGGCGACGAACCAGCTCCGCGGCGCACTGGACGCGAACGACTATAAGGACTTCATCCTGGGGTTCATGTTCTACAAGTTCCTCTCCGAAAAGGAGGAGCAGTTTTTCATCAAGCGGGGCTTGCCCAAGGCGCGGTTCGAGGATCAGCTCAATCGCGACAACGCGCGAGTGCGCGAGATGGCCAAGGTAAACATCGGTTTCTACATCTCTTACTACGATCTCTTCTCCACCTGGGTCGATATGGGTGGCGAGCTAACCGCCAGCACAGTGCTGGACGGCCTTAACCACTTTGACTCGAACGTGGCCGACTCCTACCGTGCGGTATTTAGTGGAATTTTTCAGTCGTTTCAACGCTCCATCCCGGCGCTTGGCACCGACGCGGGTGCGCGGTCAAAAAAGTTGCGCCAGATCATCACGATCATCAACCAGCTCCCCACCGGCACAGAAAAAGCCTACGATGTGCTCGGCTACGTATATGAGTTCCTAATCGGCCAATTCGCCGCAGGAGCTGGCAAGAAATCGGGAGAGTTCTACACCCCGCACCAGGTGGCCGTTGTCATGGCTGAGATCGTGGCGGAGCATCTGAAAGGTCGCGACACTATCGACGTCTATGACCCGACGTCCGGCTCTGCGTCGCTGCTGCTGAACATCGGCGATTCCATCGCACGACGCTCCGGCGATCCCGACCGGGTGCGTTACTTCGCACAGGAGCTGAAGCAGGACACCTACAACCTCACCCGCATGAACCTGGTCATGCGCGGTGTACGCCCGGCCAACATCGTCACCCGTAACGCCGACTCGCTCGCTCAAGACTGGCCGTACATCGATGAACACGGTAATTACGACCTACTGCGCGTCGACGCTGTCGTGTCCAATCCGCCGTACTCCGCGGAATGGGACCGCGACAACGCCCGTGGCGACGCACGCTTCAAGTACGGTCTGGCTCCGTCGAAAACAGCGGACTACGCGTTCTTGCTGCATGAGCTCTACCACTTGAAAGACGACGGCATTTTGACCATCGTGTTGCCCCACGGCGTGCTGTTCCGTGGCGGCGAGGAAGAAGCAATCCGCCGCAACCTGATCGATAACAACCACATCGAGACGATCATCGGTTTTCCGCCCAATATCTTCTACGGCACTGGTATCGCAACGCTGGTCATGGTGCTGAAAAAGCAGCGCGGTGACGACGGCGACGTACTGTTCGTCGACGCGTCAAAGGGCTTCATCAAAGCAGGCACCAAAAACGAGTTGCGCGCCCGCGACATCCGCAAGATCGTCGATACGGTCACGAACCGCGAGACCATCGAGGGGTACTCCCGGCTGGTTACGCGCGAGGAGATTCGCGTCAACGGCTACAACCTGAATATCCCGCGCTACGTGGACTCCTCAGAAACGCCGGAAACTTACGACATTTACTCCACCATGTTCGGCGGTATCCCGAATGCCGAGATCGGCACCCTCGGCCGCTACTGGGAGGCGCTGCCGGGGCTTCGTGAGGCGCTGTTCGAGCGGGTAAGCGACACCCACAGCCGGGTGAAAGTGAATGATGTGGCCGCGGTGGTGGCGGGGCACCCGTCGGCAGTTGCATTTCGTGACACGTTCACGTCGGCGCTGGTGGGCTTCGACGCCTTTGCCGAGGACACGCTGCTTACCGATCCGACCGCGGTGAATCCGGCGCAGGCCGAGGCGGCGCTGCGCTACGACCTGTTCGAGCGTCTGGCGGGTGTGCCGATCATCGACCCGTACGAGGTGTATCAGCTGTTCGCGGACACGTGGGAGGTCACAGAGTCAGACCTTGAGGTGGTGCGCGGCGAGGGGTTTGACGCAGTGCGCGCGGTGGACCCCAATATCGTTACGAAGAAGGTCAAGGGTAAAGACACCGAGGTCCAGGACGGCTGGGTTGGTAGGGTGCTGCCGTTCGAGCTGGTGCAGTCTGTGCTGCTTGCCGATCTTGTGGAGCGTGTGGAGCACTCCCGCGCCACGGTTGCCGCTGCGGCCGCGACGCGCGATGAGGTGTTCGCCGAGATCGACGAGGAGGATTACGGCGAGGGCGACACACTGATTACTAACGCTGCGGGCACAGCATTCGCAGCTGCGGGTGTCGCGCGCCGGATTAAGGCGCTCAAGGCAGATACGGAGCGCGACGAGCACGACGACGAGCTGCTTGCCCTGCTTGAACGGGCGGACTTTGCACTCAAGCAAGTGAAGGTGCTGGGCGCTGATGTGAAGCGCCTTGAGCTGTTATTGACTGCAAAGACGAAGGAGGCTATCGAGTCGCTCACCGACGAGCAGGCGGCCGGGTTGTTGCGCGAAAAGTGGGTGGGCCGGGTGTTCCGCTCCTTCGAGAAGATCGTGGACGCGGAGCTTGCAGCACTGGTGAGCGAGGTGAAGCGCTTGGATGCCAAGTATGCGACGACCTTGGGTGATGTTGAGGACACCATCCGCGAGACGAGCCGGGAGCTTGCCGGGATGATGTCGCAGCTTCGCGGCTCCGAATCCGACATGGCCGGAATCGCAGCGCTGGTGGAGATGCTTGGGGGTGAGGGACGTGCGTAACGAGGACACGCGCGTGCCCGCGCTGCGGTTGGCGGGGTTCGACGGCCCTCCCAGTGTTGTCCCAATTGAGTCTATTGCTGGACGAACAATTGGCGGAGGAACGCCCAGCACCTCAAATCCTTCATTCTGGCAAGGTGCCCTCCCCTGGATTCAGTCTTCCGACCTGGACGAAGACGATCCTTTCGCGGTAAACGTGTGCAAATTCATATCCACCAACGCTGTAGACTCTTCGGCTAGTTCGGAGATTCCGGCGAACTCACTTGCTGTAGTGACCCGCGTCGGTGTGGGAAAGGTCGCCCTCATGCCCGAGAAGTATGCGACCAGCCAAGATTTTCTCAACCTTTCGGAGTTACGCGGAGACCCCCACTACCTCGCGTACGCGGTAAAGCGGCGGGTCTCTCAAGCTGCGAAAAGCGCACAAGGAACTTCCATAAAGGGAATGACGAAACCCGAGGTTCTCGCGCTTACGATCACGACCCCCTGCCTAGAGGAACAGCGGGCGGTGTCGTCGTTGATGCGTGCTGTCGAGTCCTTAACCAACACCTCAAAGCTGCGCGCCGGGTCGCTCACGTCCCTCAAGCAGACCATGCTGGTGAAGATGTTCCCGCAGGGCACCGCCACCGCCCCGGAGGTGCGGTTCGAGGGGTTCGAGGGAGATTGGGAGCGCTCCACGCTCGGGCAGGTCGTCGAGTCGTTCCGGTACGGAGTGAACGCCACCGCAGTTCCGTACGACGGAGAAACCAAGTATTTGCGCATCACTGACATTGACCCCGGGGCGGGAGACTTCGGAACTGGGGAAACTACCTCACCCGGTGTCGACCGTCGCACGGCTGACGAGTTTCTTCTTTGCGACGGAGACATCGTTTTCGCTAGGACGGGTGCCACTGTTGGAAGAAGTTTCCTCTATCGAAAGCAGGTTGGACGCACTGTGTGGGCTGGCTTCCTTATTCGTGCAAGAGTCACCGATGCCGCCGATCCCGACTTCGTCTATTCCTCCACGCTCACACCGGGTTACTGGGAGTACGTACGCATGACCTCCCAGCGTTCCGGCCAGCCGGGGCTTAACTCCACCGAGTATGCAAATCTGCCCATCGCGCTCCCCTCCCTCTCCGAGCAGCAGGCCATCGGCGCGTACTTCCGCAACCTCGACGCTCTCATCGACGCAGAGCAGAAGAAGCTGGCCACGCTGCGTAATCTGAAAAGCGCGCTGCTGACCCAGATGTTCGTCTAGACCCAGGACAGACCAATGAGCACCGAAGCACCCGTGAAGTTCCGTAACGAGGCCGAGTTCGAAGACGCGGTCATCTTCAACCTCACCCACAAATACGGCTGGTCGCCCGACGTGCTCACCTACGCCACCGAAGACCAGCTCATTGCGAACTGGGCGCGCATCGTATTCGAGAACAACAACACCCCCGACCGGCTCAACGGTGTGCCGCTCTCCCCCATCGAGATCGAAACCCTCGTGGACGAGGTGGCGGCACTGCCGAATCCAGCAGCCGTGCAGCGCTGGCTCCAAGGCCGAGAAACCATCCTCACCCGCAACAACCCACTGGACGAGAAAAACCACGGGCGCGAGATTCCGCTGACCATTTTCTCCCCCTCAGAAATAGGCGGCGGCGACTCCACCTACCAGATCGCCCGCCAGCCGAAGTTCGCCAAGCGGTCTAACGTCGCCCGCGACCGGCGAGGTGACTTCACGTTGCTCATCTGGGGCCTGCCTTTGATCCACGTCGAGCTCAAAAACGAGGGACATGATGTCACCGAGGCGTGCATGCAGGTACAGCGCTACGCCCGCGAGAACGCCTGGACCGGATTCTTCAACATGGTGCAGCTCTTCGTCGCGATGACCCCCACCGACATGCGCTACTTCGCCAACCCGGGCGGGGTGGATAAGTTCAACTCCGACTTCTTCTTCAAGTGGACCGACGCGGGCAACGAGCCGTACCCGGACTGGCAGGGCGTTGTTCGCCACGTGCTCGGCATCCCACCCGCACACAAACTCGTTGGCGACTACCTCGTTGCCGACGGCGGCGACGGTGCGTTAAAGGTCCTGCGCCCCTACCAGGTCCATGCGGTCGAGGCGATCCTCTCGACACTGCGCACCATCAACCGGGAGCACCGCGATTCCTGGACAAAGAACACGCACAAGGGCGGGTTCGTGTGGCACACCACCGGGTCCGGGAAAACAATGACGTCGTTTACCGCGGCCCAGCTCATTGCGCGCGAAAAACTCGCCGACAAGGTGGTGTTCGTTCTCGACCGGGTGGAGCTTTCCGAGCAGTCCGAGATCGAATACACGAACTTCGCAGGCGACATGGTGGAACTGACCCGCCCAGCCCACTCATACGCGCTGGTCAAGGAGCTGAAGTCCAAGGGCGCACCGCTGATTATCACCTCCCTGCACAAGCTCGGCATCATCTCGGATCCGAACGGCGACTTCGCTGACGTGGACTTCTCCTCTGTCGATCAGAAGCGCCTGGTGTTCGTGGTGGACGAGGCTCACCGCACCACCTTCGGCGACATGTTCCGCTTCCTCACCCAACGCTTCCCGCACGCGGTCTACTTCGGGTTCACGGGGACACCGATTCACGAGGTCAACAAGCGCAAAGACACCATCACTGCCGACCTCTTCGGCAACGAATTGCACCGCTACTCGATCTTCTACGGGCTGCGCGACGGAAATGTGCTGGAGTTCCACACCGTGCCCGTCTCCACGTTCACGGACGAGGAGCTACGCCATGCGGTCGCGCTGCGTCAAGCCGACGCGCGCGACATGGATGAGGTGGTAGCCGACGAGCGTAAACTCGCGGTCTACAACACTTATATCGACGAGGATCGGGTCCCGTGGACCACCACCATCGACGAGAATGGGCGCCGCGTCGAGGGCATCGAGCAGCTCGCCAAAACCTCCACGTGGGAGACCGAGAAGCACCGCCAGGCGGTCGTAGACTACATGGTCAAACACTGGGACCAGCGCTCCCGCAACCGCCAACTGCACGCCCTGTTCGCCACCAGCTCTGTGCTCGAAGCCATCGATTACTACCGGCGCTTCAAAGCCGACGGCTCGCTCAAAGTCACAGCGGTGTTCACCGACGCGAACCAGAACACCCCAGACGCGCTAGAGCGCGACGCGGGCATCGAGGAGGTGCTCACCGATTACAACGCGCTATACGGCACCACCTTCTCCGCCTCCGACCACGCGGACTTCCGTGCAGACGCCGCCGACAGACTGGCGCACAGGCGCGGCTACAAGCACGTGCAAGTAGACGAGCAGCTCGACCTCGTGATCGTCGTCGATCAGTTGCTCACCGGCTACGACTCCAAATACATTGGCACCCTCTACCTCGACAAGGTTGTTGATTACGCCCAGCTCGTGCAGGCGTTCTCGCGCACGAACCGCGTCTACAACCACCTGCTGAAACCCTTCGGCACGATTGTCTACTTCCGCAAAGTCCACACGATGAAAAAGAACATCGTCGACGCCTTCGACCTCTATGCGGGACGTGACGCATTGGCGGTGTTCGCAGACCCCCTGCCGGAAACCATCACGGTCGCCAACACCAGCGCGGAAGCGGTGCGCCAGATCTTCCAAGACGCGGGGTGTTCCGACAACTCCCGTCTACCCGACGACCCAGCCGCGCGTAAGGCGTTCGCCGCCGCCTACGCCGAACTGACCCGCCGACTCGAATCCGCGTTTATCCAGGGCTTCGAGTGGGGCATGGACCATGTCGAAGACGAAAACGGCAACCGTGTTGAGGTGGATGTCAGCCTCGACGAGTACGAGGCGTGGACCCAGCGCTACGCCGAGCTTGCCGAAGCGTCCGAGCAGAGCGAGGCGGATGAAACTATTCCGCTCGATCTCGAAGCGCTGGCAATGGCGCGCGCCACTCAAGTCATTGACGCGGAGTATCTGAACGAGCGATTCCAGATGTGGAAAGCTGCGGTTGCGCAGCCTGAAGCGTCGCAGGAAGTCCAAGACGACCTGCTTGCTCAACTCAAACGGGAGTATGCCAAGTTGAGCCAGGGCGATCAGGCGGCCGCGGACCAGATCTTCAAGGATGTCATGCTGGGCGTTCTCGATCCGAAAGACGAACGGTCAATCCAAGAGCTCATCGAGATCTACCGAGCCGAAGAGCAAGACGAGTTTGTTGATCAGTTGAACGCCGCCACGGGATTGGAGCGCTCTCTCATCAAAGAGACACTCAAGCTTGTAGATGGCACCATGACTCCTATCAGGGCATACGGTCGCTTCCATCGACTTCAGAACGGCGTTGACGTTGAACGCTTCGGAGAATGGCTCCACGTCAGAGGCATCGATGCTGAACCGTTCGACCGCTTTGACTACGCGGATAAGTTGCTTGTCGAGTTCTTCACGCGCGGCGGCTTTGACCTAAGCGAATGGGGCCCCTAAAGATAGCTTGTGGTCACATCGTAGACCGCGCTTGATTGTAAAATCTGTTAGGCTGTTCGAAAAGATATGCGATCTGTGAATTTGGAAGAACTATCCGCTGAAACAGCGAAATGACGACAGTATGCGGAGACTAATCAAGGCTAGGAAAGTTCTAGATGCAGTTGGAAGGCTGGTAAGTGCGCGAAATGGGTGGCTTCGACTGGAGTCGAGATGTCAGCAATAAATATCTTAGATATGTACCGGACAAAAGCGTAGCTCAGGCAGGATCAAGGGCAGTTGGATGGGTAACGATTGGGGAGGGTCTGCCCTTTAGTTACTCGGACGTCTGGGGTGGGCTCCGAGCCGTGCTGGTTGAGGATGAATTCGATCATGCGTTCCCCTTTGGGGATGGGTGGGTCGGTCAGAATCTGGCCTGTGTTACCCGTTTATGGGCTGGCCAAGATCAACGCCCAGAGACCCTTGATGGCATGCTCGACCACAGTGAGCATGGCTCCGTGAGATTCTTTTGCCAGGGAGTTTTTCCTCCGGGCGCTTCCGAGTATCAGATCTTCATTACGCCATCATTCCTGTGGTTCTGGGATGCATATCAGGTGGGCGAGGAGTGGCGCTTCTTAACGCCTTGGGGTGAGGAGAGGCAATTGCTCCGGATGAGGACTAGTGAAGACGGCTGGAGCGTGGAAGTGCGGGCGGAGGAGCTCGGGACATATCTCTATGCGTTTAACAAGCGCCTACTAATACAGTTTGAGCTGTTCCAGATGACTGGAGAGATTCTGGAGCGGACCGTGCATGAGGAATTCACGGACGATTGTGGAAGCTTTAGCTACAGGGAGTATTCCCTCGCGGCGAGTAGTGAAAGTAATAGCTGCGTGTCATTGGGCGGCAGGTTCACGTACCGTGGCCGTCTAGGGAGAACTAAACCGTTGTTGCTGGAAGGGGAGGGTGAGGCTCCGGAATACGGGTCCTTCATTGTTGGTGTGTCACCCGATGGTGAACCAGTAGAGTTTACTAGTGAACCAAGCCAATTGGGGAACTATTTCGGAGCTAATCCCACGGCTCCTCATTACCTTACGCCCGTATATTTCCGGCGGGACGTTCTCAGCAAATATATCTCGACACCGTCTCGTTTTAGTATCAGCGCTACACGTTTGGAATGCCTCAACCTTTGGGGAATTGATATTTCGTTAAATGACCAAAACATGGTGGTGGTCTACTTAGGTGACATTGGTGCGCACATCCCGCGCGAAGAGCACAACCACTGGCGAATTTACAACGATCTCCCAGAGGGAGGTATCGATGACGGAAGATTTCGCCGAGATTTTCTTGGTCAGTGGGTGGGATCGCCGGACCCCATTGGAGAGCTCAAGACCAAAGTCGGGGATATCAATAGCCATTGTGAACGAAAGTTCGGATTTCCAATCTGGAAAAAACTTGAACCCAGTCTGGAACGGCAGGTGGAAGTACTGGTTTATCCCGCTTCGGCAGACCCGCTTTCGCTACAGGGGCCAATTCTAACTCTCACCAAATGGCTGGTCGATTCTCTCAACACTAAAGCTATATGTAAAGCGCTTCCAGCAGATGAAGTGATTCCTGATCGCAGTTTGGAAAACCTCCGAAAGCTTGGCGAGAAAGAAGGTTGGCCAGACGAATTTTGTCAGCGCCTTCGACAACTCCAGGCTCTCCGATCCCGGGGAGGAATCGCGCATCTCAAAAATTCAGAGTCTGCGAAAGTCTATGGAGATTTGGGTTTACGTGGCCACGACGCAAGAGAAGACTTTGACATACTTGTGAAGTCTCTCAATCTCGCGTTCGATTCCTTGCTGGTAAAAGTGTCCGCCCACGAGGCCGAGTGAGCGGTTGCTTATACACTTGGATTTCCACGCTCCCGCATCGGCGTTAGTTCAATGTGCTGCGATCTAGTGGACCATCAAAGAGACAATTCTCAGTTGGAAGCCACCTTCCGCAAGGCCAGACTGATATGCGATGGCCTCCCCAACCTCTGCCTCGGCTCTATTAAGGCGCGCCGTTTGGGAGACCACGCTGAGCTCGGCCCACTCTAGCACCCAGACACCACTTTTCCCGCGTTCCGCTGTGACTTCAAAACTCTTCATGGTTGCCACCCCCTGAGAACAGGAGTATCGCTCTGAAGCCGAGCGGTCAATAGCTAAGAGACGGATACCGTTGCGAGATAGGAAACCGGAGCCAGAGGAGGAGAGCTGCTGTAGGTTCAGGCGCCATGGAGGGGAAAACATTCGATATTCCCGTGAAAGCTGCGGGAACGCAGTTCACGGGATACGTTTCAGTTTCGGCGCTGCCGGGGGTGCAGCTAACCAAACAGCAGCTGGGGTTTGGTCCAGAGCTGCGGCAACTCGTCGAAACCACCGCTCGGAACTATCGGCCGGTGGATGAAACGCAGCCGGTCGGCGAAGCCGCAGAAGAAATAGCGGGGACAGCGAAGTTCGCACACGCCATGCTGCGAGATTTAAGGAGCGCACGAGATGGGCGCCAAGCTGAGAGTTTCGCGCTCCTTCTTCTCGAGGCGTGTCGCGCCGCGTTGAAGAGCGAGCCGCGATTCGCCGTAGCGTTCTTCTTAGCTCGAGCGGTGTGGGAAAAGACCCGCAACCTTGAATCCGTTGAGCGGCTGGATGAGTACCTCGACGAGATTGAACGTGCGCTTCCTCAGCGCGGTGGCAACGCAATGGTCCTGCAGATGCCGTTATTCCAACTCAGTGAACCAGGAGCTTGGGTGTTCACGACGATGTTCGTCGGCGGAGCCGAGTACACCATCGAGCTGAAAGCGCAGCGGCCGGTGTACGGGGTGCTGAGAGCAATTGGTTTGGCGCTGGAGGGGATCGTCGAGAGGCACAATGCCCCTGCTGCGGTGGAGGTTTACCGAACGTTTGCCTACGCGCGGGCGCTGCTGGAGCTGGCGCAAGGTGACGCGTACTTCGAGAACGAGTACCTGGGCGATGCGGTGGATAACGCGCTGCTGGAGTGCGCGGATACGTTGCTGCGGGCCAGCGAGGAGTTCGGCGAATTTAATGAGGCTGTGAGTGGCGGCGACTATGAAGCGGCAGCGGAGCTTTTGCCGCGGGATGTTCTCGGGCGTGTGGGCGGTGCGCCGTCGCCGGAGGAGGTGCGGGTGTTGAACGAATCGCTTGAGGCGGTCCCGGGGCGGACGGTGGTGGTGTTTTTCAACCCGGGTGGGGATCAGCACGCGGAGCTGCCTATGGATTGGGTACCGGAGCTGGAGGATTTCACGCCGGTATGGGTGCCGTGGTTGAGCACGGATCACTTTGCCATTCCGACAACGCAGGCGTTCCGGACTCGGTTTTAGGAGACCGAGGTCGATTTGTATTCACCTTGATCCTTACCGTGAGGTGGGGTTTCGGTGCGGTGGGGTTCCGTTTTACGGACCGCCTAGTACGCTCACTGTCACCTCGTTTAGACCGATTGGTCTAGAAGTGAACGTCGATAAGCAAAAGCCCGAAAGGAAACGTCATGTCTACCCTGCTCTCCGTCACCTTTGACAGCCCGTACGAGTTCACCGACCAGAAGATCCGCGAGGGGTTTGAGGGCGCGATCCCGGACCTTCAGCAGATTCCGGGGCTTGTGTGGAAGGTGTGGACGTCGCAACCCGGGGAGGGTCGCGGCGCGTCCTTCTACCTCTTCGACACCGTTGAGAATGCTAAGCAGTGGGGCGAGGGTCCTCTGCGGGCGTCGCTGGAAAACCTCGGTAACTCGAATATTGAGGTCCAGTACTGGGAGGTTGAGGAGGAATTCTCCAAGCAAACCTTTGCCACGCTGCAGCGCGAGCAGGGATAGGGCGCGGTTCTAAAACAATTAGAAACAAATCGGGAACAATTGGTTTTATGTCCTTGAAGTGCACAAATGGGACTTCTGGCGGCTGATTAAGCGCCCGAATTGTTTCCTATATCTTCGCTATATCTTTCGCGGGCCCATTTAGCGTCGGACAGAACAATTCGAAAACAATTCGAGAAGTTATCGGGGGCAGGACCTTAGTAATTTCTGTGCGAAAACCGGGATGTTGGTGTGTAGACAGTGTGAAAATAGTGGAATGAGGAAATCCGTTATCGCCGCCGCATCTGCGTGCGCTGTTGCTCTGTCTGTTGTCGCTCCCCCTGCTGCTTCCGCCTCGTCTGCGATGTTGAGCTCCCTCGTCGCACTGGAGGCGACGGGCGACGGGTCGTCCGAGTCCTTCTCGTCTGAAAGCGAAGTAGTCCACTCCGCAGCGAAGGAGGAAGACAGCGCATCCCGTGAGTCTTCTTCCTCTGACACCACGAAGATCGTTGCCGGTGTGGTTGGTGGCGTCGCGGCGCTCGCCGCTGGTGCCGGCCTTGTGTGCTGGGCCATGCAACAGGGTATCGTTCCTAATCCCCTCCCCACGGTGATCCCGTGCAACCCGCCGGCCCCGGTTGCCGCTCCGGCACCTGCGCCTGCTCCGGCACCTGAACCGCCGGCTCCCGCACCGGCACCGGCCCCTCAACCTGCTCCCGCTCCGCAGCCGGCTCCGGCACCGCAGGTGCGCCCTGCCCAGGCGCAGCCGTCCGGCAAGATGTACGCGAACTGCCGTGCGGTGTGGAATGACCTCGGCCGCCCGATCCGCCGTGGCGAGCCGGGCTACGGCACCCACCTGGACCGCGATGGCGACGGCGTCGGCTGCGAGAAGCGTCCGAAGTAGGGTCTAGCCGCTATGCCCGCTGGCGGTGGCTACTACGTGCGCTGGCGGGCGGACTTGTGCTCCTCGAGGATTCCCCACAGGCTTGAGGGCTTGCGTGCCCAGAGCCTGCCTTCTTCATCGGTAAAACCGAGGTACTGGTCCAGCGTCTTATCCTCGCTACCAGGGGCCGCATCGTGCCAGGCATCGACCCAATCATCAATCTCTTCCGGGCGTGCGGTGCCTGCGAGGCACGCGTCGATGAATGTCTGGGACACGGTTTCTCCTTTCAGCGCGAACGTACTCGGTTGTAGTGCGATCCCCGGGTTTTGGGCAAAACGGTTGAGCGGTCTTTCCACTCCACCGCGCTGCGAAACACGTCGTGAGCGAAGTACGGGTTGTGCGCTTTCCCATACATCGTTCCGCCGTAGCGCATCATCCGCACGTTGAGGTTGTATGCGGCCTTCACCATCCCCTCAAGCCAACTGAACCGCATCTCGCCGGTGATGATTCGCTCGAAATCCTCCAGGCTAAACACCCATGCTGAGACCGTGCCGGAGATTCTGTAGTGAAGGGGGAATAGGTCTAGTCTCGTAAGTTGTACATGGCGCCTGACTCGCTCCAAACTAATCCTGGATGCTGCCGCCCACACTCGGGACAGGAATTAATCGAACATGATCACCTGGCGCAGGGACAGGCCGTTATCCAGCTTGTCCATTGCCTCATTGATCTCTTCGAGCTTGATGCGGGAGGAAATGAGCTTCTCTGCGTGAAGCTTGCCCTCTCGCCAGAGCTCCTCGTACTTCGGGATGTCAACCTTCGGCACTGCCGAGCCCAGGTAGCTGCCCTTCAGGGTGCGAGCCTCGGCGGTCAACACCAGAGGGTCAATCTCGGAGACTGAGTTCGGTGCGGGCAGGCCAACCGTCACCGTCATACCGCCCATACCGGTGATCTTGTAGGCGGTCTCGAGCGCCTTCGGGTGGCCCGCAGCCTCAATCACCGCGTCGAACTTCCGGCCAGATTCAACAGCCTCATCCGGTGTCATAGCCTCGGTGCAACCAAGCTCTTTTGCTAGCTCGCGCTTGCTGTCCTGAACGTCAATTGCCACGATTTCCTTCAGACCCAGCGCCGCGGCGGTAAGGACAGCGGCTGCGCCAACGCCTCCGAGACCAACCACGGCAAGTGAGGTGTCCTCGTTCGGCTTAATTTCGTTGAGCAACGCTCCGCCGCCAGTAAGAATGGCACACCCAAGGACGGCTGCGACTTCTGGCGGCACATCCTCGCCCACCGCAACAAGGGAACGCACGTCAGCTACCACGTGAGTAGCAAATCCGGAGATGCCAAGGTGGTGGTTCACTACCTCACCATCGCGCTGCAGCGGACGATCCCCGTTGAGCAACGTGCCTTCGTTATTCGCCTTGGAACCCCGCTCGCACGGGATTCGGCCATCCGTTTTGCATGCCTTGCACTCCTCGCAGCGCGGAAGGAACGTGCAGATTACGTGCTGGCCAACCTCGAACTCGGTCACGCCCGGACCGAGTTCTTCCACAACTCCGGAAGCCTCGTGGCCCAAGAGCATGGGCAGGGGGCGCGGGCGGTTGTTGTTCACCACGGAAAGGTCTGAGTGGCAGATACCAGCTGCGAGGATCTTGATGCGTACTTCGCTCTCCCCCGGCGGGGCAAGCTCAAGCTCCGAGATGGAGATGGGGATGGAATCTGCGTACGGCGTGGAGCGGCCGGATTCTTCCAGAACTGCTCCCTTGATGGTCAGAGTGTCGCTGCTCATGAACTTCTCCTCCCGTAATCGGTGCGTGAGTGGGCTGGAACTCACTATAGTTCGTTTTGTAATGCTAATCACATGAATTCACCATGTGATTAGCGGACGGTCCCGTACATCACCACACCAGAAAAGAGGTTTCCAGATGGGCCACAACCACGACTTTTCCCAGTTCGACGACCTAGCCAAGTTGTTGGAAGATTCTCCCAACAACTGGGGCCGCTGGGGCGATGACGATGAGGTCGGTGCCCTGAACTTCCTTGACCATGAGCAGATCATGCGCGGGCTCAAGTCTGCGCGACAGGGCAAGGTGTTCACTCTCCAGGTGCAGATGGGCCACCCGCACGGTGATCCGGTCTTCCCCGGCCGCACCGGCATGGAGCGTGAGATGGTCTTCGACGACAATTCCTTCGAGCCGGGCGGCAACGGCCCGCAGTACAAGGGCGGTATCCGCTACTCGGATGACAAGGCTTCGATCTTCCTGCAGGGTTCCACGCAGTATGACGCGCTTGGGCACGCGTGGTACGACGGCAAGCTGTGGAACGGCAAGTCCGCCGACACCACCAATGATGGCGGTATGGACTTCGCATCGGTCCTGCCGATCGCGGAGCGCGGCGTTGTTGGCCGCGGCGTGTTGATTGATATGGCACGCCATCGCGGGAAGGAATGGCTGGAGAAGGGCGAGACGTTCACGCACGAAGACTTGCTTGAAGCCGCCGCAGCACAGGGCGTTGAAATTCAGAAGCGCGACATCCTGCTGGTTCGCACCGGGTGGATGAAGTACTGGTACAGCGTTGATGCGGAGGAGTTCAACAAGGATCTTGTGGAGCCGGGTCTGACCTACACCCCGGAGCTGGTGGATTGGTTCATGGAGCGCGAGATTCCGAACCTGGTCACCGACACCATTGCGAACGAGGTGACCTATGAGCCCACCTCCGGCATCGCGTTGGTGCTTCACGGCGTGTTCCTGCGCAACTTGGGTATCAGCCTTACCGAGATCGCCTGGCTGGATGATCTCGCGGATTCCTGCGCCGAAGACGGCCAGTGGGACTTCCTCTACACCGCCGCCCCGCTCAAGGTGGTCCGCGGAACCGGCTCGCCGGTGAACCCGATTGTGATCAAGTAGATCCAGTCCATCTAGTGCCACAATGGCACCATGAGCTGCGAAATCTACTACTCCACCTACTACGGGTCCACCAAGCGCTACGCGGAGGAGCTGGGGGTTCGGCTTGGGGTGAGCGTCGATACGCTGCCCCAGCCCCGCACGTCTCCGCCGCACCCGAGGCAGGGCCGCTCGTGGTGCTCGCGCCCGCGCACGGCCCGCTTAACGACGGCGCAAAGTTCCTCCAACAGCTCCCCGCAGATGTCCTTGCCAACCGGCCCGCATGCCTGGTCACGGTGGGGATGACGCTGGATGATGAGGTTGTTCGCGCAGATCCCGCGGCCAGTCTCCTCGGCCAGCTCAAGGACACGGTGCAACGCTTCTACCTGCCGGGGCGGTTGAACTACCCGGAGCTCAGCAGCGCGCACAAGAACGTGATGCGCGGGCTGATCGGCATGTTGAAGCTCAAGCCGGGCAAGACGGAGAATGAGCGGAACATGGTCGCCACGTACGGCAAGGATGTGGACCGCGTGGACCTTGCGCGTCTGGATCTGGTGGAGGCATGGGCGCGCGAGCACGGGGCGTAACAGGTCGCTACGGAAGATTAGCGACCTTTTAAGCCTCTAAAAGGTCGCTATAGTGTGGGCATGACTTGGCCCGCTGTCACGTATGAATCGCTGCCCTGGCGCTCTCTCGCCGAGGGTGTCTCACGTCGGGCTGCGCGCACGGTTCCGGGGAGCTATGAAAGTGCAAAGGTGGCGCAGATAAGCACCAGCCCCTTGGTGCTCTGCCCTGAGACGGTTGCTGAGGTGGAGCGCGCGACGGTAGCGGCCACGCGTTTCGATGCCGTGGAGGCGCACCGTGTGCTGCCCTTCACTCCCCTGCTGCTGCGCAGCGAATCTGTGGCTTCGAGCCGGATTGAGCAGCTGACCTCGTCCGCCAGGAAGATTCTGGAAGCAGAGATGACGGGCGGCGGCACCGGAAACGCGGCCCTCATCGCAGCGAACACTAGGCAGATGGCGCGTGCGGTGGAGTCGGGCGAGCCAACGGTCGCCTCTGTGCTGGAGATTCACCGGTTGCTGCTTGCGGAGTCTGCGCCAAACATCGCGGGCCGGTTCAGGGATCAGCCGGTGTGGATCGGGAGCGCGAACTCGCATCCGGGCGGAGCGCCGTTCGTGCCCCCGCATCAGCGGTACATCGCGGGTTTGATGGCGGACCTGGAGACATTCATGCAGCGGGAAGACATGCCGGCGCTTGCGCAGGCAGCTGTGGCCCACGCGCAGTTTGAGACCATTCACCCGTTCGCGGACGGCAATGGGCGGACGGGACGCGCGCTTGTCCACGTCGTGCTGCGTAACCGGGGTGTGAGTTCCAGCGTCGCTCTTCCGATCTCGGCTGGGTTGTTGACTGATGTTGGCGGCTATTTCGACGCCCTCACCGCATACCGCGAGGGTACCGTGGAGCCGATCGTTCTCCTGTTCGCCCAGGCGGCACTCGAGGGCGCGGAGCGGGGCACATGGCTTGCCGACGAACTCATGGAGCTACGCGAGGAATGGGACGAGCGCCTGCACGCCCGCGCGGATTCATTGGCTTGGCCTCTGCTGGATCTGTTGCTGCAGCACCCGATTGTCACGTCCACGTTTGCGGCAGATGCGTTGGGTACCACCTCGGCACGGGCCCGAAAGGCGCTAAACCGTCTCGAGGAAGACGGGATTGTGGTGTCAGCCCAGCTCGGCAAACGAGCCCGCGCGTGGCGTTCACCGGATGTGCTGGATTTGCTGGATGAATTCGCAGAACGGGCAGGCCGCAGGGAGTGAAAGGTGCTCCGACCAGCGGTAAAATAGACCTCGAAAGCCTTCTCACGCGATGCGCCGAGGGTTCCGCCGGCGCGGAAGGGGTCGCACAACCATGAAGACTGCAGTTATCGGCGCCGGGGCAATGGGGCAACTCTTCGGTGCAAGGCTAATCGCCGCGGGCGAGGACGTGGTGTTCTTCGATGTGATGGATCAGACCATCGATGCCCTGAATAAGGACGGCATTGAGCTGATCGTGGACGGGGATGCCACGCACGTTCAGGCCAAGGCTGCCAAGTCCGCCGACTACACAGATCCGGTGGACTTTGTCCTCTTCTTTACCAAGGGCTTCCACACCCCCGGTGCCATCGAGGGTGCCAAGCACCTGTTCCACGAGCAGACGATTGCGCTGACCCTGCAGAACGGCCTGGGCAACGGGGAGCTGCTGGTGGAAACGTTCGGTCCGGAGCACACGCTCGCTGGCGTGACCGATTACTCCGCGGACCGCGCGGGCGCGAACGCCATCACCACTTCTTCGTACGGCTCCATCGCGATGGGCGACTTGGTGGCGGACGGCGTGAACTCGGACGCCGCCGTTGCGGTGCATGAGCTGTTCACGCGCGCCGGGTTCAACGTGGAGCTGTTCGATAACGTGAACATCCCCATCTGGGAAAAGCTGATCCTGAACACGGTGCTGAACACCATCGGCGGCGCAACCGGCCTCACGCTGGGTGAGACGAACGGTACTGAGCCAGGCCGTCGCCTCACCGAAGCGGTGCTGGCGGAGGCGCTTGCGGTGGCGCATGCCCGCAACGTGCCGGTGCGCGAGGACGTGATCCGGGAACACATCGCCGCTGTCTTTGCCAAGTCCGCGGGCCACAAGACTTCCATGACGCAGGACGTTGAGGCGGGCCGCCGCACGGAGATCGGATCGACGCCATCGGCGGCGCCGTCGCCAGTGCCGGCGAAGAGGCCGGCGTGCCCACGCCGGTGCTTTCCGCGCTTTGCGACGTCGTCCGAGCGCGCACCCTCCCGCGTTCAACGCAGTAGCACACATGCTCCCCGTCGTTCGCTGCGGGGAGGGCGCGGTAAGGGGAGCGTCGTCAAGCAAAAGCCCCCAAGCGCAGCGCGGCACCGTAACGTGCCCCGACTACACTGCGTAAGCATGACTGAGGCGAACCCGACGGCGCACCGGTATACGGCGGCGCTGGCCAACGAGATTGAATCCACCTGGCAGCAGTACTGGCGCGAGAACGGCACGTTCAACGCGCCGAACCCCACCGGCGATCTGGCGACGGGTAAGCCGCTGCCGGAGGAGAAGCTGAACGTCCAGGACATGTTCCCGTACCCCTCCGGTGCGGGTCTGCACGTTGGCCACCCGCTGGGGTACATCGCCACGGATGTGTACGCGCGCTACAACCGCATGCTGGGCAAGAACGTCCTGCACACGCTGGGTTACGACGCATTCGGTCTGCCCGCGGAGCAGTACGCGATTCAGACGGGCACGCACCCGCGCACGACCACTGAGGCGAACATTGCCAACATGGAGCGCCAGCTGAACCAGCTGGGTCTGGGCCACGACAAGCGCCGCGCCGTAGCCACCACGGACCCGGAGTTTTACAAGTGGACGCAGTGGATCTTCCTGCAGATTTACAACGCCTGGTTTGATGAGGAGCTGCAGAAGGCCCGCCCCATCGAGGACCTGGTGCGCGACCTGCTCACGGGTGCGCGCCAAACCAAGGACGGGCGGGACTTCAAGGACCTGAACACGCAGGAAAAGCACGCGGCGTTGGATGAGTTCCGCCTGGTGTACCTCTCTGAATCCATGGTCAACTGGTGCCCCGGCCTGGGCACGGTGCTGGCGAATGAGGAAGTCACGGCGGACGGCCGCTCCGAGCGCGGCAACTTCCCCGTTTACCGCAAGCGCCTGCGCCAGTGGATGATGCGCATTACCGCGTACTCGGACCGCTTGCTGGAGGATCTGGACCTTTTGGATTGGCCGGAAAAGGTCAAGAGCATGCAGCGCAACTGGATCGGCCGCTCCCGCGGCGCGCAGGTGGCGTTCGATTCCGCGGCCGGCTCCATCGAGGTGTTCACCACCCGCCCGGACACGCTCTTCGGCGCCACCTACGTCACGCTGGCACCGGAGCACGAGCTGGTGGATGCGCTGGTGGCGGACGCGTACCCGGAGGGCACGCCGGACACCTGGACCTACGGCCAGGCCACCCCGCGCGAGGCCGTGGACGCGTACCTGGCCGCTATCGCCGCGAAGTCTGACGTGGAGCGCCAGGAGAACAAAGACAAGACCGGTGTGTTCCTGGGCTCCTACGCCAAGAACCCGGTGAACGGCGAAGAGGTGCCCATCTTCATCGCGGACTACGTGCTCACCGGCTACGGCACCGGCGCCATCATGGCGGTGCCGGCGCACGATGAGCGTGACTACGAGTTCGCCAGCGTCTTCGGCCTGCCCATCATCCCGGTGCTGGACGGGGATATCTCCGAGGCGGCGTTTGTGGGGGATGCGGCGCACATTAATTCGTCGAATAGCAATGGCCTGGACCTGAACGGCTTGGGCAAGGACGACGCGATCGAGGCCGCCATCAACTGGCTGGTGGAGCGCGAATCCGGCGAGGAGAAGATCCAGTACAAGCTGCGCGACTGGCTGTTCGCCCGCCAGCGCTACTGGGGCGAGCCCTTCCCCATTGTGTACGACGAGTTTGGCCAGGCCCACGGCATCCCGGAGGACCAGCTGCCGGTGGAGCTGCCGGAGGTGGAGGACTACAAGCCGGTCAGCTTCGACCCGGACGACAAGGACTCGGAGCCCTCTCCCCCGCTGGCCAAGGCCACGGACTGGGTGAACGTGACCATGGATCTGGGCGACGGGCCGAAGCAGTACCGCCGCGACACCAACGTCATGCCGCAGTGGGCAGGTTCCTCCTGGTACCAGCTGCGCTACATCGACCCGACGAACTCGGACGAGTTTGTGAACCTGGAGAATGAGGCGTACTGGACCGGCCCGCAGGAGGACAAGCACGGTGCCGGCGACCCAGGCGGCGTGGACCTCTACGTCGGCGGCGTCGAGCACGCGGTGCTGCACCTGCTGTACTCCCGCTTCTGGCACAAGGTGCTGTATGACCTGGGGTTTGTCACCTCCAAGGAGCCGTACCGCCGCCTGTACAACCAGGGCTACATCCAGGCCTACGCCTTCACGGATGCCCGCGGCGTCTACGTCCCGGCCGCTGAGGTGGAGGAGCGCGACGGCGCGTTCTGGTACAACGGCGAGCAGGTCAACCGGGAGTACGGCAAGATGGGCAAGTCCCTCAAGAACGCCGTCGCGCCGGATGATGTGGTGCGCGATTACGGCGCGGACACCCTGCGCGTCTACGAGATGTCCATGGGCCCGCTGGACACCTCCCGCCCGTGGGCGACGAAGGACGTTGTGGGCGCCCACCGCTTCCTGCAGCGCCTGTGGCGCCTGGTGGTCTCGGAGGAGGACGGCTCCCTCGCCGTCGTGGACGCCGAGCTGACCAGCGACGATGAGAAGCAGCTCCACCGCACCATCGCCGGCGTCCGCGACGATTATGAGGGCCTGCGCGACAACACCGTCGTGGCCAAGCTCATCGAGTACGTCAACTACCTCACCAAGACGTACCCGTCCGGCGCCCCGCGCGCTGCCGTGGAGCCGCTGATCCAGATGGTCTCCCCGCTCGCGCCGCACATCGCGGAGGAACTCTGGGCCCGCCTCGGCCACCAGGGCACCATCACTTTCGAGCCGTTCCCCACCTTCTCGGAGCACTTGCTTATCGACGACACCGTTGAACTCCCCGTCCAAATCAACGGCAAAGTCAAGGCTCGCCTGGACGTGCCGGTGGACGCGTCGAAGGAGGACATCGAGAAGCTGGCGTTGGAGGACGCCCGCGTGGTCGAACTGACGACCGGCGCCGGCAAGACGGTGGTGAAGACGATCGTCGTGCCCGGCCGCATGGTGAACCTGGTTGTGAAGTAGCCCGCCGGGGGCGAGCCGGGCTTGGGCCGCCGGGGTTGGGGCCGTGGAGCCGTAAGGCCCACCGGCGAGCCGTGAGGCCGGGGCCTCCCGTGGGTAGGCTGGGATCGCATTTGTCCGAGACAACTCGATCCATACCCACGAGGAGACACTCGATGACCAATCCCAACCAGGGCGGCTACCAGCCGTACCCCGGCGGCGACGGCTACGGCGGCGACGGCTACGGCGATGCCGAACCGACCGCGCCGGGCGCGCCGAACTACGGCGAGCCCGCGTACCCGAGCTACCCCAACCAGCCGGCGGACTACTCCCAGTTTGAGGTGAACTCCGCAGCCGGGGCTGCCGGCGCGACCGCGCTGCGCTACCACGGCCAGCAGCTGACGGACGGCTACTACGGTGACGGCCAGATGCCGCACCCGATCAATGATCCTCACGCAAACGGCTGGGCGCACCGCAAGGGCACCGGCAAGCTGCGTCTGGGCGAGGCCATCTCCTGGTCCTTCAAGGCATTTGGCAAGAACCCGAAGTTTTGGCTGGTTATCGGCCTGATCTCCGCGGTGCTCAGCGTGATGTCTTCCGTCGCGACGGTGCCGGGTATGAGCTTCCTCTCCGCCATCGCGTCTGTGCTGCTGTGGCCGGTGTTTGTGGCTGCGGCGTTGCAGCAAACGCTCGTCGTCAAGCTGAAGTCCCCCAGCACGCCGGCCTACGGTAAGTCGCTGGGCGTGGCCGTGCTGCTGGTGTTTGCGGGGTCGATTCTGGCCACCATCCTGGGCATCATCACGTTCATGTTCGCGTTCGCGTCGATCGATCTGGACCCGGCGGCGCTGCCGCAGCAGCCGGACGATATCTTCGGGGACCCCGAGCTGATGGGCACCATCATGAGCACGTTTGGCCTGGTTACGCTGGTGATCTTGCTGCTGGTGATGCTGCTGGTCCCGTTCGTGGTGTACCCGATGTACTACGCCGCGGATAACAACGGCGGGTTCGGGCACGCGATTGGCGCGGGCGTGAAGGCCGGTGCGCGCAGCTACCTGCCCACGCTGGGCCTGATTCTGTTCAGCGGCCTGATCGCTATCCTTGCCAGCCTGCCGGCGGTGTTGACGGCGACGGGCACGATCGGCACCGTCGTCGGCGGCCTGCTTTCGCTGGTGCTCACCATGGTGGCGGCGCCGATCAGCCTGCTGCTTGGCGCGCACGCGTACCGCCAGGTTTCCGGAGGCCCGGTGCCGTATGAGGCGGCTGCGTAACCGCTACTCCCGGGGCACATACATCGCTGCCGCGGTGCTGGTCATCGCGGTGGTGTTGTTGTTTACGGTGGGCAAGGCGTACTTCTCGCTCCCCGGGGTGTGGAGCGCGGAAAGCCACCAAGTGCGCCAGGTGCGACTGGAACCGCTGGCGACATTCCGGCACTACCGCGTGTGGTGGGGTCCGTGGCTGAACCTGGGCGGCAACATTGCGCTGTTCATGCCGGTGGGGTGGGTGGCGTACCGGCTTCTCGGGGACGTGAAGCGGGCCACGCTTGCCGGCGCCGGGTTCAGCCTGGTTATTGAGGTGCTGCAGTACGTGCTGGCCGCGGGGTACTCCGATGTGGATGACATCCTGTTCAACACCCTCGGCGCGTTCGCCGGGGCGTATCTGGCGCGGGCGCTGCGGTAGGCGGGGGCCGGGCCGGGGCCGCCCGGCCCGGCCGGGGGCGTGGCGCTCCCCGGCGCCTACCGTGAATACCCGTAAAACTTCACCATGGAGCGCAGGAGGCGCCCCCCGTTCATGGACGTCCTCATGCCGTCGTTATCGGCGTACACGCCGCCTAAGGTTTCAAGGAAACCCAGCGCCTCGTCCCACTGGCCTTCGGTGAACGGGTGACCATGCTCCGGCAAGTCAACCAGGCCCAGGGAATCTGCAAGGCACGCCGCAAGCGGCGGCCAGAACTGCTGGCCGAAGGCGGTCTCGAACCCGGCGCAGAGTTCACTGCTGAACTCTCCAATCGGGTCATTCGCCACCAGGAACTGCAGCCCCTTCTCCGTCACCTGGAGGGTGCCGGGCTGCCGCTCTGCAATCAATCCCCCGCCCTCGAGCACCCGGCGCATGTGCTGCACGTCAATCCAGGAGTTTTCGCGCGGTTGGCGCAGGTAGGTGGGCAGGCCCATAACATCTAGACATTGCTTCACCGCCGCGGAGTTAAGCTTGCCCTTGCCGGTAAGGCCCAGCGGGGTGCGGAACAGCTCGATAACGTCGGCGAATGCATCGGAGAATGCATCGTGCGCGCCGCGACCAGGTAGCTCAGTGGGCGACCCGATCACCGGGATGCCGTCGCCGTTTCCCCCGCCCTCGCCGGGAATCACCGTCAGATGCGGCGCGCCGGGCACCCGCTCCCCCGGCACGCCCGGCACGCCGAACCCGCCGGCCGGCGCATCCGGCATACCAAACCCGCCAACCGGCCCCGGCCCGGAACCGTCGCGGAACGGGATGTCCAAACCCGGAATTGGCATGTTCAGCAAATCTTCGCCGGCGTGCTGCTCAAAGAACTCGGCCACGGCCGCGATCAAGGTTGGATTGCGGTCCGGCATCGGGTCATTTTCCAAGATGTCGCGCAGCTCCGGGCGCGAATCGAGGAAATCCTCGAATTGGTTGGCCAGGTCAAGGGCTCGCGGGTCTGTGGCGGCGTCCTGTGCGGCGTCGAAAAACAGCTCCTCCGCCACAAAGCCGATGCGTGTAGCCACGGCAACCGGGTCCGTCACGGTCAGGCGCTGCAGCATCCGCTCCGGGGACATCACCGGCAAGAAGCTCAGCAAAAGTGGCGTGACCTCCATGTCCGGCTCCAGGCCGGCGGCGATGCGGCGGGCTTCGGCGCGGAAGCGCGTCATCATCGCGGGGCCGTTGGTGGCTTCGACGATGTCGGGCCCGGAAGCGTCGATAAGCAAGGGCGTCGGGCCGTCCAGCTGCGAGTAGCCCAGCACCTCAACGTGGACGTTCCAATTCGCCGTCGGGTCATAGATATAGGTTATCTCCCGCAGCTTTGCCACGGTCATGTCCACCTCATCGCCCTCGCCGGCGCTGGGCACCTCGGCGTACACCTGGCGCGTTTTCCCGCTCTTGGTCACGTACAGGTGCGTCGCCGCCCCGGAGAAACCGAACGCCGCGTTGATCACCTCCGAGAGCTGCCCCAAGTCCATCGAATCCTCCACGTTCACGCAGCGCGTGATCTCCGGATTCGCGTCCTCCAAAGACATCAGCAAGGTGACAATCATCGCTCTCCCCTACAGCGGTTCGCCGCCCAGGACTACGGCACGTACCCACCCGGTCGACTGGTTCTTAATCCCCCACGTCCGCCCGCCGGCCTCCGCGTACGCCACATCGCCGGCGGGAACTTGGACGTTTTGTACCAAGATACCGTCGCCAAGCGGCAAAAGCCCGTATTCAAAGCTCTCCTCCAGCGTGAAAGCAACCTCAGCCCCCGGGGCAAGGCGAAGTTCCGCCGCTACCAGCGGAAACTCGGTGCTCACCGGGGACGTGCGGCCGAACATCGTGCCCACCAGCACGCGCGCCTCCCCCTGCAGCGCCGTGGTCACCCCGCGCAGCGTGAACACCTCCGGGGTGAAAATCTCCACCGTGCCGTCTGCCGGGCCGAGCGCATCCAGGCGCGCGCCCGTCACGGAGCCGGACCCGCTTATCGACGCTCCCCTGAACACCCCCACCTGATCCGCCGACACCGGCTCATTGAACCCGCCCGGACCGGTCAGGCGCAGCTCCCCGTCCGTGACCCAGAAGAAGCTCTGCCGATCCCGGCGCGGTGCTAGCTGGTCAGCGCCCTCGCGCGTGTCCAACGCCACGGCGAGATCCCACGCACCGATCCGCCCGGGCGCGGAAGTAACTTCAACATTTCTCATGTGCGTTATGGTACCTGCGTGCCGCAACTTTCAGCTGGGCTCATGCTCGCCCTCGCGTTTTTCGCCGCGGCCGGGCCGCTGGGCATTGACATGTACCTGCCCGGCCTACCCCAGCTGCAGGAGGACCTTGGTACCACCGCCCCTGCCGTGCAGCTGACCATCTCCGGGTTCATGGTGGGCATGGCGGTGGGCAACCTGCTGTTCGGCCCGATTTCGGATGGCACCGGGCGCAAACGGCCCATCATCATCTCCTCCCTCGTCTTCTTTGTCACCTCGGTGCTGTGCGCTGTGGCGCCGTCGATCGAGCTGCTTGTGCTCGCCCGCGTGCTGCAAGGCGTGGCGGGCGGCCGTGATTGTGGTGTCCCGCTCTGTCATTCCGGACCTTGCCCGCAGCACCGCCGCCGCCCGCGCGTTCTCCGCGCTGATGGCGCTGACCGGCTTCATGCCCGCGCTTGCCCCCGCGCTGGGCGGGCTGATGCTGCCGGTAATCGGGTGGCGAGGCATCTTCTGGGTTCTGGCCGCCGTCAACTTTATCCAGGTGCTGCTGGCGCTGGGGCTGCCGGAGAGCCTCCCTGCGGACAAGCGCACCTCCGGCGGCCTGCGCACCCTCTTCCCCCGCATCGGCCGCTGCCTGCAGCGCCCCGCGTTCGTGGGCTACCTGCTCGCCTGCGCCCTCGGCTTCGGCGCGCTGTTTTCCTACATCGCCGCATCCCCGCTGGTGCTGCAGAACCAGCTGGGCCTCTCCCCGACCACGTTCTCCCTGGTCTTCGGCGCGCTGGCCCTGTCCTTCCCCATCTCCAACGCGCTGAACATGCGGCTTGTGCGCCGCGTTCCGCCCCGGAAGGTGCTCATTGGGGCCTTGCTTATCGACGCCTCCATAACCACCCTCCTCATCTTCCTCTCCCTGGGAACGTTGGGCTGGTGGTTTATTCCCGTGCTGGCCACCTTGCCCATGATGTCCGGCTTCATCTCCGCCAACGCCACCGCCTTGGCTGTGGAGGAGGTGCGCGACATCGGCGCCGGCGCTGGCAGCGGCGCGATCGGGTTTGTGCAGTTCCTGGTGGCCGCGACCGTTGCTCCGCTGGCCGGCCTGGGCACAAACCACGCCCTTGCCATGGCGGTGTCTTCCTTCGCGTGCGCCGCGTTGGGCCTTGCGGCGGTGCTGCTGCTCACCCGCCGCCGCGGCTAACGGCTGCCCTGCTGCCCGGTAGCCCGGCTGCCCGGTAGCCCGGCTGCCCGGCCGCCCGGTAGCGGCGACGCCGGACGGCCCGGCGGTCCTGCTGACAGCTGCCCCGGCGAAAGAATCGGACGATTCCTTCGCCGAGCCCTCTAAAGGCCCTGGTGGGTGCAATTCCAGGACGATTCCCTCGCCGGCCCCTCGCCGGCCCCTGGCTGGGCCTGCCCTGCGGGCCGCCCCCGCAGCTCCGTTGGGTCCACCCAAGAGCCAAAGTTTGTCGACTCCTTCTCCAAGGCCACTAAAAGACCAGGTGGGTGCAGTACTTGGACAACTTTGGCTCTGGGGTCGGGCGGCCGCAACGGGGCAGCAGGGAATCCACCCGGCCCCGGCGGCCCGGCGGCCCCGACGGCCCCGCCCCGCACCAGCCCCCGGGCAGCGCCGACGGCTCGGCCCTGCCGCCCGCCCCGGCTCGCCCCCACCTGGACGGAGCTACCGCAGCTTCGGCCTGGAGAACCCGGCCAGTACAACCAGGGCACCCGCGCCGAGGATCAAGGTGAGGAGGAGGGTGCCGGGTAGGAAGTTGGCGTCGACAGTCGCGGCGCCCAGCGCCGAGCCGGAGGCGATGCCAACCTGGAACGTGACCACGTAGATGGAGCTGGCCAGGTCCTGGTTGCGCTGGCCTGCGTGCATGAAGATGGTGGTGCCGGCGGTGGGGAGTGCGCCGGCGGCGATGCCCAGGACGGCGACCGCGACGAACATCAGCCAACCGGACCCGAATTGCAGCGCGGCTAGGCCGAGTGCGGCGGCGGTCATGAGTAATACAGTGTCGATGCCGTTGATGCGGATCATGCGGCGATCAACGCGTCGTCCGGCGAAGACGATGCCCAGGAGGCCGAAGATGCCGTACATGGACAGGCCGATGGGCACCCAGCGCGGCCCGGTGGTGGATTCTAGCAGGAGGGCGAGGTAGGTGAAGGTGGCAAAGATGGCCGTCACAGCGAAGGCCAGGTAGACCACCAGCGACGGGATCGCAGACTTCGTGGTCGATGTGGCGTCAGCGCTGTCTGTGGGGCGGGCCGGCATGGCCGGGAGCGTCTTTGCCAGGAGCAAGAACGCCACGACGGCTGCGGCACCCAAAATCCAGGTGGAGTTGCGCCAGCCGATGGCGTTGCCGATGGCCGTGGTCAATGGTGCGCCCACGACGGTGGACATGGTGGAGCCGATGGAGACCGCGGCCACTGCGCGACCCATCTGACCTGGGGGAGCGAGGCGTGCGGACATCGGATTGACCAGAGACCAGAAGAGGCCGTGGGTAAGCGCGGCGGTGACGCGGCCGGCAACCAGCACCCAGTAATTCGGCACCATGGCCTGCAGCACAATGCCGGCGAGGAGGAAGCCGAGCGTGGCCATAAACAGCGGCCGGCGGTCCAAATTGCGGGTGGCGGCCATCAGCGGGATGGTCACCAGGGCGACCAGGCCGGCGTAGACGCTCATCAGCAAGCCAATTTGCCCTTCGGAGACACCGAAGTCCGCCGCCATCGGCGTGATCAGGCCGACGGAGAACATCTCGAAGCAGACGTAGACGAACGCGGCGAAGCTCATCGCCGCGAGCGGCACGATCTGGAGCTTCGCGGGGTGGTCTTGGCGGTGCTGCTGATGCTGCTGATGCTGCGTTTCAGTCACCAGCAAAAAATAGCACCAGAGGCTGGGGCGTACATCCGGGCTGGGCTAGGGAACGGGGAGCGTGGGCGGGGAGTGGTACGTTGCTTAGCTTCTCGTTCCGATCCTCCGTTGCGTAGCCTCCGTTGCCGATCCTCACGCGACGATCCAGGGGCTTAAATGCTTTAAACCGGGATGAATTAAACCCCTTGGATCGCCACGAAGGGCTACGCAACAGGGGATCGCAATGGAGGATCGAAACAGAGGGCTAGTGACCAGCCAAAAAGAGGGCCCGGCCGAAGCCGAGCCCACCAATTACACCGCTAGGATCGCCTGCCGCCCTACCGCTAGCACCGGCCCGCAGCCACCAACCGCGAGCGCCGGCCCGCAGCCACCAGCCGGGCGACCCCGACCGCCGAGCCGGGCGACCCCGACCACCAACCGAGCGACCCCGCAGCCACCAGCCGGGAGACCCCGACCACCAGCCGAGCGACCACCCAGCCCAGACCTACCGATTACTCACGTTGCCCGTCAGGTTCGCAACCGGCGCGACGATAGAAGGCCTAGTCACAAACCACGCCACCGCAGTCACCGCGACAGCGCCCAGGAACACCCACACGCCGGTCCAATCGGTGGCGTAGACGGAGGGGTCAACGTCGCCACGCGCGGCGAACATGGCCGCCATGTTGCGACGGAAACCGGTGAACACCACCAGTACCAGGTGGATCGCAATGAACACCAAGAAGTAGATCATCACCGGGAAGTGAATCTTGCGCGCCGCGGAAGCGGGGTACGCCTTAGACGCGCCCTTCCACGTGTCGGACCAGAAGGTGCTCATCCGGAATCCGGCGGAGATGATTGCCAGTGGGGCGGCGATAAAGACCGTCGTAAAGTAAGCAAGCTCCTGCAGCGCGTTGTAGTGCACCCAGCCGTTTTCCAGCGGCCAGTTCAGCGTGAGGTATTGCAGCCCGGCGCTGAGCGCGTTGGGGAAAACATCCCAGCTCGTGGGCACAATGCGCACCCAGTGGCCGGTGGCGAACAGCAGAATGTAGAACACCAGGCCGTTCAGCACCCACAGCACGTCCAGCGCTTGGTGTAGCCACAGCGTGAGGCTGATCTTGCGCTTCGGCGTGCGTCGCGGCGCCCAATACGCCTCCGGCTTCCGTTCGTTCCGCACCTGCAGACCCGTCCGAATCACCAGCACCATCAGGAACATGTTGAAGAAGTGCGCCCAGTTCAGCCACGCCGGGAGTCCAACCAGCGCGCCCTCCGGCAACGGCTGCGTGCCCGGGTACTCGGCCACAAAATCCGCACCCCACGGCGTGCCCACCAGCCACCGCGCACCAAACACGGCAATCACACCCAGCACCAGCAGCGCAAGTGCGACCAGGAGCCATTTTTGCTTAACGACGCTCCCATCCCGCGCCCCAGCCACCTTCCGCCCCGCAGAATTCGTGGGCGCCGCGGACCTGGGTGCGTCGGGTTTCGATGGTCTTGCCGGCTCCTGCGCAGGCGTCGCCGGCTCAGCCGCCGACGCGGCCGCAGGCTGTTCGGGCGTAGCCGGTTCGGCGACGGTCTCGACAACCGGCTCAGCCGCAAGCTCCTCAGCCGGTGCCGCCGGCTCCTCAGCCAGCTCCTCAGCCGGCTCAGCTGCTACCGAAGTAGTCGGCGCGACGGAGTCGACCACCGCCATCACCGCCGGAATCTGCGCGGTTGCTGCTTCTGGCCACGCCGGACCGCCTGCCACGCGGGGGAGACCCTTGCGCAGCGAGACGGTTTCGGTCTGGGTATCTGCAAGGGCCGTGCCCTCGCCAAGCTCCACGCGGGATGACCCGGCGACGGCCGGGACCTCGACGGTCACCTCGCCCGCCGGCGGCCATGGTTCGCCACCAGCAACGCGGGGGAGACCGCGTCGCAGAGGAACGGTCGCGGTAGCCGGGGCCGGCAAACCGGTAGCCGGGGCCGGCAAACCGGCAGCACCAGCCACCGCCGCCGCACCACCAACCTCAACGGTCCCCACGACCTCGGCATTCTCTGGGCCGACGGCATCGGCGGGCGGCCACGGCTCGCCGCCGGGGACGCGGGGGAGTCCTCGTCGCAGGACAACAGACATGGACGCTCCTTACCTCAACGCTCTCTCAACGCTTCCACGCGCGCGCTCGCGCTTCCTACTCGCCCTGCTTCGCGGCGCTGACCAGCTCGATCAGCTGCGGCACGACATCGAAGATGTCGCCGACAATGCCAAAGTCGGCGATTTCGAAGATGGGGGAGTCCGGGTCGTTGTTAATGGCCACGATGGTGTCAGAAGTCTGCATGCCCACCAGGTGCTGGATCGCACCGGACACGCCAAGCGCGATGTACAGCTGCGGCGACACCAGCACACCCGTCTGGCCGACTTGGTGGTCGGCGGAGACGTAGCCGTCGTCCACAGCCACGCGCGTCGCACCCACCGCGGCACCCAGCGCATCCGCCAGGCCGCCAACCAGCCGCTCGAATTCCTCCTCGGAGCCCAGCGCGCTACCGCCAGCAACAACCCGCGGTGTGCAGGCTTGGGCGTGAGCTGGTGTTTTCCGCCACCGTCTTCCCCGTCACCCGCGCGGCACGCGCCCCGGACGCGGGCACGTCAAGCTTTTCGACGCTCGCCCGAACCCCCTCACCACGCACATCAACCGCACCCTGACGCAGCGTGATTACCGGGGCGCTGTGCGTGGCGGCTGCAACGGTGGAATAGTTGCCGCCGAAGACGGAGTGGTTGGGGTTATGCCTTCGTCGTCACGCGCAAGGCCCGTGACATCCGTGAGCAGGGCGCGGCGCTCGCGCACGGCAATGCGCGCGGCGATGTCGCGGCCGGCGATGGAGTGGGAGAGCACGATGGCGGCGGGGCGTGTGGCGGCGATGGCGGCCACTACGCCACTACGGCATCCGCCTGCGGGACAGTCAGCGCAGTGTCGTCCACGTCTGCGACCAAGACCTTCACCGCGCCCAGCTCGCCGAGCGCGGAAGCCAGCTCCTCCTCGGTGCCCATCGCAGAGGTGGCCAGGGCGACGGGCGCGCCGATGCCGGAGGCGGCGCCGATCAGCTCGGCGGCGGAATCCGCAATGCCGCCCGCGGGGGCAGCGTCGATGACCACCAGGATTGCTTCGTTGGTATTCGTCATTGTGTGCTCCCGTTTAGATGAAGTTCTTCTCGGCCAGGTAGTCGGCGAGCTGCTGGGCGGCTGTGCCGTCGTCGTCAATCACGGTGCCTGCCTCGCGCGGCGGGCGCTTCGCAACCTCGAGGACGATGGCCCGCGCCGGAGTGAAATCGTTCGCGTCAATGCCCAGGTCAGCCAGGGTGAGGGGAGTGAGCTCCTGCTTCTTCGCGGCCATCAGGCCCTTGAAGTTGGGGAAGCGGGCGTCCGGGAACGCGTCCGTCACCGAGATCACCGCGGGCAGCTCAGCAGCCAGCTCCACGTCCACGCCGTCGCTCGCGCGGTGCGCCGTGATCGCGGCTCCGTCCACCTCCACCGAGGTCAGGTTGGTCAGGTTCGGCCAGCCCAGCAGTTCCGCCACCATGGTGGGCACCACGCCGCCACCCCCGTCGGAGGAGAGGTTGCCGGCCACCACTAGGTCGTATTCGCCGCGGCGCACCAGCGCCGCCAGCACCTCGGCGGTGAGGCCGAAATCGGCGCCCACCAGCGCGTCATCATGCACCATGTGCGCCGTCTTCGCGCCCATGGCAATGCCCTTGCGGATGCTGCCGTCGCTGGCCACCGGGCCGAGGGAAAGCAGCTCCACCTCGCCGCCGTGCGCCTCCGCGAGCTTCAGCGCGGCCTCCACGGCGCGCTCGCCCACCTCGTCCGCGACGTTGTCGCCGGTCCGCACGGCCAGGCCCGTTTCCAGGTCCAGGTCACGTTCCCCGTACGTATCGGGGACCTCTTTAAGTAGTACTGCGATGCGCATGCTGGGAAAGTGCTCCTGGTTAAGACGGTCTAGAAAGAGAAGTAAGGTGCACGTTAGTTTACTGGGGCCGTTGCGGGTTCAGCCGTGCGGTCGCCGGGCGGATGCACTCCGCGATCCGGCTCGCGGGCGCCGTCGCGTCCCCGTACGGGGTTTCCGCCGCCAACTTCGCCGCCATGGCGTGCACGGACACCGCCGCGGTCATGGCGAATTCCACCGGCCAGTCTTGCGCATTGGCCAGTGCCAGATAGGCGCCCGCCAGGCCGGAGAGCACGTCGCCCGAGCCAGGTGTGGCCGCCCATGAATGCCCAGCGTCCACGCCCAGCACCCAAAACGGCGCGTCCTCCGGCGCGACCAGCGTCACCCGGCCCTTGCGGATCACGGTGCACCCAAGCGCCGCCGCCACCGCGCGCACCTCATCGAACCGGTTCGACTCCTTCACGCCCACGGCCTTCCGCAGGCGCGCAAACTCGCCGTCGTGCGGCGTGAGCACTGTCTGCTCCTCCCGCGATGCCACCAGTTCCCGCAGGTCGGCATGTTGCGCCAGGAGGGTCAGCCCGTCGGCGTCGATAAGCACGGGCACCTCCTGCCCCAGCACCCACCGCAAGTCCTGCGCCGCAGCCGCATCCGTGCCCGCGCCGGGCCCGAACACCCACGCTTGCACGCGCCCGGCATCCTGGGGCTTTTGCAACACCCACGCTTGCACGCGCCCGGCATCCTGGGGCTTTTGCTTGACGACGCTCTCCGGAACCGCCCGCACCACCTCAAGCGCCTGCGGCCCCGCGTAGCGCACCATGGCCGGCGTGGCGTTGACGGCGGCGGTGGTGCACAGGATCGCCGCGCCGGGGTAGTCCTCGCTTCCAGCGCAAATGCCCACCACGCCGCCGGAGAATTTGTCGTCGGCCGGGCCCGGCTCGATGTCTGCGCCGGAGGCGGGGTACATGGTGGTCAAGTCCTCCGGCCAGGCGCCCGCGGGCGGGTCCGGCACCACGGCGCGGCTGGCGCTGAGCAGGGGAGGACCGTCGTCCGCCCATTCCGGAAGCGTGTCCACCAGCGCCTCATTGATGTTCATGTGCGGCAGTTCGAGGCCCGCCAGGAGCTGCACGCCGCAGGCCGGGTTGAGGATGTGGGCGCGGCGCCAGCCGCCGAATGTCACAGTCACGTCCGCGGTGACGTGCAGGGCGCCGCCCTGGCCCGTGTCTGCCTCGATGCCGGAGGGCAGGTCCACCGCCAGCACCCACGGGTGCGCCTGGTCCAAAAGCTCCACTGCGCCGCGAAGCTCCTCGCGCAGGCCCGCAGTGCCGCCGATGCCGGTGATGCCGTCGACGGCCAGCCGGTATTCGTCGTTGAACCGCCAGCCTGCCTCCGGCAGTGCGTCCAACACCTTGCCGCCCGCGTTGGTGAAGGCGGTGAGTGCCCGCTCGTGCGCCGTGCCCGCGGTGAGGAACGCGTCCACCGGGTGGCCGGCCAGGGCGAGTTCCGCGCCGGCGTAGAGCGCGTCGCCGCCGTTGCCGCCCGGGCCCGCAAGAATAAAGGTGCGTTTGGGCTCCGCGTCGACGGAGCGGTATGTGCCGCGCGCGGGCCACGAAAGCATGGCCTCCGCGACCGTGTACACGCTGTGCGCGGCGTGGCGCATGAGCTGGTCAGGCTCCGTTTCCTCGACGAGAAGGCGGGCCTCCGCGGCGCGGATCTGGTCCACGGTGAAGGTGGTTGCGTACATGCTGCCAGCCTAGGCGCGGGGTTAGACTGTGGGCCATGCCGTACACAATCGGGTTTGACCGTGAAAAGTACATCCAGATGCAATCCGAGCACATCACGGCTCGGCGCAGGGACATCGGCGGCAAGCTGTACCTGGAGATGGGCGGCAAGCTTTTCGACGATCACCACGCATCCCGCGTCCTCCCCGGTTTCACCCCGGACAACAAGATCGCCATGCTGGACCGGATCAAGGACGAGATCGAGATCATCATCTGCTTCAACGCGGGCGATGTGGTGCGACAGAAGATGCGCGCGGACTTGGGCATTACGTACGAAGAGGACGTGCTGCGGCTGGTGGACGTGTTCCGGGACCGCGGCTTTTTGGTGGAGAACGTGGTGTGCACCCAGATTGAAGGGTCTAACGCCAACGTGGACGCGTTCCTGGACCGCCTCACCCGCCTGGGCCTGAAGGTGGCGCGCCACTACATGATTCCGGGCTACCCCAACGACACGGCCACCGTGGTCAGCGAAAACGGCTTCGGCCGCAACGATTATGTGGCAACCAGCCGGGATCTGATTGTGATGACGGGGCCGGGCCCAGGCTCCGGCAAGCTGGCCACCTGCCTGAGCCAGGTGTACCACGACAACAAGCGCGGCATTCCCGCTGGTTACGCCAAGTTTGAGACGTTCCCGATCTGGAACCTGGCCCTGTCCCACCCGGTGAACCTGGCCTACGAGGCCGCGACGGTGGACTTGGACGACATGAACGTGATCGACCAGTACCACCTGGACGCGTACGGCGAGCAGGTGACCAGCTACAACCGCGACATCGAGGTCTTCCCGCTGCTGCGCACCCTGCTGAAGGAGGCCACCGGCAAGGAGCCCTACAAGTCCCCGACGGACATGGGCGTGAACATGGCGGGTTACTGCATTTCGGACGACGCCGCCTGCCGCCACGCCTCCGAGCAGGAGATCATCCGCCGCTACTACAAGGCGCTGGTGGATGAGCGCCGCATGGACAAGACGTCCACCGAGTCGGACCGCGCGATGAACGTCATGCGCAAAGCCAACGTGACCACGGCGGATCGCGTGGTGGTGGCACCAGCGATGGCGGTTGCTGAAGCGACCGGCAAGCCCGGCGCCGCGCTCGAGTTGCCCAGCGGGCAGATTGTCACCGGCAAGACTTCTGACCTGCTCGGCCCTTCCGCCGCGGTGCTGCTCAACGCGCTGAAGGCGCTGGCCGGCATTAAGGATGAGGTGCACCTGCTCTCGCCTGCCTCGATCGAGCCGATCCAGTCTTTGAAGACGCGCCACTTGGGCTCCGTGAACCCCCGCCTGCACACCGATGAGGTGCTGATTGCCCTGTCTGTCTCCGCGTCCGTGAACCCGCAGGCCCAGGTGGCCCTGGACCACTTGAAGTACCTCCGCGGCTGCGACGCGCATGTGACCACCATCCTCGGCTCTGTTGACGAGGGCATCTTCCGCTCCCTCGGCGTCCTGGTTACCTCAGAGCCGGAGTACTGGAAGAAGGGGCTGTACCACAAGCGGTAGGTGAAAAAGGGGGCGTCGTCAAGCAAAAAGCCCCACGACCAGCGCGCTGGATGCCAGCATGACCGGCGGGATCATGTGCGCGACGGCTGCACCGACCATAGCGAGTTCAACCGCAACCAAGCCGGGGCCGGTGACGGTGATGTTCAGGCCGGATGCGCCGATGAGTTTGGCGGCGCCAAGTGCCACGGCTGCCGTCAACAGCGCGGGTAGCAGGGCCGCCACTACGTCCATGAGCTCGACGCGCCGGGCGTTCCACGCGTGTTCCGCGGTGTCCAATGTGACCTCTTTCCAAGTGTTCGTTTAATGCACCTGTTGCGCTCGGTTCGGTTGGCCTCTAGGGTGGGCGACATGGACAACAAATCAGCGCTCTCGCCGGTTGAGCAAGCTCTCGCCGAACTGAATGGCAACCTGGCCAACGCCCGCGCCGAATCGCGCGCAGACGTGACCGTGCCCAAAGATACGGCCATCTGGATCCGCAATATTCTCGAAGACATTGCGGAAGGCCGCCTCGTGCGCTCCCCGGAGCCGGAGGATGAGATGACAACCCAGCAGGTAGCGAAGTTCCTGGGTGTCTCGCGCCCGTTTGTGGTGAAGCTTATTGACGACGGCCGCCTGACCGGCCACAAAGTGGGCACCCACCGCCGCGTGTACACGCGCGACGCGATTGAGTACAAGCAGCGCATGGAACAGAAGCGCTAATGGCGGTGGAGCGGTTGGAGCTCGAAGCGGGCGATAGCGTCCTCGCGGTGGTCGCCCACCCGGACGACATGGAGTACGGCGCGTCCGCCGCGGTGGCCAAGTGGACCGAGGCCGGCATCCCCGTGGATTACCTGCTGATCACGCGCGGAGAGCACGGCATTGCCGGCATGGATCCGGGGGAGACGGCCCGCATCCGCACGGCGGAGCAGCGCCACGCCTGCGACATCGTCGACGCCCGCGACCTGGAGTTTCTGGACCTGCCAGGCCAGGCAGACGGCACGTTGACGTCTTCGCTGGAGCTGCGCGAGGCGATTGCTACCGTCATCCGCTCCCGCCGCCCGAGTGTGATTGTGACCCAGTCCTGGGACATCGTCGCGCCGTGGGGCCTGAACCAGGCGGACCACCGGGTGGCAGGCCTCGCCGCGTTGGATGCCGCGCGCGACGCGGGCAACGAGTTCGTCTTCCCCGAGGCCGGCGAGCGCCACCAGGCTCGATTGCTGCTGGTCAGCGGCCACGCCGAGCCGGACGTTGCGGTGGCGCTGGAGCCGCACCACGTGGAGAAGGGCGCGGCTTCCCTCGACGCGCACGAGGCCTACTTCTCCGCCCTCCCGGACCACCCCGCCGGCAGCGAGCTGGTGGGAGGCATGGCGGAGCAGGGGGCTTCCCTGCTTGACGACGGCACAGGGCACGCGATTTTGTTCAAGGCATACCCGCTTTAAACTTCCTGGTATGACCGGAAAAATCCTGCTCTACTACAAATTCCAGCCCATCGCGGACCCTGAGGCCGTGCGGCTGTGGCAGCGCGACCTCTGCGAGGGGCTGGGGCTGACGGGCAGGATCCTCATCTCCGAGCATGGCATCAACGGCACCGTGGGCGGGGACATGCAGGCGTGCAAGACCTACGTGAAGAAGACCAAGGAGTACTTCCGCGGCATCGAGTTCAAGTGGTCCGACGGCAGTGCCGCGGACTTTCCCAAGCTCAGCGTCAAGGTGCGCGAGGAGATCGTAGCGTTCGGCGCGCCGGGCGAGCTGAAGGTTGATCAAGATGGCGTGATCGGCGGCGGCACCCACCTCACACCGGAGCAGGTCAACGAACTGGTGGCGCAGAACCCGGACGTGGTGTTTTTCGATGGCCGCAACGCCCGCGAGGCGGAGATTGGCAAGTTCAAGAACGCGGTAGTCCCAGATGTGGAGACGACGCACGACTTCATCCGCGAGCTGGAAAGCGGCAAGTATGACTGGATGAAGGACAAGCCCGTCATCGCCTACTGCACCGGCGGCATCCGCTGCGAAGTGCTCACACCGTTGATGAAGAACCGCGGGTTCGAAGAGGTATACCAAATCGACGGCGGCATTGTCCGCTACGGCGAGAAGTACGGAAACTCCGGGCTGTGGGAAGGTTCCCTCTACGTCTTCGACGACCGCATGCACACCGAGTTCGGCGCGCCCGACGACCCGAACTATGTGCAGCTGGGCCACTGCGTCCACTGCGGCGCGGCCACCAACCAGTTCTACAACTGCGCAAACGAGCCGGAGTGCCGCCACCAGTACTTGAGCTGCCCGGACTGCCGGGAAAAGAACCCGTATTGCGGGGAGTGCGTGGCGGCCGGGAGGGCCCCGCTACCCGGTGGCGTCGAGGGCTAGGATTCCCACCGTAATGATCAGCCAAACCATCGTGAACGGCACGATGGGCAGCCAAAACACGCCCATCCAGGGCATCCAGCGTTCGTAGCGGTTGAGTTTGCGAACCATAATCACCGCGCAACCGATCAGCATCGCCACCGGTGGGATGGATGTAAGGATTGCCCACCATGTGCGCCAGGTGGGGGTGCAGAGCCAGGTTGCTTGTCCGGCGTCGCAAAGCGGGCCGCCCTGGACGCGGGAGATGAGTGCCAGCACGAGCCCGAACGCGAGCGTGATGCCCACGGTCGCGGCGGCGTAGAGCAGCGCGTTGCGGGTGGAGGCGCGGTTGCGCTCGGCGGTAATGAGGGGATCCGGCTGGTCGGCGAGGTCGTCGAATGATTGCGGCTCCGGCGGCACGCGGCTGAACCTGTCCTGGCCGGAGTGGAGATCATTTTCCGGGTGTTCGCGCATCTGGGCCATGGCACCCAACTGTAGCCCTCTGCGGAGGTGGGGTTGCGAGCTGCCGGTCTCGGGGTCCGGGTCCTGGGCCTGGGGGCCTGGGCGCCTGGGCTGCCGGTGACCCGTACCTGAGAAGAGCATAAGTTTGCCGACTCGCGCGCGAACCGGTCTATCAGCCCAGGTGAGTGCAGAACTTGAGGAACTTTGGCTCCAGGAGGGGTGCCGGGCGACTCCGGGAGGGGTGCCGGGCGACTCAGGGAGGGGTGCCGGGTGGCTCCGGCCCGGCACGCCCGGGGCCCGGGGCCTAGCCCAGCAGACCCCGGCAATCCCAGACCCGGCCCAGCCCAGACCCAACCCGCCTAGCTCGTGCCCCGCGGGTAGATGATCACGGGCACGGGGGCGAAGCGGATGAACTCGCCCTCACGGGAGCCGACGAACACGCGTTTGAGCTGGTCGGACGGCTGGGAGCCGATGCACATCAGGTCCCCCTTTTTCCACTTCACCGAGTCGATGGAGCGTTTCCAGCCCTTGCCGGAGGCGACGAAGCTGTGGACGTCGAAGGTGTCGGCGGCGTCCTGGTTGATTGCGGCGGCGACGCCGTAGGCCTGGTCGCGGGCGCGGTCCAGAAGGCCGAGGGTGGTTTCGTTCCACTCGGCGGCCTCGTCGGTAAAGTCGGCGGACTGCTCGACGGGGGAGAAGGCAATGATGCGCAGCGGCACGCCGAGCACGCAGGCCAGCGTGGCAGCATAGGGGAGTCCGGAGAAGCGGCCCTCACCCTTCGGCGTGGCGGACTTGGACGATTCCACCAGCGCGTACGTCACACGCGTGATGCCTTTGCGGGACAGGTGCACGCCCTTCGGCGCCAGGCCGAGCGGCACAGGGGAGGAGTGCATCAGCGCATCCGCAATGGAGGACGGCCGGAACCGGCTCTTCGCCGTCTTCGCCTTCGAGCCCAGCACAATCATGTCCGCGGACAGTTCCTCGGCGGAGGTGTACAGGGAATTCACCACGTCGGTGCGTTCGGTCAGGTGGCAGGCCTCCTTCGCCCACTGCTGCCGCGGCACGTACGCCTTGAGCACCTTCTTCGCCTGGGCCTCAAATTCGGAGCTGCGTTCCTTGAACCACTTGCGGTACTTCTTCTCGCTGATGGGCTTGGGCCAAGAGCTCTCGACGGCGGAAACTACCTGAACCTTCACCGGCAGGGAACGGCCAAGCCAAGCGGCGAATTCCACGGCCTCGGTGCTCATCGCGTCCCAACCAACGACAATGCGCAGTGCCTGGCCGTTATCCGGCAGCTCTGCAAGATCCGTGGTAAAGGAGCGGTTTCCCATCGCGCGTCAGTTTACGCGGATGTAACCTTGGAAACCCAATTTTCGCAATTCCTGCCGAGACTACTTGGCGGCCTCGCCACCAGCCCCGTCTTCCGGTGCCGCGCCACCAGCCCCGTCTTCCGGTGCCGCGGCCCCGGCCTCAACCTCCCCGGCCTCGGCATCCCCGGCCTCAACCTCCCCGGCCTCAACCTCCCCAGCCTCAACCTCCAGAGCATTGATGGCGTCGGCGGCTTGGGCGACTTGGTGCAAGTATTCGTCGTCAAGCGTGGCAAGCATCTCTGCAACGTAGCGGTTGCGCTCGCCGCCCACGCGCTGGAGCTCTTCCCGCCCCAGGTCAGTCAGCTCCACCAGTACGCCGCGGCGGTCCTGCTCGGCGCGGACGCGGTAGACCAGCCCTCGCTCCTCCAGCTGGTTAATGGTGTTGGAGGCGGTGGGCATGCGCACGCCCTCGGCATCGGCGAGCTGGCGCACGCGCATCGGCCCGTGGTCCGCAATACGGTGCATGATGGACAGTTGCGGCCCGGTGAGGCTGGAGTGATCCGCGGTGCGGAAGTAGCTGACGTACAGGCGGGTAATCGCGGGCCGGATCTGCTCCGCAATCACCAGCGGATCCGGGCGAGTCTCACCGGTGGGTGCCATCGGCCTACCTCCTGTATTACTGTGGCGGGCCGCGAACACCGCACCGCTCTCAAGCGCATAAGCTTAGCAACACCAATTGTTTCCCCTCCTAAACATGATCAAATTCACCCACGAGATCTCCCACGAACTGCAGCGCCGCGACACCTTGCGCCAGCTGCGTCAGGGGCACTTGCTTATCGACGATTACTGTGACGCCGACTTCCTTCTCAGAGCTGCGGCGGAGTACCACGGGCAGCCGTCGTCACGCGTGTGCCCCATTTGCGAGCGCGAGATGCGGGACGTGAAGTGGGTGTACGGCGAGCGCCTGGGCCGCCGCAGCGGCACCGCGCGTGACGACGGTGAAATTGCCCGCCTTGTCGCCGAAGTTGGACCCATAACTGTGCACGTAGTAGAGGTGTGCGGGCACTGCAAGTGGAATTATCTGCTCAAGGAAGTCACAGCAACGCCAGTAGTGTGAAGCCCATTGGGGCAGGTAGGGTATCGGGGAGTAATTGTGGGCTCTTCGCCTGCCATGCCCGGGCCCGGGTGCGCGCAGGTGGCTAACAGGTGCAGGACAAGCGTGTGACAGAGAAAACATCATCCACCAAGGCGGCTTCTGGGGGCGGCAGCACTGTCGTGAAAAAGAAGAAGCGGTCCCGCGCGTGGCAGTGGGTGCTTGCCGCGCTGCTGTTCCTGCTGATGCTTGCCGCGATTCCCCTGACCTGGTTCGGCTACGCGTACTCCCAGGCTGTCGTGCCGCAGCCAAATGAGATTGAGACGGCGCAGATCTCCAGCATCTACTTCAACGATGGTGAAGAGGAGCTGGCCCGCATCGTCCCGCCGGAGGGCAACCGCGAACAAGTCACCCTGGATGCCATTCCGGAAGAGGTGCAGAACGCGGTGCTGGCCGCGGAAGACCGTGACTTCTGGGAAAACTCCGGCTTCTCCTTCACCGGCTTCGCACGTGCGGCTCTGGGGCAGCTGACCGGCAACGCCTCCGCCGGCGGCGGCTCCACCATCACGCAGCAGTACGTGAAGAACGCCATTGTGGGCAACGAGCACTCTTACGAGCGCAAGGCGCGCGAGCTGGTCTACTCGGTGAAAATGACCAATGAGTGGAGCAAGGAAGACATCCTCACCGCCTACCTGAACACGGTGTACTTCGGCCGCAACGCGTACGGCGTGGAGGCCGCGGCGCACGCATTCTTTGGCAAGCCGGTGAGCGAGCTGAACTTGGAGGAAGCTGGTGTGCTCGCCGCCTCCATCCAGCTGCCCAGCCAGCTCGATCCGTGGACCAACCCGGAAGGCGCCCAGGCGCGCTGGGGGTACGTGATGGACGGCCTGGTGGACATGGGTGTGCTGAACCAGGAGGAGCGTGCGACGCTGACCTACCCGGAGACGCGGGACCCGGCCTCCTACTCCGCCTACACCGAGGCGACCGGCCCGAACGGCCTGATCAAGAACCAGGTGATCGCGGAGCTGCAGGCGCTGGGCATCACCGAAGATGACCTGACCAAGCGCGGCCTGCAGATCACCACCACCATCGATGCGGACATGCAGGCGAACGTGGAGCGCATCTCCGCGGACCACCTTGCCAAGCTGCAGGACGACGCCCGCACCGGCGTGGTTGCCATCGATCCGGCGACGGGTGCAGTGCGCGCCTACTACGGCGGCGATGACCCGAGTGGTTGGGATTACGCCAACGCCGGCCTGCAGACCGGCTCGACCTTCAAGATCTTCGCGCTGGCCGCCGCGCTGCAGCAGGGTATCCCGCTGGATGCGCAGTTTGATTCTTCCCCGGTGACTCTGCCGGGCGACATCGAGGTGACCAACTGGGACGGCGGTGGCGGCGGCATGCTCACCGTTGCAGATGCCGTGCGCACTTCCTCCAACACCGCGTTCATGCGCATCCAGGATGACCTGGATGACAAGACGATGGACACGGCGGATATGGCGCACGCGCTGGGTGTCGCGCGCTCCATCCCGGGTGTCCCCGTCACGCTGCGCGAGAATGGTGGGGAGCCCTACGAGGGCATCGTGCTGGGCCAGTACCAGTCCCGCGTGCTGGACATGGCGACGGCCATGGCCACGTTGGCCGACCGTGGCGTGTACCACCCCACCCACTTTGTGGAGAGCGTGACCGACGCGATGGGCGAGGTGCTCTACCAGGCGGATGAGGCTTATTCGGAGCGCCGCGTGGCGGAGCAGGTGGCGGACAACGTCATTCAGGCCATGCAGGCCGTGGTGGGGTACTCCAACGCCACGCTGGAAGGCGGCCGCCCGTCCGCCGCCAAGACCGGTACCGCCCAGTTGGGCGACACGGGCATGAACAAGGATGCCTGGATGGTGGGTGCCACCCCGCAGCTTGCCGTGGCCGTGTGGGTGGGCACCGCGGACAACACCTCCCCGATCTTCAACGAGTGGGGCGGCAACATGTTCGGCTCCTCCACGCCGGCCCGCATTTGGAAGGATGTCCTGGACACCACGCTGGAGGGCCAGGAGGCGCTTGAATTCCCCACCGCCTCCCCGGTGTACTGGGGCGTGGAGCCGTACTCCGGCGGCACCAACCTCGGCGGCCTGGAGTACACCACGTACGTGCCGGTGCCTAGCCAGGTCCCGGCCGCCCAGCCGTCCTCCGCGGAGCCGGCACCGGAGCCGGAGCACCAGCCGGCCCCGGCCCCTGCACCTGCGCCCGCTCCGGCACCGGCCCCGGCTCCGGCACCTCCGCCGCTGCCCGCACCTGCGCCCGCGCCGGGTCCGATTTCGGACGCAATCGGCGGCGTGCTTGAGGGCCTGAACCAAGTGTTGCAGCAGTAGCTGGGAGAGGAACGTCGTGGGTCAGCATCGCAGTACCAACCGCAGCACCGTGCCCTGGCCGGACCCGGCCAACCGCGTCCAGCCGGGTTTGACCGAGCCGCTCGCTCGAGGCTGGGTGAACTTCCTCGGCGGGCCAATGGGACGCTTTGCCCAGATCGGCCGCGCCCGGTTCTGGACGCCGCTGCGCGCCATCCTCGCGGTGGCCTACACCTTCCTCGCCCTCGGCGGGCTATCCAAGGCCAACTGCTCCCTTGGCCGCCCGGACGATAACGGCGTGCTGCAGCTGAACTGGGACGGCAACCGCCAGTACACCTCGTTCTGCTACAACGACATCGTCCCGCTTTACGGCGCCCGCGGCCTGGACCAGCCGGGGTTTGTGTACGACTACTCCTGGGTGGAGGACGGCCTGACCCGCTACATGGAGTACCCGGTGCTCGCCGGGCTGTTCCAGCAGTTCACCTCATTCATCTCCCGCAACACCTACTTCTTGGCGGACCGCCTGCTGCCGGAGGTGGGCTGGTACTTCTGGATTACAGTGCTGGTGCTTTCCATCATCTGGGTGTGCACCGCCCGCATGGTGGCTGAGTTGGCCGGCAACCGCATCTGGGACACGCTGCTTGTGGTGGGCTCGCCACTGTTGATCATGCACGCGTTCACTAACTGGGACATCCCCTCCATCTTCTTCCTTGTCGCTGCGCTGTTGGCCGCGCGGAACAAGAAGTTCTGGCTGGCGGGTTTCCTCATCGGCGCTGGCACCGCGTTCAAGCTGTGGCCGCTGTTCGTGCTGGGCGCATACCTCACGCTGGCGATTCGCAAGCGCACCTTCGCGCCGTTCATCAAGATGACCGTTGCCGCCGCAGTCACTTGGGTGGCCGTGAACCTGCCGGTGTACCTGCGCAACCCGGACGCGTGGAGCGAGTTCAACCGCCTGAACACGGAGCGCGGCTGGGAGTGGACCACCATCTACGCCGTCATCTCCCGCGCGTTCGGCTGGACCGGCTTTGACACCGGCGGCGGCACTCCGGTGATCCTGAACGCCGTCACGTTCGTCCTCTTCGCGCTAGGCTGCCTCGCGGTGCTGATCCTGGGCCTCAAGGCCCCGAAGGAGCCCCGCGTGGCGGAGCTGCTCACCCTCATCGTGGGCTTCTTCCTGCTGTTCAACAAGGTGTGGAGCCCCCAGTACTCCATCTGGCTCATCGTCCCGGCTGTGCTCGCCGCGCCGTACTGGCGCCTGTTGCTCACGTGGATGACGGTGGACATGATGGTCTGGCCCATCCTCATGTGGCACATGATGGGCACGGATAACCTGGGCCTGCCGGGCGAGGTGCTCAACATCGTCATCATCGCCCGCGACCTGCTCATCATCGCGATCATGGTCATGGTGGTCCGCCAAATGTTCGGCCTCACGCGCGACCCGGTTGCGGACGCACACAACGGGCACGACCCCCTGCTCACCCTCCCGAAGGACTGGGCCACGCGTGCCGACGGCTGGTTAAGCCCAACCGAAACGCCCGCGGAGGGTGAAACGGCGGTGGAAACGAACGTCGATAAGCACAAAGCCCCTGTTGAGGAGCGATGGGAACGACCACCATCCTGGGCATCGCCTCCATCTTCATCGGGTTCGCGCTGTTCGCGGCGTGTTTCATGGCCACGCTGAAGGGACGTAAGCAGCTGGCGATTGGGCTCGGGGTGGCGGCGTTTGTGTTCATGACCTTCGTCCCAGTGGGGCTGGCGTTGTTCGGGGCTGTCCCCAACCCGACCTAAAACGGATTTCTCCCTGGCTATGGGGTTGCGCTACGCTGGCAGGGTTGCTTGACGTAAGCGACCCTCCTGCCATTGCGGCAAGCGCGATGGCCGAAAACCAATACAAAGACCATAGGAGGTGATGAGGTCCGTGCGTCACTACGAAGTAATGATCATCCTCGATCCGCAGCAGGATGAGCGCACCGTTGCCCCGTCCCTGGATAAGTTCCTGGAGACCGTCCGCAAGGACAACGGCAAGGTGGAGAAGGTTGATGTGTGGGGCAAGCAGCGCCTTGCGTACCCGATCAACAAGAAGGAAGAGGGCATCTACGCCGTCATCAACCTCGAGTGCGGTGCAGACACCGTGGCCGAGCTTGACCGTCTTCTGAACCTGAGCGAGACCGTGCTCCGTACGAAGGTACTGCGTACCGACAAGTAAGAGCACTAGGCTCAACCACAGGATCCACGTCACCCCGTAGGTAAAGGAACGATCATGGCTCAAGGCGATACTCCCATCACCGTGGTTGGCAACCTGGTTGCTGATCCGGAACTTCGGTTCATCCCGAGCGGTGCCGCTGTTGCGAACTTCCGCATCGCGTCCACCCCGCGGTCCTTCAACCGTGAGACGAACCAGTGGGAAGACGGCGAAGCCCTGTTCCTCACCTGCAACTGCTGGCGCCAGATGGCCGAGAACGTCGCGGAGACCCTGACCAAGGGCATGCGCGTGATTGTGAACGGCCGCCTGAAGCAGCGCTCCTACCAGACCCGTGAGGGCGAGAGCCGCACGGTGTTTGAGATTGAGGTCGAAGAAGTCGGCCCGTCCCTGAAGTACGCGACCGCAACCGTGAACCGCACCCCGCGTGAGGGCGGGGGGAACTACGGCGGCGGTGGCCAGCGCAACCAGGGCGGCCAGGGCGGCTTTAACCAGCAGGGTGGCCAGGGCGGCCAGAGCGGCCAGGGTGGTTTCAACCAGAGCCAGAACCAGCCGCAGGGCAACCAGGGCGGGTTTAACTCCCAGCCCCAGCAGTCCCAGGGCGGGTTTGGCGGCCAGGGCCAGAACCAGCAGCCTGACAATGATCCGTGGAATTCCGCACCTCCCGCCGGTGGTTTCGGCGGGATGGACGATGAGCCTCCGTTCTAAAGCAGACAAAAACCCACACAGAAATTTTCACAACTGAAGGAAGGTTAGGACGCTATGAAGCTGATCCTCACCGCTGCCGTTGAGAACCTTGGAGAGCCCGGCGACATCGTCGAGGTCAAGGACGGCTACGGACGCAACCTTCTCCTCCCGCGCGGTCTTGCCATCCCGGCCACCCGCGGTGCAGAGAAGCAGATCGAAGACATCAAGCGCGCACAGGCAGACCGTCAGGTCCGCGACCTGGAGCACGCAAAGGAGCTGCGCGACCAGCTCGACCAGCTCACCGGCGTGAAGGTGCCCGTGCGCACCGCTGGCAACGGCAAGCTGTTCGGCTCCGTGAAGCCGGCTGACATTGCAGACGCCGTGAAGGCTGCAGGCGGCCCGTCCCTGGACAAGCGCCGCATCAACGTGCCGAAGGGCCTTGTTACCAAGACCGGTGGCTACCAGGTCAAGGTCACTCTCCACGACGACGTGGAGGGCAAGGTGAACTTCGAGGTCGTAAGCGCTTAAACGCTTATCGACGATCGCTTGGGAAAAACCACGCGATCCAACGACAACAGCGCGAAAACGGCGCGGGCCAGAGTCGGAGCTTGTGAGGAGCTCTGACTGGGCGGAGCTTGTGAGGAGCTCCGCGGCCCGCGCCGTTTTCTTGTGCCCTGGGTGGGCCCCCGGCGTTGCCGCGGCTGCGTTGGGTGGGTGCCCGGCGCTACCGCGGCTGCCCTGGGTGGGTGCGTGGCGTTGCCGCGGCTGCCGCCGGGGGTTTGCCCGTACGATGGGGCGACGTGAACACCAACACCACCGCTAAGCAGGACATCATCCTCGGTATTGTCATCTTTCTCCTCGGTTTTGTGGCCGTGGCCTTTGCCTGGGGGTCGATCTCATACCTGACCGCGGCCGTGAGCTGGATCGCCGGCGTCTTTATGGTGGGCCGCGGCATTGTGAAGTCCCGGAAGTAGGCGCCTAGCACCCTTGCCGGGCCAGGGCCGCCTTGGCCTGGGCCGGCGCAGCGGCCAGCCGCCGGTCCACCCCTAGCGGGACACCGTGCCACCTAGCCCCTACGCGCGCGTAAGTTTCTCTATTTGCGCACCCACCTGGGCAGATGCACCCGCCCGCGCACTAGTCGGCAAACTTATGCGCTTCTCAGGAAGTTGCCGGGGCCGGTCCGGACGGATCCTATCCCCGCGGCCGTTGCACAGACCTGCCCCGCCGGTCGCCGCCCGGGGGCTCGCCGGCCACCCTGTCCAGCCGGCCACCCGCCCGGCCACCCGCGCCCCCTGCCCAGCGGCCACCCGCCGGGCCCTTTCCCACACACCCACCTGGCCTGTGGATAAGTAGAGAATAAGAAGCCCAGCTCAGGGTACGTGGCACCCGCAAGATCGCCCCAAACCCCGTTTGTCAAGCGCCCAGGTCAGCGAGATTCCCCACTCTTTCCACCGTGAAACTAACCGCGAATACAACAGCGCTGACCAGCGCAAATGTCTCATTCCCCAGGGTTCGAAAACGTCGTTCTCCACAAGTTGTCCACAGGGTATTGGGGGTGGGTGTGAAGAAGTCGTCGTAAAGCATGAGCTCTATCCACACCCCCTGTGGATAACTCAGGACGACAGGCGCTCCACCTCGCCCAACCGGGGTATGGTTAGGCGCGAACGTGGAAGGGGAGCCCATGCCTGCGAACGACAGTTTTGACGATTACGTCCTGCCGCCGGAGCCAACCGACAGCTTCGACGACGGCCCAAGCGGCCCAAGCGGCCCAAGCGGCCCAAGCGGCCCAGCCCAAACCCACCGCGGCGGCAGCACGCGGCGCGGGCAGTCGAGTTTCCACCGCGACCGGAATGATCTGGATGAGTACCGCAAGCCGCCGCACGATGAGCGCGCGGAACGCTCCGTGCTCGGCGCCATGATGCTGAACCAGGACGTGGTGACGGAGGTGGTGGACCGCCTGAAGGAGGAGGATTTCTACTTCCCGTCGCACCAGATGATCTTCCGCGCGATCGTGGACCTGTACTCGGACGCGAGCGAGATCGACGTGCTGATCCTGGCCGGCCGCCTGGACCGCCGGAACCAGCTGGATCGCGTCGGCGGTGCAGTGTACCTGCACACCCTGATCTCCGAGGTGCCTACGGCCGCGAACGCGCTGTACTACGCGGACATCGTGGCGGAGAAGTCCATCCTGCGCCAGCTGGTCAACGCCGGCACGCATGTGGTCCAGCTGGGCTATGAGGGCGAGGACGGGATGGAGGTCGAGGCGCTGGTGGACCTTGCCCAGCAAGAAGTCTTCAAGATTGCCAAGAATGACCGCAGCCAGGACTTCCAGTCCCTGTCCCAGCTGCTGAAGCCGACGATCGATGAGCTCACGCAGATCGCAGCCGGCGGCGCGCTCGAGCGGGGCGTGCCCACCGGCTTCATCGACCTGGATAATCTCACCAACGGCCTGCACCCGGGTCAGATGGTGATCATTGCGGCGCGACCCGGCGTGGGTAAGTCCACGCTCGCGCTGGACTTCATGCGCTCGTGTTCGATCCACAACGGCAAGACGTCGGTGATTTTCTCCCTGGAGATGAGCGCCTCCGAGATCATCATGCGCCTGCTTTCGGCGGAGACGGAGATCAAGCTGTCGTCGATGCGCTCGGGCCAGATGGAGGAGCGGGACTGGGAGAAGCTGACCAGGCGCCTCACGGAGATCCAGGACGCGCCGCTGTTTATCGACGATTCCCCGAACCTCACCATGATGGAGATCCGCACCAAGGCCCGCAACATCAAGCGCATGCACGGCCTTGACCTCATCGTGCTGGATTACCTGCAGCTGATGAGCTCCGGCAAGAAGGTCGAGTCCCGCCAGCAGGAGGTCTCGGAGTTCTCCCGCCACCTGAAGCTCTTGGCCAAGGAGCTGGAGGTCCAGGAGGTCTCGGAGTTCTCCCGCCACCTGAAGCTCTTGGCCAAGGAGCTGGAGGTCCCCGTGATCGCGATTTCCCAGCTCAACCGTGGCCCCGAGGCTCGTACAGACAAGAAGCCGCAGCTCGCCGACCTCCGCGAATCAGGCTCCCTCGAGCAGGACGCGGACATGGTGTTCCTGCTCTACCGCCCGGACTCCCAGGACCGCGACGACGAGCGCGCCGGAGAGGCCGACATCATCGTGGCCAAGCACCGCGGCGGACCCATCGACACCATCCCGGTCGCGCACCAGCTGCACTACTCCCGCTTCGTGAACATGGCGCGCGGTTAGGGGGCTATTGCTTTACGACGTTCGGTTCAAGCCCCTCATCTTGACGCGACCCGTCGACCGCCTTTCGTGAGAGCGGGCCGGCAGCAAGCGCCCACACGACGACGGCGGTGAGTGCCGTCAGCGCGATGTACAGCGCGAGGTAGCTGACCGGGGCGAGGGTGACAGCTATGGTGTTGAACGCGATGTGGGCGAGCACCGCCACTAGCCACAGCTGCCACTTCTGCTCGCGCACGGCGCGCAGGATGAGTACGGACATGGCGACGTGGAAGATGATGGCTAAGATGCGCTCGTACCAGCTCATGGCCACCAGGTTGAGACCGATGTTGTTCAGCATCTCGGTCTGGGCATCGAAAGCCGTGAGGGCATCAGGGTTGTCGGCTCGTGCCACCTGGTCGCGGATCACGTCGCCGAACTGCAGCATCGCGATGTTGCTCACCATCGCGTTGCCTAGGAGCAGCATGGCTTCGATGCCGCCGTGGCCAAGACCGAAGCCCACGCCCTCGCGCCATGAGCGCACCCCCTTCGCCCAGTAGCGCATGACTATCCAGCGGGTGCTTTCCTCGAACAGACCGGAGGAAATCACCATCACGGCGGTGATTGCGGTAATCGCGATGGCCGGGTCCAAGATCCGCTCAAGGCCCACATTGAGTGGTGAGATTACTGCCACACGGGCCAACTGGGAGAGAGGGAACGCCAGCGCGCCCCACCCCAGAGCGGCCCAGCGGAAGCCGAGTTTGCGCTGCGCAACGAACCAGAGCACGAGGACGCCGATGATTGCGACGATTCCTTGCAGCAGCACGTAACCAAGTGGGCCCATGATCGAAGTCGCCAGCCCCTACGCCAGCGCCACGCCTTTCTGCTCGGGGAGGGTGAATGCGGCCACGCAGGCCAACGAACGCTACCGCAAAGACGCTGAACACGGCGATGTTGCCGCCGAACGCCAGCACCGGCGGGACGATCAGCGGCGCGAGGATGGAGCCGATGCGGCCGAAGGATGCGCCTGCGCCCGTGCCGGTGGCGCGGATGGCGGTGGGGTAGAGCTCCGGGCCAATCGCGTAGAGCGCGCCCCATGCGCCGAGGTTGAAGAAGGAGAGGAGGCATCCGGCTGCGATGATCTGCCATTCGGCCGTTGCCAAGCCGTAGAGCAGAGCGGACACCGCGGAGCCGCCGAGGAAGACGGAGAGCGTGGTGCGGCGGCCCCAGACCTCGATGAGCCAGGCGGCGGCTGCGTAGCCCGGCAGTTGGGCGAGGGTGATGATCAGGGTGAAGCTGAAAGAGCGCACCAGCGTGAATCCCTGGCTCACGAGCAGCGAGGGGATCCAGATGAATGCGCCGTAGTACGCGAGCGACACGCAGAACCAGACGATCCAGAACGCGGCAGTGCGGGCGCGCAGATCCGGGCCCCAGATGCCGCCGCGGATCTCCTTATCCTTGGGTGGGACGGAAGTGTCGTAGTCTGCGGGATCGGCCTCTGCCTCGAAGGAACGGACGATCTGCTCCGCCTCCTCGTGGCGGCCCTTGGATTCCAAGAAGCGGACCGACTCCGGCAGGCCCATGCGCACGTAGAGCGCGTATAGCGCCGGCACCGCGCCGAGGGCGAGGCCCCAGCGCCAGCCGGTTTCACTCTGGGCGACGATGAAGGTTCCGATGATTGCGGCCAAAATCCAGCCGACGGCCCAGAATGCCTCCAGGATGACCACCATCCGCCCGCGCACCTTGCGGGGTGAGAACTCGCTGACCAGCGTGGACGCGACCGGCAGCTCGCCGCCTAGGCCAAGGCCGACGATGAAGCGGAACACCATGAGCATGCCCACGGAGGTGGCCAAGGCGGAGGCGCCGGTGGCAAGGCCATAGATCAGCAGCGTCACGGCGAAGACTTGGCGGCGCCCGATCTTGTCTGCCAGCAGGCCAGCAAGCGAGGCACCGATGGCCATGCCGATGAAGCCAACGGATGCGATCCAGGACGTGGTGGATTTATCCAGGTCCCAGTGGACCGCAAGCGCGGCGATAATGAAGGACACCAGGCCGATGTCCATCGCGTCAAGGGCCCAGCCGATGCCGGAACCGACCAGAAGGCGCTTGTGTTTCGGGGTGACCGGCAGGCGGTCAAGGCGCTCAGTGCGTGTGAGCTGCTGTGATGCTTGGGGTGCTTCCATGCACGGGAAGCGTACCCGCTTAGGGCGAACTCGAGGCGCGTTAAATTTGCGCTCCGGGCCTCAATCAACCCCCAGGCTTAGGCCTCGCTGGCCTTAAACCCCCGGAGGCGCAGCGAGTTCGTGACCACGAACACGCTGGAGAACGCCATGGCGATCCCGGCCAGCATGGGGTTCAGCCAGCCCAGCGCCGCGACCGGGATCAAGATCACGTTGTACGCGAAGGCCCAGAACAGGTTGCCCTTGATGGTCTTCAGCGTCTTCCGGGATAGGCGGATCGCATCGACGGCGGAGCCGAGCGAGTCCCGCATCAGGGTGATGTCGGAGGCCTCGATGGCAACGTCGGAGCCTGCACCCATCGCCATGCCCAGGTCTGCAGTGGCAAGCGCCGCGGCGTCGTTCACGCCGTCGCCCACCATGGCCACGTTGCGTCCGCTGTCCTTCAGCGCCTGCACCACGTTCACCTTGTCTTCCGGCAGCACGCCGGCGGTGACATCAGCCGGGTCGATGCCCACCTCGCGGGCGGTGGCTAGGGCAGCACCTTCGTTATCGCCGGTAAGCAGGTGCGGGCGTAGACCCAGCTCTTTCAGTTGGGCAATGGCCCGCGCAGAATCTTCCTTCACGGTGTCGCGCACCGCGATAACGCCCACGATCTCCCCGTCCACCTCAACGGCGACGGCAGTGCCACCGGCGGCTTCCGCATCGCTAAAAGCAGAGCGCAGAGCACCAAGGTCGTGCTGGGGGCGGCCGACGCGCACCAAGTGACCGTCGACAAGCGCTTTAGCCCCAACCCCCGGCTCGTTGACAAAGTCGGTGGCCTCAGGGGCATCCACCCCGGCGGCGATGGCCTGGGCAATCGGGTGCTCGGACTGCGCCTCCACGCTGGCAGCGACGGTGCGAACGCCGTCCTCGGTCCAGCCGTCGGCGGCGGCGACGAACACCACGCGCATCTCGCCGCTGGTGACGGTGCCGGTCTTGTCCAGCACAATCGTGTCCACCTGGCGGGTGGATTCCAGCACCTCGGGGCCCTTGATCAGCAGGCCCATCTGGGCGCCGCGGCCGGTGCCCACCAAGATCGCGGTCGGGGTAGCCAGGCCGAGCGCGCATGGGCAGGCGATGATGAGCACCGCCACCGCGGCGGTGAACGCGTGCGCCGTGCCGTGGCCCAACGCCAGGTGCGCCACCAGCGTGACCAGCGAGATGCCGATCACCACCGGCACAAACACCTGCGCAATCTTGTCCACCAGGCGCTGCACCGGCGCTTGGCCGGACTGCGCGTCCTTGACCAGCTTGCCCATCTGGGCGAGCGTGGTGTCAGACCCCACGCGAGTCGCCTCAACAACAATGCGGCCGGAGGTGTTCAGCGTCGCGCCGGTAACCAGGTCGCCCTCCGCCACCTCGACGGGAACGGATTCGCCCGTGAGCATGGATGCGTCAATGGCGGAGTGGCCTGAGACCACGCGCCCGTCCGTCGCCACCTTCTCGCCCGGGCGCACCACGATACGGTCGCCCACCGCGACCTGCGAAATGGGGACGCGGACCTCCTTGCCGTCGCGCAGCACCGCCGCGTCCTTCGCGCCCATATCCAGCAGTTCGCGCAGCGCCTCGGAGCTCTGCCCCTTCGCCTTGGTTTCAAACCACCTGCCCAGCAGCAGGAACGTGATCACCACACACACGGACTCGAGATAAATCTCATCCATACTGGCGTGCGCCGGGTTCAGGCTCATCTCCATGGTCATGCCGGTCTCGCCCGCGCTGCCGAAGAACAGCGCGTAGATAGACCAGGCATACGCCGCCGTCGTGCCCAGCGAAATCAGCGTGTCCATGGTGAAGCTGCCGTGACGCAGGTTGGTCAGCGCAGCCTTGTGAAACACGGAGCCGGCAGAGAAATACACCAGGGTTGTCGCCGCGAACGCCGCCCACTGCCAGTACGTGAACTGCCACGCCGGGATCATGGACACCAGCATCACCGGCAGGGAGATCAGCGCCGCCCAAATCGTCGTCCGCTTCAGGCGCTCGGCTTCCGCTTCGCGGGCATTGCTTATCGACGCCTGCTCGGACCCATCCGATCCACCCCCATCTGCAGCCGGGCCAGCGGAATCGCCGGAGAGCTGAAATGCGTCGTAGCCCGCACCGCGCACAATGTCGATGAGCTCCTCCGCCGTCGCCTTCTCGGGGTCAAAGTCCACCGTGGCGGTTTCCGTGGAGAAGTTCACCGTGGCCTCCACGCCGTCCTTCTTGTTCAACTTGCGCTGCACGCGGGACGAGCAGGACGTACACGTCATGCCGGTCACGCCAAGTTCAATGTGTTGGAGGGCCGTGGGGGTCTCTGGCGCAGTCATGCGGGCTATCAACTCTTTTCTTTTCTGCCCGGGGCACGCGTCCCGGGCGCATTGTGGGGCCTAGACCAGCGTGTAGCCGGCCTCCGCAACGGCGTTGGCAACGTCTTCCTGGGTGAAGCCTTCACCGGTGACGGTGACCTTGCCCGTTGCGTGGTCTGCGGTAACAGCAGTGACGCCGGAGATCTCGCCGATCTCTTCCTTCACGCTCATCTCGCAGTGGCCGCAGGTCATTCCACTTACTGTGAACTCTTGGGTAGCCATTGGTATTCCTCCATTCGTCGAAAAGCGGGGCCCTGAATGCGCCCGCCTTGGTGTGCCCCACCCTAGACCCCCAGCCCGATTCAGCGCTACCACGTGCGGATTTGAGGGCGGAGGGAATCACCGCGGCGCTGGTACGGTTGAAAGCACTGCCTGACAAACGCGAATTAAGGAGTTAGAGATGAGCACGATTGACGTCACTGAAGACACTTTTGAGCAGACGGTTACGCAGGACGGCATTGTTTTCGTCGACGCCTGGGCATCCTGGTGCGGCCCGTGCCGCCAGTTCGCCCCGACGTATGAGGCTGCGTCCGAGAAGCACACGGACGTGACCTTTGCCAAGCTGGACACCGAGGCGAACCAGCAGCTTGCCGCTGCGCTGGAAATCCAGGCGATTGACGTCACTGAAGACACTTTTGAGCAGACGGTTACGCAGGACGGCATTGTTTTCGTCGACGCCTGGGCATCCTGGTGCGGCCCGTGCCGCCAGTTCGCCCCGACGTATGAGGCTGCGTCCGAGAAGCACACGGACGTGACCTTTGCCAAGCTGGACACCGAGGCGAACCAGCAGCTTGCCGCTGCGCTGGAAATCCAGGCGATTCCGACGCTGATGGCGTTCCGTGACGGCATCTTGGTCTTCCGCAACGCGGGCGCACTTCCCCCGGCCGCGTTCGACGACCTGATTGGCCAGGTCAAGGACTTGGACATGGAAGAGGTCCACCGCCAGCTGGCTGAGCAGCAGGCGCAGATGGCGGACGCTGAGGACACTTTCGCGGACGATTCCTTCGACGATGAGAACCCGTTCGGCGAGGGTGAGCAGCGCTAAAGCGTCTGCGTTTTTGGTGATAGGTGCTGGGTCGCGCGACCCGGTGCCTTTTTTCTTTGCCCAGCTCGCGCCCTGCGATCCTGCGTACACTTGGGCAGTACCGCAATAAACATGGGTGCGCGGGGTATGTTCCGCGCCCGCAACGGAAAGGTGACGATTATGGCGAACCCGTTCTCCAAGGGCTGGAACTACCTCATGCAGTCTTTCGATTCCAAGATTGACCAGAACGCGGATCCGCGGGTGCAGATCCAGCAGGCTGTCGCGCAGGCGAAGAAGAACCACCAGGAGATTTCCCAGCACGCAGCCCAGATCATTGGCAACCGCAACCAGCTGGAAATGAAGCTGGAGCGCCTGATTAAGTCCCAGGCGGACCTGCAGGCGAAGACCCGCACCGCCCTCCAGGCGGCGGACAAGGCTACCGCCGCGGGCGATGCGGAGAAGGCGCAGCAGTACAACGCCACCGCTGAGGTGCTGGCTTCCCAGCTGGTGTCCGTGGAGAACGAACTGGCTCAGACCAAGGAAGCCCACGCAGCTGCCGACCACGCCGCGCGCGAAGCTCAGGCTCAGCAGCAGCAGTCCGAGGCCCGTCTGCAGGAGCAGCTGCAGCAGGTTTCCCAGCTGGAGTCCCAGCTCAACCAGGCCAAGATGCAGGAGCAGACCACCCGCACGATGGACACCATCAACCAGTTCGGCGGGAACGACAATGTGCCGACGCTGGATAGTGTCCGCGACAAGATCGAGCGCCGCTACGCAGATGCCCTGGGTGCGCAGGAGCTTGCGAAGAACTCCATGACGGACCGCATGGCTGAGATCGAGGCCGCAGGCACCGACGTTGCAGCTTCTTCCCGTCTCGACGAGATCCGTGCCTCCATGGCTGGCGAGCTGGAGGCCGGCTCCGGTGCTGGCGCGCAGAATGCCGAGGCGATCGAGGCTCCGGCCGGTGAGCAGCAGGGTCAGGGTGCTGGTGCTGCGGCAGCTGGTGCTGGTGCTGCGGGTGGCGCGGGTGCCTCCAACGCCGGCGCGAGCAACGACGACATTCTCGCTGACGCAGAGGCGTACCTGGCCGAGGATGCCGAGATCGTTGAGGACGCGGATGCTGAGGAGGCCGGCCAACGCTAGTTTCTAGCGCGATGTGCTGCTGCGGGGTCGGTTGTGGACTGGGGTGGTCCACGCCGGCCCCGTTTTTTAGTGCACTGCTTGCTGAGGCCTACAGGGCTGTAGGCCTCAAGGCAGGCGAGTCACACTAGTCACACGTGACCAGGGCTTTTCCGGTAGGCCCCAAGGCGAAAAAATGCTGAGGCCTACACCCCTGTAGGCCTCAGCGCTCCAACCCCCGCCAGCCGCACTACCTACCCGCGGTGGATGTTGATCAACACGCCGCGGATGCCGGAGTGAAACCCGTCGCGCAGGTTCACGCGCTGCGCCTCCGACAGCGTGTACTCGTGCAGCGTCTCGCACGCGAATTGCAGCAGCGGGCGGTCAATCTCTGGCGGCAAGCCACCGCCGGAGAGCATGTGGGCCTTGTCGCGCTGCTCGGAGGTTGCCGCGTTTTCGTACCACCAGGTGGCGTATTGCTGTCCAACGTCGTAGGGCGTTTGGAATCCGGCGGAGGACCACACCTCCTCCGGCAGCGGCACGTAGCGGGAGCGAAGCTTGCGGCGCGGCGCCATCATCGACGGCTTCGGCGCTGGCTTCGGACCCGGCTTGGGCACATCCGCCTTATCGGGGTTGGTCAGGGTCTGGTTGCCGGGCTGGTTGGCCTCATTGTTTGCCTCAACCTGGGCCTCGGACGGTTCATCAGTCTCCGGCTCGGCCGGCGGATGCGTGCGCTGAGAGGAACGCAGCGTGCCCGTCACCGGAGCCTCGCCGCTGTCTTCTTTCTCCTCGGCAGCCTGGGCCTCGCTTTGGCGCCGCGCCGCCTCCGCCACGATCGCCGGGGATGGCCGGGCCGGTGTGGGGCTTTCTTCGCTTGCCGACGCCCCCTTGCCAGCCGCCCCCTTGGCAGCCTCCTCCTTCTGGGCCTCCGCCTCCTCCTTCTGAACCTGGGCCTCCGTATCTTCCTTCTGAGCCTCAGCTTCAGCACCGCGCTGTTGCGATCGCGCTCCGAACACCTTCAGGTGCTCCAGCCCGTCGAGCTGCTGGAATCCGGTGCCGCCGTCGTCTTCGCCGGCATCGTGCGCGTCCGAGCCTGCGGGTTCGTCCTCGCCGTCGTCGTGAGGCGCGCGCAGCGGCTCCGGCCCGAAGCCGGGTACGGAGGTAGGGCCTTGGTCCTGGTCCACTGGCTCGGCATCCGAAAGCGGGCGCTCCCGGATCGTCGGCGGGAGCGGACCTTCCAGGACCTGCAGCTGCATGGCTTCAGCGAAGTCCTCACGGGGGTCAATGATCGTCGTCGTATCGCAGGCGTGGCGCAGGGCGGAGGACATGGAGTCCCAGCCGAAGCCGTAGAGGTGGACGCGCACGCCCATGTCTGCCGCCTCTTGCACGCCGGGGATCATGTCCGCGTCACCGGAGACGAGGACGAAGTCGCTGAACTGGCCGCGGGTGGCATTGAGCACCAGGTCCGCGACCAGTCGGGTGTCCACGCCCTTTTGCGTGCGGCGCTCGCCCCACTCAATCAGCTGGCCGGTGCGCAGCTGCACACCGGCGCATGCGCGGAGCGCGCGCTGGAAGCGGTGGGGGCCGGAGTCGGGGATGCCGTCATACCAAAACTGGCGGTGGACTGGTTGGTTGAGTTGCTGGGTAATCATGTTCCCCAGGGTGGCTACCACCTCGGGGAGGTCAATTTCTAACTGTGCGCGGGCGCCGATTTCCCACGAGTTGTAAAAGCTCGCGAGGAGGTACGACGTGTCCACGTACACCACTGTGCGTTCAAGCATGGCTCCTAAATTCCGATTCTTTTCGTTGCTAAATTTCGTTTCTTCGCCCCCGAGAGGGTCTAGATGGCACCAGTGTACGGAATTTCCCCCTTGCGCCGACACCCCAAATCTTGTTAGATAGTTAGTTACTGCAGTAACTAACCAATGGACTAACCGGGAGGAGGGAGCCGTGAATCCGGAGGCAGAGCCGCTCTTTGTCCAGATCGCAAGGTTGATAGAAGACCTGATTGTGGACGGCGCGCTGGAACCCGGCCAACAGGCCCCATCAACCAACCAACTCGCGGAGTTCCACGAGATCAACCCGGCTACCGCGCGAAAAGGCTTGAGCCTTCTGGTGGAGGCCGGGGTGCTGGAAAAGCGTCGCGGCCTGGGGATGTTTGTCACGGAGGGGGCGAGGGCGCGGATTCTTGGCAACCGTCGAGAAGCATTTGCCGGCACCTACATCGCCCCGCTCATCGACGAAGCGCTTCACCTGGGCTACACCCGCGAAGATTTGCACACCCTCATCGACCGCGTCGGAGAAAGCAGAGGCATGTACCAATGAACCAGATCATTTCCACCGGCGGCCTGCAGCGCAGCTTTGGCAAGAAGGCGGTGCTCGCGGGCGTTGACCTGGACCTCGCGCCGGGTGGCATCCACGGTTTGCTGGGGCGCAACGGCGTGGGTAAATCCACCCTGCTCAACATCCTCGCCGGCCAGCTCAAGCCCTCGGCCGGAGAGGTGCGCGTGTTCGGTGAGGCCCCGTTCGATAACGCCGCGACCATGGACCGCACCGCGCTGACCGGCGTGGATACCGCCTACCCCGGAAGCTGGACGTTGAGGAACATCCTCGCCGCCGCGGCGATGCGTTACCCGCGCTGGGACCAAGCTTTCGCGGACCAGCTGGCAGCGGATTTCACGTTGGACGGCGCGATGGGCACGAGGTATGGCTCGCTGTCGCGCGGCCAGCGCGCAATGGCGGCGATCATTATCGGCCTAGCGTCGGGCGCGGAGCTCACGCTGCTCGACGAGCCCTATGTTGGCCTGGACACCCACAACACCCAGGTGTTCTACCGCCACCTGCTGGGCTTAAACGATTCCGGCCGCACCGTGATCATGGCCACGCACCACATCGAGGACGCGGCGAAGATCCTGGACACCGCGCTCATCCTGGGGCGCGACGGCCGCATCGCCCGCCATATCGCAGCCGAGGATGCGGACAACTTCGCGGTCGCTTCCGGCTCCTTCCCGGAGTTCGAGGGGGCTCTTGCTTATCGACGTTCCCCTGCCGGCGCCCACGCCCTCATCCCCGCCGCTTTGGCAGAGGGGCCCAGCTCCACCCGCGACAACGCGCTTGGCGGCGCGGCACGTGTGCGCCCGGCCGGGCTCGACGATCTCATCGAGGCATACCTGGAGGTGTCCTAACATGACCCACCTCGAAGGCAACTTCTTCTGGCACCAATTCAAGGCCGGCCCGGCGTGGCGCTGGGCGCCGCTGATCATCTTCGGTGTCCTCTTCATGCTCGCTGGCCCAATGCTCAGCCCGTGGATATCCGCGGCATCGACGCTGGTTACGGTGCCCGTGATCTTTATGGCGCTGTTTCCGGAACCGGGGATCCTCCAGGCACTCGGCTTCAACAGGGCGCGTGCCTCGCGGGTGATCGCCTCCGCGGCAGTCCCGGCGGCCCTCATCCCCGCGGCGACGTGCCTTGCGTTCAACCCGAACTGGATCGGGCTAGTCGGCGCATTGATCGCCGCAGCGGTGGGCACAATCTGCTTCTTCGTCGCCATGCCCAACGACACGCCAGCCGAGGTGCAGACAGACGAAGGTAAGGGGCGCGCACGGCAATGGGATTCCACGTTCGCCCTGTTCTGGCGTCGCAACCTTGTATTGGCTGCGGTAGTGGGCCTGCTCACCGGCGCACTCTTGCCGCTGTCCAGCTTCATTAGCATCGGCTACCTCCGCGCGATGCTTGTCACCTTGCCCACCCTTGTCTTATGGGTTCGTGTTGCTAGTGGTGAAGAGCTGCGTGCCGGCACGTGGCAGAGCCTCGGCCTGACCCGGAAGCAGTGGCTGGCAACGGCAACGGGCAACGTTCTAGCCGTGAGCGCAATCTACGCCGTGACCGGGATCGCTGCCGCTGCGCTGGTCGGTCTCGCGGTGCCCACCAACGGTGACCCGATCGCCGCGATCCTCTTTGCCGCACTCATGGGCATCGCAGCGTGCATGCTTGCGATAGCGGGTTCCGCAAGCTGGGACGGCCTCATGTTTGTGGGACCCCTCGCATTCTGGATCCCGCTCCGCTACCCCATGGACATGCATGACCCGATGGCAGCCAGCGAGCTTGCCGTCATCGGCGGCATCCAGGGCGGTCTGGCGTTGCTCATCGCCGCAGTGCTGTTGTGGCGCTACGTCAGCGGCCGCGGCAACATCTCCCACAAGGACACCGCGCCCGGGCTTAGTTAGCTTTACGACGCTTCCTAAAACCGTCCATATGCTGGGGGTTTGTGTTGTTGTGGTGGGGTGTGTAACTTAGTTCGAGTCAGCGCGACCGACAACGCCCCGCCGAGACGACATGGTGATCATGGTCTGGTGTGTGAGCGGTTAGGAAAACTACCGCTGACGGAAATACGAAAGCTACTTACAGCGCTCTGATTTGGTTCGGATGTGTTGGGGTGTGCGTGTGTTGTTTGAGAACTCGATAGTGTGCCAATGCATTTTTGTTTGTGGGTTGGTTGTGTGCCTGTGACACATGTTGGCTGCATGGTTCCGTGTTTTGCGGGGTGTGTGGTTGGTGTGTGCTGGTGGCTGCGTTCTGAATCCTTTGATGGGGGCGTGGTTGATCGGTTGGGCCATGATTGGTTCACTGACGTTTTTTGCAAAGTTTTTGGTTGGCCCCAAGTTTTTCCTCGTCGGATGTGGGGCCAGCCGTGTTTGCAGTAATTTTAGGAAAACATTTTTTGTAAGCCAGTTCTGCACCGGTTGGTGTGGGGTGGTTTGTTTTGGTTGGGTATTGGGCTTTTCACGGCCTGTTTCTTGACGAAACTTGACACTCTATTTCGGAGTGTTTTTTGTGGAGAGTTTGATCCTGGCTCAGGATGAACGCTGGCGGCGTGCTTAACACATGCAAGTCGAACGGAAAGGCCCTTTCGGGGGTACTCGAGTGGCGAACGGGTGAGTAACACGTGGGTGATCTGCCCTGCACTTTGGGATAAGCCTGGGAAACTGGGTCTAATACCGGATAGGACCATCGTTTAGTGTCGGTGGTGGAAAGATTTTTTGGTGTGGGATGAGCTCGCGGCCTATCAGCTTGTTGGTGGGGTAATGGCCTACCAAGGCGTCGACGGGTAGCCGGCCTGAGAGGGTGTACGGCCACATTGGGACTGAGATACGGCCCAGACTCCTACGGGAGGCAGCAGTGGGGAATATTGCACAATGGGCGCAAGCCTGATGCAGCGACGCCGCGTGGGGGATGACGGCCTTCGGGTTGTAAACTCCTTTCGCCAAGGACGAATTTTGGACGGTACTTGGAGAAGAAGCACCGGCTAACTACGTGCCAGCAGCCGCGGTAATACGTAGGGTGCGAGCGTTGTCCGGAATTACTGGGCGTAAAGAGCTCGTAGGTGGTTTGTCGCGTCGTTTGTGGAATACCGCAGCTTAACTGTGGGGTTGCAGGCGATACGGGCATAACTTGAGTGCTGTAGGGGAGACTGGAATTCCTGGTGTAGCGGTGAAATGCGCAGATATCAGGAGGAACACCGATGGCGAAGGCAGGTCTCTGGGCAGTAACTGACGCTGAGGAGCGAAAGCATGGGGAGCGAACAGGATTAGATACCCTGGTAGTCCATGCCGTAAACGGTGGGCGCTAGGTGTGAGTCCCTTCCACGGGGTTCGTGCCGTAGCTAACGCATTAAGCGCCCCGCCTGGGGAGTACGGCCGCAAGGCTAAAACTCAAAGGAATTGACGGGGGCCCGCACAAGCGGCGGAGCATGTGGATTAATTCGATGCAACGCGAAGAACCTTACCTGGGCTTGACATACACCAGATCGGGCTAGAGATAGTCTTTCCCTTGTGGTTGGTGTACAGGTGGTGCATGGTTGTCGTCAGCTCGTGTCGTGAGATGTTGGGTTAAGTCCCGCAACGAGCGCAACCCTTGTCTTATGTTGCCAGCGGTTTGGTCGGGGACTCATGAGAGACTGCCGGGGTTAACTCGGAGGAAGGTGGGGATGACGTCAAATCATCATGCCCCTTATGTCCAGGGCTTCACACATGCTACAATGGTCGGTACAACGCGCAGCTTCCCTGTGAGGGGGTGCGAATCGCTGAAAGCCGGTCGTAGTTCGGATTGGGGTCTGCAACTCGACCCCATGAAGTCGGAGTCGCTAGTAATCGCAGATCAGCAACGCTGCGGTGAATACGTTCCCGGGCCTTGTACACACCGCCCGTCACGTCATGAAAGTTGGTAACACCCGAAGCCAGTGGCCCAAACGTTTGTGGGGAGCTGTCGAAGGTGGGATCGGCGATTGGGACGAAGTCGTAACAAGGTAGCCGTACCGGAAGGTGCGGCTGGATCACCTCCTTTCTAAGGAGCTTTATGTTTTTGTACCCGCAGTTGCGGGTGCCGCACAGTGTGTCGAACAGTGTTTGTTGAGCAGTGTTTGATGCCTGTGTGGTTGGTGGTTGAGTCGCCGTGTGTGCGGCTGCCGCCGTGTTTGTTTGAAAATTTCCAGGTGGACATGCACCGGCTGGGTTAGATGCCCGGCTCATGGGTGTGGTGCTGGGTGTGCAACCTTTTCCCCGCCGTTTGGTGGGGGTCCGCGAACAAAGTGTTGTGTGTGTTGGCATGCTGTTGGGTGTCTGGGGCAGCACAGTGTTGTGTTGTTTCTGTGGCCTGCATGGTTCGCGCTGCTTACGTTTGGTGGGTGGTGTGGTGTGTGGGTGTGGTGTGTGAGAACTGGAGAGTGGACGCGAGCATCTGACAACACTTTTTGGGTGTTGTTGTTTTTTCTGTTTTTTTTGTGTGTTTGTTCTTAGTGTGTTGTTTTTATGTAAGGGCGTACGGTGGATGCCTTGGCATGCTGAGCCGATGAAGGACGTGTGAGGCTGCGTTATGCCTCGGGGAGTTGCCAACTAAGCGTTGATCCGAGGATGTCCGAATGGGGAAACCCAGCACCAGTTGTGTGGTGTTACCTGCAGGTGAATGCATAGCCTGTGTGGGGGTTGACGCGGGGAAGTGAAACATCTCAGTACCCGTAGGAGAAGAAAACAATTTGTGATTCCGTGTGTAGTGGCGAGCGATAGCGGATGAGGCTAAACCATGTGCGTGTGATACCTGGCAGGGGTTGCGTGTGTGGGGTTGTGGGGTGCGGCTGTGTGCAGTCTGCCAACTGTGCCGACTTGTGTGCGTGTGTGAGCGGAAGTGCCTGGGATGGTGCACCGGAGTGGGTGATGAGTCCCGTACGCGTATATGCATGTGCTGGTTGTGTCGTATTTCCCCGAGTAGCAGCGGGCTCGTGGAATCTGCTGTGAATCTGCCGGGACCACCCGGTAAGCCTAAATACTCAGTGTGACCGATAGTGGATTAAGTACCGTGAGGGAATGGTGAAAAGTACCCCGGGAGGGGAGTGAAAGAGTTCCTGAAACCGTGCGCTTACAATCCGTCAGAGCACCTCAGTGTGTGATGGCGTGCCTTTTGAAGAATGAGCCTGCGAGTCAGCGGCATGTCGCGAGGTTAACCCGTGTGTGGGGTAGTCGTAGCGAAAGCGAATCCGAAATGGGTGTTTTTAGTGGCATGTCCTGGACCCGAAGCGGGGTGATCTACCCATGGCCAGTGTGAAGCAGCTGTAAGAGGTTGTGGAGGCGCGAACCCACTTAGGTTGAAAACTGAGGGGATGAGTTGTGGGTAGGGGTGAAAGGCCAATCAAACTCCGTGATAGCTGGTTCTCCCCGAAATGCATTTAGGTGCAGCGTTATGTGAGCTTGCCGGAGGTAGAGCTACTGGTTGGTTGAGCGGGACTATCATCTTAGCAATGTCAGCCAAACTCCGAATGCCGGTGTAAGTGGTGCATAGCAGTGAGACTGTGGGGGATAAGCTTCATAGTCGAGAGGGAAACAGCCCAGATCGCCGGTTAAGGCCCCTAAGGGTGTACTAAGTGGAAAAGGATGTGGGATCGCGAAGACAGCCAGGAGGTTGGCTTAGAAGCAGCCATCCTTGAAAGAGTGCGTAATAGCTCACTGGTCGAGTGGTTTTGCGCCGACAATGTAGTGGGGCTCAAGTACACCGCCGAAACCGCGGCAAGACATTGTCTTGGGTAGGGGAGCGTCGTGTGTGTGGGGTGAAGCCGTATCGTAAGGGGCGGTGGACTGCATGCGAGTGAGAATGCAGGCATGAGTAACGAGAGATACGTGAGAATCGTATCCGCCGAATGACTAAGGGTTCCTGGGTCAAGTTCGTCTTCCCAGGGTGAGTCGGGTCCTAAGGCGAGGCCGACAGGCGTAGTCGATGGTCAACGGGTTGATATTCCCGTACCCGTGTATGCGCGCCAAATGCTGAAGCGGTGATACTAACCACCCTGAACCACACGGCAAGACGTCTTTGACTTCTACTGTGTGGTGATGCGTGGGGCCTGATCTGTGGTAGGTAAGTGATGGGGTGACGCAGAGTGGTAGCCGCGCCAGTTATTGGATTCTGGTGCAAGCGTGTAGCACGACGCCTTGTTAAATGCGGGCGTCACTAGGTGTGAGGCGTGATGCGTAGCCCAATTGGGTGATGGTGGTGATCCTGTGCTGTCGAGAAAAGCCTCTAGCGATGTGCATGTACGGCCCGTACCCGAAACCGACACAGGTAGTCAGGTAGAGCATACTAAGGCGGTCGGGTGAACTGTGGTTAAGGAACTCGGCAAAATGCCCCCGTAACTTCGGGAGAAGGGGGACCACACCCGGTGATGCCATCTTGCGTGGTTGAGCTGGTGGTGGTCGCAGAGAAGAGAGGGGAGCGACTGTTTATCAAAAACACAGGTCCGTGCGAAGACGATTAAGTTGATGTATACGGACTGACGCCTGCCCGGTGCTGGAAGGTTAAGAGGACCTGTTAGGTAGTGATACCGAAGCGGAGAATTTAAGCCCCAGTAAACGGCGGTGGTAACTATAACCATCCTAAGGTAGCGAAATTCCTTGTCGGGTAAGTTCCGACCTGCACGAATGGCGTAACGACTCCCCTGCTGTCTCAACCACAGGCCCGGTGAAATTGCAGTACGAGTAAAGATGCTCGTTTCGCGCGGCAGGACGAAAAGACCCCGGGACCTTCACTATAGCTTGGTATTGGTGTTCGGTGCGGTTTGTGTAGGATAGGTGGGAGACGTTGATGCATCAACGCCAGTTGGTGTGGAGTCGTTGTTGAAATACCACTCTGACCGTAGTGGATACCTTAACCTTGGCCCATGATCTGGGTTGGGGACAGTGCCTGGTGGGTAGTTTAACTGGGGCGGTTGCCTCCCAAAATGTAACGGAGGCGCCCAAAGGTTCCCTCAGCCTGGTTGGCAATCAGGTGTTTAGAGTGTAAGTGCACAAGGGAGCTTGACTGCGAGACTTACAAGTCGAGCAGGGACGAAAGTCGGGACTAGTGATCCGGCACCTACTTGTGGATGTGGTGTCGCTCAACGGATAAAAGGTACCCCGGGGATAACAGGCTGATCTTCCCCAAGAGTCCATATCGACGGGATGGTTTGGCACCTCGATGTCGGCTCGTCGCATCCTGGGGCTGGAGTAGGTCCCAAGGGTTGGGCTGTTCGCCCATTAAAGCGGCACGCGAGCTGGGTTCAGAACGTCGTGAGACAGTTCGGTCTCTATCCGCCGCGCGCGTTGAAACTTGCAGAAGGCTGTCCCTAGTACGAGAGGACCGGGACGGACGTACCTCTGGTGTGCCAGTTGTTCCGCCAGGAGCATCGCTGGTTAGCTACGTACGGGAGGGATAACCGCTGAAAGCATCTAAGCGGGAAGCCTGTTTTAAGATGAGGTTTCTTTTGAGGTTCCCAGCAGACTACTGGGTTGATAGGCCGGAACTGGACACACAGCAATGTGCGGAGGCGACCGGTACTAATACACCAACAACAAACAACCACCACCAACCAACACCCACGGGTCACGGTTTGGTGTCCTGCAAACACACACCAACACAGGTGTGCACGCGTCCACTCACCAGTATCTGACACACCACACACCACCCGAGTGTGCGGGGCCAGACAACTCCACATCAACCAATGTTGCTAACCCCGAAATGAATGTGTCGGTGGTGATAGCGGCGGGGAAACGCCCGGACCCATTCCGAACCCGGAAGCTAAGCCCGCCCGCGCCGATGGTACTGCACCCGGGAGGGTGTGGGAGAGTAGGTTACCGCCGACCCAACAACTCAAAAACAAGAGCCCGGCTCTGAGCGAGAAACAACGCTCGGAGCCGGGCTTTAGTGTCTGCGGCACCCGATGCACATCGCGACACGTGAAGGTGCACTCTAGTACCGCGTTGCCGAACGAAACTTACGCTCAGCTCCGCTCAGTGGATCAATGAACGCAAGTTCGACAGACTTCAACCGCATAGGTACGGAGAAATCCTCGTCGCCGAACCCCCGCACGACGGGGTACACCGGATCACCCAAGATTGGGAAGCCCGCGTCGCACATATGCACACGCAGCTGATGCGTGCGGCCGGTCACTGGCTCAAGCAGATACGCGCCCAGCGGTACACCGACGCCATGCACCCGCTGGAACTCGGTTTCCCGCTCGGGTGCCAGGCGCTCCACTGAGCGCACAATCGTTTCCGCATTCGGCTCGGCGTTCTCGATCACCGTAGAGGCAATTTCGCCGTGCTGCTTGTCAATGTGGCTGCGCCATGTCGTCGGCACGCAGAGCTGCGCCCACTCAGCTACGGCGACGTACCGCTTATGCACTTCACGCGCGGCGAAGAGCTCCTGGTAAGCGCCGCGGATTTCCCGCCGCTTGGTCAGGAGCAGGAGCCCGGATGTCATCCGGTCCAGCCGGTGCGCCGGCGTGAGTTCCTCATTGCCGGTGGCTCGTCGAAGACGAACCGTCGCCGTCTCGGTGATATGCGCCGCCCGCGGCATTGTAGCCAGGAACGGGGGCTTGTCCACGACCATGATGTCCGCGTCCTCGTACACCACGTCGATTTCGTACGGCACCGGTGTTTCGGGCGCCGGCCTGCGGTAAAAGAAGACATCGGTACCGGGCTGGATGATGGAGGAGGGGGCGAGCGGAGTGCCGTCGATAAGCACAACTTGCCCCTGGGCAAACCGTTCCAGTACCGCCTGGGCGTTGTCCGGGGTGGCGGTGGCGCTGCTCCGCGATCACCCGCGCGATGAAGTCGAATGCGGTGCTCGGCTCCTCCCCGGGGAGGCGAACACGCGATGCCCCGAGGCCACCGCGGGGCGGCAGCGGGGTGCGAGGGTGCTTGGTACGGGCCATTGGTGTAGTAGATTATCCGCCATGGATCTTGGAGCTCTACTTGAGCCGGTTCTTGCGTTCTTCCGCGAGGGCATTGGCAAGACGTTCTTGGACGCACTGACCTTCATCTACAAGCTGCTGTACCCGGCGAACGCCGAGGCTGCGCACCCCATCGAAATTCCGAAGTAGCGCCCCGCGCTGGCGGCTCATCCCGGGGTAAACTGCAGGGTATAACCAGTTCTCTACCCTGAAGGGGCCAGACATGACTCGGGATTTTGACGTTGTAGTTGCCGTGGACGGCAGCCCTGCCTCCGACAATGCTGTGCGTTGGGCGGCCAACACCGCGATGAAGCGGGATGTGCCGCTGCGCCTTGCGTCCAGCTACACCATGCCGCAGTTCCTGTACGCGGAGGGCATGGTGCCCCCGCAGGAGCTTTTCGACGATTTGCAGCGCGAGACCATGCGCAAGATCGATGATGCCCGCGAGATTGCCCTGCAGGTCGCGCCCGACCTGCGGATTGGCCATGCCGTTGCGGAAGGCTCGCCGATTGACATGCTGCTGGAGATGTCGCGTGACGCGGGAATGATCGTCATGGGCTCGCGCGGTTTGGGCGGGCTGTCCGGCATGGTGCTCGGCTCTGTTTCCGGCGCGGTGGTCTCCCACGCAAACTGCCCGGTTGTGGTGGTGCGCGAGGACAACGCCGTCACCGAAGAGAACAAGTACGGCCCGGTTGTGGTTGGTATTGACGGTTCTGAGGTTTCCCGCCGCGCCGCTGAGGTGGCGTTTGAGGAGGCCCAGGCCCGCGGTGCAGAGCTTGTCGCCGTCCACACCTGGATCGACGCACAGCTGCAGGCCCCGGGTGCTGGCTACAGCGTCAGCGAGGACCGCTGGGCACAGGCGCAGGAGGAGAAGGGCCAGCTTCTCGACGATTACTTGGCCAACCTCGGCTCCTCCTACCCCGGCGTGGAGATCCGCAAGATCATCACCCGCGACCGGCCGGTGCGTGCGCTGACTGAGGCAGCTCAGGGTGCGCAGCTCTTGGTCACCGGGTCCCACGGTCGCGGCGGCTTCAAGGGCATGCTGCTCGGTTCTACCTCCCGCGCGCTGCTGCAGTCCGCGCCGTGCCCGATGATGGTGGTCCGCCCAGAATCTTAAAACGTTGGACAATCGTAATGATCGGGGTCACAAAAGTTCGGCATAATGGGCTGCGAATGAGCGGACTATTCCGTCAGACCATTATTTTGAAGGGACTTTCACAATGACTCCTACTCTTGGCTTCCTCGGCTGGATTGTTATCGGCGGCCTTGCTGGCTGGGTTGGCTCCATGATCCAGAACCGCGATGCGCAGATGGGCATCGGCCTGAACATTGTTGTCGGTATCATCGGCGGCCTGATCGGCGGCTGGGTGCTCTCCCTGTTCGGCGTAGATGTCGCCGGCGGCAACTGGATCTTTAGCTTCTTCACCTGCCTGCTGGGCGCGGTGATCCTGCTCTGGATCGTGAACATGCTCACCTCCCGCAGGCGCTAACCTGCCCCGCACGCGTCAACCCCAGTCCACACGGGCTGGGGTTTTCTCGTGCCATGGCGGTGCGTATCAACCCGGCCTGGGGGCGGATGCCGCCAGCGCCTGGCCAGCATCGCAGGAATAGAACTCCCGGTTAAAACGTGAGCCCCAAGACAGCGATGGGTATTATGAACGTACCGGTTTGTCTATCTAGGAGGGGTGTGTGACCACTTCGGATTCCAACAAGAAGAAGGCCAGCTCGCGCCGCCGCAATCGGCCGAACCCGCGGCAGCGCCTCCTTGATGCTGCGACCAAGCTTTTTAACGAAGAGGGCATCCGCGTCATCGGCATCGACCGGATCCTCCGCGAGGCAGACGTGGCCAAGGCCTCCCTGTATTCGCTGTTGGGTTCCAAAGACAACCTGGTAGTTGCCTACCTGGAGCGGATGGATGAGGAGTACCGCGAGCGCTGGACCGAGCGGGCAAACGCGGTGCACGACGTGGATAGCAAGATCCTCGCCTTCTTCGACATGGCTATTGAGGAGGAACCGGCGAAGAACTTCCGTGGCTCGCCGTTCTTCAACGCGGCGACCGAGTACCCGCGCCCCGAAACGGATTCGGAGCGGCGCATCGTGGAAACCAGCTTGAACCACCGCCGGTGGATGCACCGCACCATGACGGAGCTGCTGAGTGAGAAGAATGGCTACGATTCCGCGGATCAGGCCGATGAGATGCTGATCTTCTTGGACGGCGGCCTCGCCGGCGCGCGTTTCACCCAGACCGTCGAGCCGCTGGAAACCGCGCGCCAGTTGGCTAAGAGCACGCTCGGCGCCCCGCCGGCCGATTACTCCATCTAACTCCTCGATCGAGCTCCCCGAACTAGCTCGAAGCCGGCGGCTTCCACAACGTACTGCCGCCCGCGGACGCAGCTCCGGTTGCGGTGGCTGACGTCTTCCCCGCCCTCTCCGCAGGCTCTCCCTTCGCCTCCGCATCCTTCGCGGCTTTCTTGGCCTTGCGCTCGGCCGCCAGTTCCTCCGCCCGCTCCTTGTTCATCACCTTGCGGGCAGCGTTGCGCTCTTTATCCAGCGCCTTCTTCTCGGCTTTCTCCGCCGCACGCGCCGCCCGCCGCTCTTTGCGTTCCTCCTGCAGCTCGCGGCGCACACTGCTTAGCGACGACGGATTGGCCAGCGCGCTCATCCGCTTCCGTCGAGTAGCACGGGCAAGCTCCCGCTTCTCCCGCTTCTGCCGGTCAACCTCCCCCTTTGCCTCGCGCTGTGCTGTGCGGTGGAGATCGGTGGCGGGCAGTTTGCGCACGATCGTTGCCCAGAACGCCGCGTTCTGGGTGGTGGTGAAGAGGTTGTTGAACACCCAGTACATCAGCAGGGCGATGGGCACGCGGCCGGTGAGTCCAGCCAGCAGCAAACTGCCGGCGACGATCGGGATCACCCAGTACATGCCGTAGTAGATGCGACGTGCCAGCGGGCTGCCCCACTCCAACCAGGAACGGCTGCGCAGCTGGGCAATCAGCATGTTCATGGAGGTGAAGACGATCGCGATGATGATCAGCCGGATGGCAAGGTAGCCAACCTCGTCGAAGTTCGTGCCCAGGAATTCGAACTGCTCCTCCGTCATGGAGAGGTACGCGGGCAGCGGCACGCCCAAGAATGTGGTGCTGCGGAAGGATTCGATCTCCGCGTCCGTGAGCACGCCGATGCGGCGACCCTCTGCCGCATCTGGCACCGCCATCCACAGCAGCACACGGTAGAGGCCCAGGAACGTCGGGATCTGGATCATCGCCGGCACGCAGCTGGCCAGCGGGTTGTAGCCGTGGTCCTTTTGAATCTGCTTGCGCGCGTCCTCTTCAGCGCGCAGGTCCGCCGGGTCGGTGGAGGTGCCGTACTGCTTGGTCACCTCGTCCAAGTGCGGGCGCATGAGGAAGTTCAAGCGGGTGACCTTGAACGTCTGCCACGCGAAGGGGAGGATGATACCGCGCACGGTGAACACGAACAAGATGATGGAGGTCACCCAAGCGTGCTCTGCCGGCACAGAGAGCACGTCCGCGAGAATCCAGTGCCAGAACTTCATCACGGCTGACACCGGGTATACGAGCATCTCCAGCATGTGGGTTAATGTTAGGCCATGACTCCGGCACGCACGGCCCCGCTTGGCACTCCGCCGCAGGGGCCACAGGCCACACCGGCGGCAGCTGCGGCCGCACCCGGGCCGCGCCGGATTACCGTTGCCCAAGTAGTCGGTGAGGTGCTGCTGACCATCGGCGCGCTGCTGCTCCTTTTCGCGTTCTATGAATCCTTCTGGACCAACATCGCGTCGGGCAAGATGCAGGAAGAAGCGCAGCAGAAGCTTGAGGTGCAGTGGGATAACCAGTGGGTGAACCCGCGCGAGCAGCCGGCGCCGGCATTGGGTGACGCGTTTGCGAAAATGTACATCCCCACCTTTGGCTCGGACTACCAGTTCGCCATCATCGAGGGTGTGGATGAGCAGGATCTGCTTGCGGGCCCGGGCCGCTACCCGGATACCCAGATGCCGGGTGAGGCGGGCAACTTCGCTGTGGCCGGCCACCGCGTGGGCAAGGGCGCGCCGTTCAATGATTTAGGCGCGCTGAACACGTGCGACGCAATTGTGGTAGAAACGCGTTCCAGCTGGGTCACGTACCGCGTGCTGCCGATGTCGCTGGACCCGCAGGAACGTCTGAACTCCGTGGGTCCGTGCTTGCCGGAACGCATGCGCCAGGCCATTGTGCTGGGGGATTACGCCGGCATTGTGGGCAGGCACATCACCACCCCGAGCGACATCAATGTGGTCAACCCCATCCCCGGGCAACCCTCGATGGAGAGGTTGCGGAGGGCATGGAGCGGCTGATCACGCTCACCACCTGCCACCCGCAGTTCTCCAACGCGGAGCGCATGATCATCCACGCGGTGGCCACGGAAGTGCTGCCGAAGAGCCCGGGCGGCGGCGAAATGCCGAAAGCGATGACGGAGGTCAACTGAGATGTATGCGTATCTCTGGCGCAAGCTCCCCGGCCCACCGGCAGTGAAGTGGCTGCTCACCCTCATCATTTTGGTGGCGCTGTTCTTCCTGCTCATGGAGGTAGTGTTTCCCTGGATTTCCGCCATGATGCCGTACAACGACGTCGCGGTGTAGCGGAACCCCTGTAACGACGTCCCCGTGCAGCAGCGCCAGCTACGCCGCTACACCCAACGCGGAACCGGCGGCACCCAGGCGCACAGCTGATCCAGCAGCTCGTCCGGATCATCAGCAACCACCAAGTGGTCCCGGTCCGTGGCGCGGATGAAACCGTGCCCCACCATATGGTCCACCATCTGGACAAACGGGGCCCAAAACTCCGCACCCAGCAGCCCGATCGGTTTGGTGTGGATGCCTAGTTGCTGGCTCGTCCATTCGTCGAAAAGCTCGTCCAGCGTGCCGGTACCGCCGGGGACGGCGATGAATGCGTCGCACAGCTCACTCATCATCGCTTTGCGCTCCGCCATGGTGCCCACGAGCTCAAGCCTGTCCAGCTCGTCATATTTCAGCTCGTAGTTGGCCAAGTGCGTGGTTAGGACGCCGATGGTCGGGCCGCCGCCCTCGTGCGCGCCCCGCGCAACCTGGCCCATCAGCCCCAGCTTGGACCCGCCGTACACCAAGGTGATGCCCCGCCGCGCCAGCGCCGTGCCGAGGGCGTGGGCGAGCGCGCTCGTCGCCGGGTCGGTCCCCTCGCGCGCACCCGCGAAGACAGTCACGGCGTTCAGCTCGCGCGGGGCAAGGGCCGGGAAAATGCGGGTGGCCAAAAGCGGCGCGAGCTCGCGCCCTGCGGGATCGGTGGGATCGATCCAGGCCAGCTCCGCGATCTCCGCAGCTGGCGCGGGCGCGTCCGGCACCTCGGGGGACACGAACACTGCGGATGTGACCGTGTGACCCGGCTCATTCGACGCCTCCGCGCTGAAGCGGCCGAGGAAGCTCAACCGGTCACGGTCAAGCTCCACACCAACTTCCTCCCGCGTCTCCCGGATCGCGGTATCCACCATGGATTCGCCCGCCTCCGGCTTGCCGCCCGGCAGCTGGAAGCGCGGGCTCGATGCCTTGCGCACGCACAGCACCTCCCCGCGGGCGTTGCGCATGACGACGGCGGCGACAGCGATCTCTGGAATGGAAGTCACAGCCCCAGCGTAGCGATAACCTGCTCCGCGATGAGCTGCGCTTTCACGGACTCCTCCTGGTTGGTGAACACCGTCACCGCAGTTTTGCCCTTGGCCACGGAGTACGCGGCACCGATACGGCCGGGCACCGCACCGCCGCCGTGACGCCCGCCGTTCCAACCCTCCGGCTCATCCGCCGGGGCGGTGTGCGCGATCGGGGTGGCCCAGTCCACCACCGCCATCGCCTCGTTCGGCGTGGCCATCCGGCGCACGACCACCGTCACCTGCGGCTCATCCGTATAGGACCAGAACTGGCAGGCAGGCGGGTCGAATCGCCCGTCCACCCCCACGCCAGTCACGCGCTGCCCGTTGGTTTGCGCCACCCACTCGGTATCAAGGTAGGGGCACGTGTCCTGTGCGTTCCTATCCGTCGCGGGCAGCGCCTCTACGGGGAGGCCATCGCCGGGTGGGGGCGGTGCCAGGGAGCTGGTGGTTTGCCCCGCGTCGCGGTCAAGCACGGGCTCCGAACACCCCACCAACCCCGCGGTGAGCAGCACCGCGCACACAGCAGCGGCGGACCGTGCGGGGAGGGTGGGTAGTGTCAGACGCATGAGCTCCAGACTAGTGATGTTGGAGCGGGACCCCGCCGACATCCCCGACAACAAAGCGCTGGACACCGGCGTGACGGTGCTTGCCGTCTGCCTGGTGGTGGTCTCCCTCGGTGCGCTTGCCCGCATGCCGCTCAACGCCGCGCTGCTGCACATCGTGCTGGTCACGGCGTTTTCGTTCCTGCTGTTCTACGGCATGGTGGAAATGCCGCGCTGGGGTGCGTGGGGCCGCGGCATCTGGCTTTTCGCCATTTCCGCGGTCTGGGTGGCGGACATGGCCATCTCCCCGGTGGCCGTGTACTGGGTTTTTGTCCTCTTCTTTGTCTACCTGCGCGCGTTCAATGACTGGCGCGGGTTGCTGGCGGTCGCCGCAGGCCTGGCCACAGCAATCGCCATTCAAATCCCCGTCGGCCTCACGCTCGGCGGCGTGATGGGCCCCACGCTCTCCGCAGTTGTGGTGGTGGCCATCAATTACGCATTCACCACCATCGGCAGGGTGAGCAAGGAGCGGGAGGCGCTTATCGACGAACTCTTGGCAACCCGTGAGCAACTCGCCGAATCCGAACGCGAAGCCGGTGTGGCGCAGGAACGCGAGCGCCTGGCGCACGAGATCCACGACACGGTGGCGCAGAACCTCTCCTCCATCCAGATGCTGCTGCACGCCGCAGAGCGGGATCTGCAAGCCACGGGTCTCTCGGATGGGGAGATGGAGGCCCCGATGAAGCGCATGGAGGCGGCGCGCCGGGCGGCGTCCAATAACCTTGCGGAGACGAGGGCGATGATCGCGGCGTTGACACCGGCGGGTTTACGGGAAGCGTCGTTAAGCGAGGCCCTGGGCCGCATCGCGCAAGATTTCGCGGCGGCGGGGGACATGGCAATTGAGGTGGAGACGCACGGGGAGGTGGAGACGCTGCCCATGCGGACCGAAGCCGGGCTGCTGCGGATTGCGCAGGGCGCGGTGAGCAATGCCGTGCAGCACTCCGGTGCTTCTCGGGTGCGCGTCACCCTGAATTATGAGCCGGACAGTGTGCGGCTGGACGTGGTGGATAACGGCATCGGGTTCGACGTCGCCGCGCAGGAGGGCAAACCCAGCGGGCTGGGGCACCTGGGGTTGGACGCGATGCGCTCCCGCGCGGCGGAACTGGGCGGAGAGCTGACCATCGAGTCTGCGCCGGGCGGCCCGACCGCACTGAGCGTGGCGGTGCCACGGGAAGCAGCAGGGTAGCGGGCTACAGTGGGAAGCATGATTCGCGTGCTGTTGGCAGATGACCATGAGATTGTCCGGCTGGGCTTGCGCGCCGTGTTGGAACAGGCGGAGGACATCTTGGTGGTGGGGGAAGTAGCCACCGCCGAAGGCGCGATCGCCACAGCCCAGGCCGGCGGCATCGATGTGGTGCTGATGGATCTGCGTTTCGGCCCTGGCGTGGAGGGCACGCGGGTGATGACGGGCGCGCAGGCCACCGCGGAGATCAACGCCACAATGGAGAACCCGCCGAAGGTGCTGGTGGTGACGAATTACGACACGGACGCGGACATCTTGGGCGCTATCGAAGCCGGTGCGGTGGGTTACCTGCTCAAGGACGCGCCGCCGGAGGAGCTGGTTGCTGCTGTGCGTTCCACCGCGCGCGGGGATCAATCCATGTCCCCGATGGTGCGCGACCGGCTGGCCACGCGTGAGGCCACGCCGCGCTCTTCACTGACCCCGCGCGAGCTGGAGGTGCTGCAGCTTGTCGCGGCGGGCTCCTCGAATAGAGAGATTGGTCAGGAGCTCATGCTTTCGGAGGCTACGGTGAAAAGCCACCTCGTGCACATCTACGACAAGCTGGGTGTGCGTTCCCGCACTTCCGCCGTGGCGTCGGCGCGCGAGCTGGGGGTGTTGTAGCGCGGGCGCAGCGCAGGCTGCCCCCGCGGGGAGGCGACGCCGCGGCGGGGCCAGATGGGCGCTGCCACGGCCGCCCGGCCGCTTAGTGGTGCGGGTGCTGCTTCTCGTTGACCTCTGCCGCGAGGTCCGTCAGGTCCTGCTCAATGGAGTTGTGGGCCAGACGCTGCTGCTCCGGGCTGGCGTGCTCCGCGTTGCGCACGGCCTGGTCCAGGTTGTCCAGGCGCACTCGCGCATCGTTGCCAAAGCCGGTGGGCAGGGACTGATCATTCTCCACGTTGGTGCGCAGCGCCTCGATGCGAGCTTTCAGCTCTGCGCCGCGGCCGGAGTGGCGTGCCAGGTCCTGGGAAGTCAGGCCCATGGAGGCGGCACGGTTATCAATGCGGGACTGGCTGTAGGAAGTCCAGGCCTTGTACGCCAGCGGCAGCAGCACCGGAACCAGCACGCGCGCGCCGCCCACAAAGTTCTTGGCCTTCTTCTTGGTCAGGCCGGATTCCTCGATGCGCTTGAGGTGCGCCTTCGCCAGATCCTTCTCGTGCTTGCGCTTGCGCTTCAGCGCCTTCTGCTCTTCCTTGATCAGGCGCTTTTCTGCCTTGTCCAGCAGCTGGGCAGTGCGGAGGTCCACCTTCGCCTCCTCCTTGGCCAGCTTGCGGGCGCGGGCCTCAGCGGCCTTAATCTCTGCCTTGGTCTTCGCGCGGGCCTTGCGGATGGACTCGAAAATTCCCATGGGGTGTGCTCCCTACCGGTTCATGCTGCGTACGTTTAAGCTTGCCCACCAACTCTACCTGCGGTGCTTACTCTTTAGCACCGGTACCATCGCAGGCATTGTGACAAGCAACAGTCTTCCCATCGCGGTGCGCGCCTCAGATCTGGTCGGCTGCCGGTACAAGCTGCGCCAGCGCGCCGTGCACCCTGAGGTGCCGCCGCTGCCGGAGGCGCTGGCACGCCAGCCGCAGGTGGATGCTGCGCGCCAAATCGTCTTTACGCAGCTGCCGGTGAAGCGGGCGGTCGGGGATGGGCGCCGCAAAGCCTTCGTGCGCATGGACCTGGATCCTGCTGCGGCGACGGTGGAGGACACGCGCGCGGCCATACGGCGCGGGGCCCACCTGATCACCAACGCCCCGCTGGTGGGCGACGTCGCCGGCGTCGCCGCAGAGGTGCGGGTGGATGTGCTTGTGCGCGCCAGTGACGGGTACGTCCCGGTGATGATTTCCAACCACCGCGTAGCCCGCCCGGACCCGGACGCGGAGCTGGAGATGGTGGCCACAAACCGGATCGGGCTGTCCACACCGCTCACGGTGCGGGCGAAGGCGCGGCACCACACGGAGGACGGGTACCGGCTGGCGCTCGCGGAGTTGCTGCTTCGCCAAATTGACGCGGCCACGGGGCGCGGCGGCTTGATCGGCCAAGACCGCACGCGCGCCTACTTGGGCGATGTGACGCGCTACATCCAGCCCTTGTTGGACGCGCTCGCGCTGCCGGTGCCAGCGGAGCCGAAGCGGCTGAAGAAATGCGCCACCTGCAGGTTCTGGGAACTGTGCCGGCCGCGGTTGGAGCAGATGGACGATATTTCGCTGGTGTTCCCCGGCGGCACCGGCGATGCGTGGCGCGAGCGCGGCTACCCCACGGTGCAGTCTCTCATAGACGCGGATTTGGGCGAGCCGTCCGCGCTCGCACGCGCGTGGCGCGAGGGTGTCCCGGTGCTGCGGCGGCCGGGCGCTGCGGCGCTGGCAAGCGCGGTGCCGCGGGCGGACGTGGAGATAGACGTGGATATGGAGGCCTACCTGGATCAGGGCGCGTACCTGTGGGGTGCGTACGACGGGGAGCGCTACCAGGCGTTTGTGACCTGGGCCGAGGTTGGTGGCGCGGCCGAGGAGGCGAACTTCACCGCGTTTTGGACCTGGCTCATGGAAACCCGCGCCCAGGCGCACACGGAGGGCAAGACTTTCCGCGCCTACTGCTTCGCCGCCGGCGGAGAGAACTATTGGCTGAAGACCTCGGCGAAGCGTTTCGGCACCGTGCCGGTGGCGGAGGTGCAGGCGTTCATTGCTTCGGACGAATGGGTGGACGTATTTGCCCTGGCCAAGCGCCAGCTTGTGGGCACCGACGGACTCGGGCTCAAGGTGCTCGGCCCGGCCGTGGGTTTTACCTGGCGCGACGAGGAGATTGACGGCGACGGCTCTATTGCCCTGCGTCGCCTCGCCCGCGAAGGCGACCGCACTGCCCGCGCCGCGCTCCTGCGCTACAACGAGGATGACTGCCGCGCCACCCGCGCCGTGCGCGACTTCCTCGCCGCGGGCTCCCCGGGCATCCCGGAGCTTGATGCTTAACGACGGCCGATTTACCGGCGCTTCTCTGCCAGCGCCAACGCTGCCGCAATCACGCTGAGCAACGCCAGCAAGCCGGCCAGCACGCCGACAAAGCCACCCCAGGACAGCGCCTCGAACGCCCGGCCGGTCGCAGCGCCGAGGATGGAAGATCCCATGTAGTAGGAGAACACGTAGAGGCTGGATGCCTCCGCGCGGTCACGCTCAGCGATCTGGCCCACCCACCCGGACGCGGTGGAGTGCATGGCGAAGAAGCTGGCAGTGAAGATCAACAGGCCAGCAAGGGTAAGCCACAGGTTGGCGCTGGCGCCGATGAGCGCGCCCACCAGCATGAGCACAGCGCCGGCGAGCACCACGCGGCCCCGGCCGAAGCGGCGGACAAACGTGCCCGCCCGCGCGCTCGACCACGTGCCGGACAGGTACATCACAAATGCCAGGCCAGCCAGCGACGGCGGGAGCCCGAAGTCATTCACCGCCCGGAAGCCGAAGAAGTTGTACATGGACACGAACACGCCCATGCCCAAGAACGCGGTCAGCGCAAGCCCTACCAGCCGCGGGTTCTTCAGGTGCCCCACCACGGCGCGGAACTCCGCAGCCGGGCGGATCGATGCCTTCGGGTGGAAATTGCGCTGCTCCGGCAGCAGCAGCATCGTGGCCACGGCAAGCGCGAAGCTGACTATCGTGCCCGCGGCGAGCGCCCACCGCCACGTGGAAATCTCCAGCATGAACGCCGGAATGAGGCGGCCCATCAGCCCGCCGATTGTGTTGCCCGCGATGTAGAGGCCCATCGCGCCGGGCAGGTCCCTGTCGTCCAGCTCCTCACTCAACCACGTCATGGCCACGGCGGGGGTGCCTGCAATCAACGCGCCTTGGAGCGTGCGCAGCGCCGTCATCTGCTCGATGGTTTGGGTGAGCGGGAGCAACAAGCCCACCGCAGTTGCGGCGACCGCGGAGACTTTGAGCACCGGGCCGCGTCCGTACTTCTCCGACAGGATCGATGCCGGCACCACGCAAAACGCCAAGGCACCCGTAGCCGCGGAGACAGTGAACGCGGCCTGCGACGGCGTAATCCCCATCTCCACCGTGAGCACGGGCAGCAGCGCTTGGGTGGCGTAGAGGGAAGAGAAGATGGCAAGACCAGCGAAAAGCATGCCGATTGTCGCTCTGCGATACTCCGGCGTGCCCTTCCTCATGCGTCCTATGGTGGCCCGCGGGCTCCGCAGGCGCAAGGAGTTCGGGTGGGGAGGGGGCCAAGCCCTCGGCGCGACCCGAAACGACCAAAAACGTAGTCTCCGGCAGAGCCCTGCCCGAAACTACGTTTTTGGGGTGCGCCTAAACGCGCAGGCTTATGCGGAAGCCTTGGAGAAGCGCTCGTTCACATCGTCCCAGTTCACAACATTCCACCAAGCGTCAACGTAGTCAGCCTTGACGTTCTTGTACTGGAGGTAGAAGGCGTGCTCCCACATGTCCAGCATGAGGACCGGGGTGAAGTCCACGGAGATGTTGCCCTGCTGGTCAGTCATCTGCTGGATGATCAGGCGGCCAGCAATGTGGTCGTAGCCAGCAACAGCCCAGCCGGAGCCCTGCAGGCCGTTAGCAACAGCGGAGAACTGCTTCTTGAAGCCCTCGAAAGAACCGAAGTCGCGGTCAATAGCCTCGGCGATTGCGCCGGTCGGTGCGCCGCCAGCGTTCGGTGCCATGTTCTTCCAGAAGATGGAGTGGTTGGTGTGGCCACCCAGGTTGAACGCCAGGTTCTTGGACAGTGCGCGGATCTTGTCTGCGTCTGCCTCGCCGTTGCGCTCAGCCTCCAGCGCCTCAAGGGCAGCGTTTGCGCCCTTCACGTAGTTGGCGTGGTGCTTGGTGTGGTGCAGCTCCATAATCTCGGCGGAGATGTGCGGCTCAAGTGCGTCGTTTGCGTAGGGGAGTTCGGGAAGCTCGTAAACAGCCATGGTTAAATCCTTTCGTCGAAAAGCGGTCGAGCCCCATGGTAGACAAATTTGGAACACGGGGGCTTGGAGGACCGTTAAAGGATGTATGGGATTCCTCTTTGCACCTGCACCGAAACTGGTTCCGGCCGAGGCTGCGCTGCCCGGCCGCGAGACGCCGATCCTGCCCAACCCGCGCCCGCACGCCGTGCTGGGCACACCGATCACCGGCCCGTGGCTGCCGGAGCAGCGCCGCGTGCTGGTTGGCATCGGTTGCTTCTGGGGCGCGGAGAAAATGTACTGGGAGATGGATGGGGTGGAATCCACCTCCGTGGGCTACGGCGGCGGCGTAACCCCCAACCCCACGTACCGCGAGGTGTGCAGCGGGCAAACCAACCACGTGGAGCTGGTGGAAGTGGTGTACAACCCCGAGAAGCTGGAGCTGAAGGAAATCGTGCGCGCCGCGCTGGAGGCGCACGACCCCACGCAGGGCTACCGCCAGGGCAACGACGTGGGCACCCAGTACCGCTCCGCCTTCTACACGGACACCGAGGAAGAGGCTGCGCAGATCCGCGGGTGGATCGAGGAGTATGGCCGCTCGCTTGCCGACGCCGGGTTTGGCGCCATCACGACCGAAGTCGCCGCCGGAGCGGACTACTACCTGGCTGAGGATGAGCACCAGCAGTATTTGCACAAGGTGCCGAACGGGTACTGCCCGCACCACTCCACGGGCGTGGCCTGCGGGATTTAGCGGCCCCGCTACTCCAGCAGCCCGGTGGTGATCATGGCGACCACGATCGCGATCACCAGCGTGTTGAACACAAACGCCACCACCGCGTTGGAGCGAACCATGTTCCAGCCCTTTCGGGTGGTCGGTTCCGCGGGGCTCATCGAGCCCATGATGGAGGTGAATGCGGCGAGGCTGAGATAGTCGTTGAACGCCACGTCATCGGTGTATTGGAAGCGGAAATGGCGCACGCCCTCCTCCGCCAGGTCCAACTCCATGTAGTCGCTGGCGTACATCATCACCATGTATTCCCAGGACACGGCCGCAGTCCACACGCCTAGGAGCAGCCACAGCGGGCTTTCCCGGGTGAGGTCGAAGCGGGTGAGCATGATGGCCAAGATCATGGACACGCCTCCCGCGGTGACGGACAGGCCAGCCGCGCCCTTGAAGCCGCTCCAGCGCACCCAGCGCTTCTTGGAATCCTTGACTTCGGCCTTGGCGTGCTCCCGCAATTCTGCCAGGCTGCGGCCGCGCATCACGCGCGCTGTCCAGGCGGTGAAGATGGTGACAAATGCGGACCAGAAGACCAGGTAAAAGACGGTAAGGAAGGGCAGCAGAGAGTCCGCATTGAAGAACGGGATCAGGTCCCGCCGCACCGCGATAACGGTGAACGCAATCGTGACAGCCCACGCCCCGAAGAGGGACAGGTTGTAGCGGGTGATTTGGCTGGGGATCTTCTTCGCTGCCACGCATGCGCCCCTAGTACCCGTACTTGGACGGGAAGCCGCCCGGGGGTTTGCGCAGCTTCACCGCGTCGTTGTGGATCCACTCGGAGGCACGCTGCAGCTGCGCCTCCGTCAGTGCACCGTCGCCCTCGCCGTGGATGACGGCGTTCCAATACGCCACCGTCTCATCGTGGTAGTTGTGGCCGTGCGGGCTGGGCACCTCCTGGGAAGCGAGCTGGTCCACGCCCACCTGCCAGAACGTCACCAACGGCATCCACCGTAGGGTCTGCAGCACGTCCAGCTTCTGCGCCTCGGGCGCGAGCTGGCCGCGCGAGCCCGGCTCTTTCAACCAGTCCGGCGCCTTCCAAATCAGGCTGGGCTCCCACCACACCACCGGGTCCGAGGCGTGCTGGGCGAACAGGTAGCGCGGCTCCTTCCACTCGTTGGCGTACGCGTCGCCCTTGTAATCGTGCTTCAAGTGGTCCGGGTGGGCAGCAAAGCGCGCGTGCCGGCCGCCGTCCACCAGCGGCAGGCGCTGGGGGCTTCCTGCTTCTCGACGTTTGGTTAACTCCCTGTGGTTCTTCGCAAACCCGGGTACACCGGTGAACACGCCGCCGGAGGCGCCCTGCATGAACTCCTCGACGGATTGGAAAATGTCGGACACGCCGTAGGCTCCGAGCGATTCGCCGCCGACGTAGAGTTTTGGCCTCTGGGATTCGTCGATACGCGCGAGCTCCCGCCGGATCGCCTGGGCCAGCACGCGGGAGGAGCGCACCGGGGATTCGTGGTCCGCGACGTAAGAGAACGCGGACGGGAGGAACGAGTACTGCATGGAGACGATCGCGCAATCGCCGCGGGTGACAAACTCCAGGCCGGAGGTGTGGAAATCGTTCACCCAGCCGGTGCCGGCGCCGGACATGATGGCGATGTGGGAGCGCTCGAACGCGCCGGTGCGGCGCATCTCCGCGATGGCTTCCTCCGCCATCGCCTCATAATTCGGCGACTCGTTCTGCTCAAGGCCGTGCAGCCCAACGAAGATGCGGATGGGGTTCTTCGCCTCGGTGCCCTCGCCCAGCACGCGCTCGATGTGTTCCTTGCGCGGGCCACCAGCCACGGTGGCGCGACCCTGGCGGCCCATGTCGCTCCACTCCACGTGGGATTCGGGCGAGCCGGAACGCTCAGGTTCCGTCGGCTGGTCCGCCCCGCGCATGAACGCGCGATCCAGCTCCGCAGCCTGGCGCGACGCCATGGAAAGCACCTGGCGGATCACCAGCCGGTCTGTGAACACGAGCAAAAAGCCGCCGCCCACCGCAATCGCCAGCGGCCAGGAGGTCACCGGCGGCAGCTTCTTGCCAAACAGGCTGTTGATGGCGTCTACGAAGGATTGCACAACCTCGCCGAGTGCCAGCACCGCGCCGTAGCCCACGGTGCCCAGTGCGAGGCCGATTACGGTGTCCCAGACGGAGTACTCGCCCTCTACCTCCACCAGCTCCTCCTGGTCACTGCGGCGGCAGATGGCCAAGCCGTAGAAGCCCAGCGTCACACCCGTCATGGCTAGGCGCGCCGGGCGGGGCAGCGGACCTGCTTTGCGCTGTGCACCCGGCCGGATCACCTGCGCCGCCGCGGTGGCCACACCGTGGCCGATGCCCTGGAGCACGGCCGTGTTCGCCGCGGTGGTGGTCCACTTATGCGGCAGCAGCGACGGGGAGACGGCGCCCCAGGTGGCAATCTCTGCGCCAATGGCGCCGGCACGGAAACTCTGCGGCAGGCGCTGCAGGCCGCGCAGGCGCAGCGCCGGGGTCAGGTCCGCGAACACCTGCAGCGCCGCAACTGGCGCGGCCAGCAAGCCGTCGCGGCTGATGGAGGTAGCTGCGCCGGGAGTTGCGTACTGCGTTCACCGCCTCCGGCACCTTTGCATCCAAGGAGCCGGGAAGGAAACGGAGCAGGGTGCGGGGGTTGACGGAGCCGAGGTCGAGCATGGTGCTCATTGTCCCAAAAATCGCGAACTCACGCGGGCGGGGAGCGCGGGCCGGGAGTACGTTGGCTGGCGTGACTGAGATTGTGGCGCACCGCGGATTTTCCGGCCTGTTCCCCGAGCTCACGCAGCGGGCGTTCGTAGAGGCACTGAAGCTGCCCATTCACGGCATTGAGTGCGACGTGCGCCTAACCCGGGACGGCAAATTGGTGGTGTTCCATGACGCCACGGTGAACCGCACCACCAACGGCACCGGCACGGTGGCCCGCATGGATTACGCGGAGCTGGCCAAGCTGAACAACGGCACAGAGGAAGATCCGCAACACATCTTGCTCCTGGAGGAGCTGCTGGAGCTCATGCAGGACTTCCCGGACAAGCACATCTATATAGAGACCAAGCACCCGACCCGCTTCGGCCCAGAGGTGGATGAGCAGACGCTGCGCGTGCTGCGCTACAACCATTTGAGCGATTCGGAGCGCGTGCACGTCATTTCGTTCTCCCACAGTGCGGTGCGGTACTTCACCGAGCATGCGCCGGAGCTGGAGACCTACTACCTGTTCCGCCTCCGCGAGCGGCAGTGGAACCCCACAAACCAGATGTTCTCGCGCCCCTTCGGCGTCGGCCCTGGTTTGAGCCACTTGCAGGCCAAACCGGAGCTCCTGGGGTTCCGCGGGCTGAAAACGTACACGTGGACCGTGAACACTCCGCGCGAGATGCTGTGGTGCGCGGACAACGGGGTGGACGTGCTGGCTACGGATCTGCCCAACCTGGCGGTGGATACGTTCAATCGGGCCACCGGTACGATCTGAGGGCATGGCTCCTAGGAAACCGAAGAAGCAAAAGGCCAAGGACGTTCTGCCCGAGGGCATGACCCGCCGCGAGGCCAAGCTGGCCGCCCGCGCCGCTGAGCGCGAGGCGTACGCGAAGGACCCGCGCCCGTTCGCAGGGTTGGCAATGGAGGCGGACCTCATCGCGCTGCAGGAATTCGTCCCCTCCGCAGTCGCGCAGGTTGAGGTGCAGGGCACCCCGGTCAACCTGGTCACCGTCCTGCCGGGCGCCGGCGCGGCAATGGTGCGCGCGAAGAACGAGGGCGGGGAGCGCTTCGTGGCCCTCCAGGTCGGCTCCCACTCCCAGAACCCGGGCCGCGACCTCGCGTACGCCCTCAACTGGGTGCTTTCCGCTGAGCCGGGTTCCAGCCTCGGCTCCACCGTCGCGGATGGCTCGCAGCCGGAGCTTTCCACGCTTATCGACGGTGACTCGAACCTCACCATCTCCGAGCACAACGACTTCGCTTGGTGGTTCCCGGAGGGTGCGCAGATCCCTGCGGAGGTCCGTCAGGCACTTGCCCGCGCGAACGATGCCGTGATGCCGTCCACCCAGGTCAAGGCCGATGTGCCGGGCTCTGTCTGGTGGGTCAACCCGGGCGGCGGCAAGGCCCACATCCGCTGGGTGCGCCCGGAGGAGAATGAGAACCAGATGCTCTCGGCCCTGGCCCGCATTGCCGCACGCGGCGAGCTGAACTTGGGCGAGGGCACCAAGTTCGCCGGCGCGTTCCGCACCCACGGTGTGGTTGTGCCCGTGTGGGACCTGGACCCGGAGATGCCGGCCGAGTCCTTCGCAGAAGCGCTGGTGACCTTGAACAAGGCGATCGAAGAGGAGTATGCCTCCGACGCGCAGCTCAACGCGGACGAGCGCAAGCAGCTTGGACAACATCAAGTCCCGCCAGGTGACTATTTAGGCCTGCTCCAGTGCTCTGCAAGGAGCTTCTGAGCCTTCTCCTGGGTTAATCCTGCTATTTGGGCGGCAGAGAGCTGCAGCTGTTCCTTCAGGGCTTGTTTGAGCCATTCCGGTAACTGGGGTGGGGGCTCGGCGTGGCTCCTCATGTCGAGGTACAGCTGCCCCATTTCCTCGATTACCTCGACGAGTGGCCGGGTTTCAGGGGCGCCGTTCAGTTTTACCGCCTCAACCCGTTTCTGCATCTCTTGGTAGATCTCGCCGTCCGACCGAGCGCCAGCAGCCCACACTTCCGCTATCTCGATGATCGCATCATGTTGCTCGCTGCGAGCAATCCGCCAAATGATCCGGTAATGGCGGTTGCCTGCCACGAGCTTCCGGAAGCCCACCCGTGCCCCCAATAGAGGTTCGCCTGCATGAGGGGATTTCTCCAGAAAAAGAATCCGTCGGAAAATGAGCCGCGAGATACTCGGATCTCGCTTTTGCAGGTGCCGAATATCCGCAACTGCATCCGCAGTTAGACGGACAGTCGCTCTTGGCGGCAACTCACTCATAACCTGCCGGTAGCTATCTCTTCGGCGAGTTCCGCCTCAAGCTCGGTACGGCTAAAACCGAACATCTCAAGCGCATCGTCAAGGTCGGTTCGTTCCCCGCTGTCGGTAACAAAGCGTGCCATCACAAGCGCAGCATCAAGCAGAGACTCCTGGGCTTGCCGGAGAGTGGCCATCTGGTCCGCAGATACAACCTCAGCAACGACACGTCCGTGGCGCGCCAGCGCGATAGGTTCACCCGATTCGGCAGCCGCAACCAAGCCCGAAATGCCGGAACGAGATGCCTCGGTGATAGAAAGCGTCTTCATGCCGAAAAATCTACCCAGAAATCTAGGTAGATTCAACGGGGTGACGCTGCCGCTACCCGTACACCTTCTCGCCGGCCACCCAGGTCTGCCACGTAATCGGCATGCCGGGGCGGTAGGCGAGGTTGATGGCGTTTTCCGCATCCAAGATGTGCAGGTCCGCTGCTGCGCCGGGCACCAGCGTGCCCTTCGCCGGGCGCCCCTGAGCATCTTTGCCGTCGCCCACGTTGTGGCGGCGCAGTGCCTTCGCACCGCCGGTGGTCGCGGCCTCGATCGCCTCATCCAGCGTCAGGCGCTGCTGCAGCACCGCGGTGGTGACGCAGAAGTTCATGCTGCTGGTGAAGCTGGTGCCCGGGTTCAGGTTGGAAGCGATCGCCACGGTCGCGCCCGCATCGATCAGCTTGCGGCCGGGAGCCAGCTCCTCGCGGGTGGACAGGTCGCACGCGGGCAGAAGCGTGGCGACAGTATCCGAGCCCGCCAGAAGCCGGAAATCCTCCTCGGACAGGTAGTTCACGTGGTCCACGCTGGCGGCACCCATCTCTACGGCAAGGGCGACGCCCGGGCCCTCGCCCAACTGGTTGCCGTGCACGCGCACGCCGAGGCCGGCAGCCTTGCCGGCCTCGAGGACACGGCGTGACTGCTCCTCGTTGAACGCGCCGCGCTCACAGAACACGTCGATCCACTGCACGTGGTCCTTCACCGCGTCCAGCATCGGGCCGATGACCAGCTCCACGTACTCCTCCGCGTCCGCGCCCGGCGGGACCAGGTGGGCGCCGAGGAAGGTCACCTCGTCCACGTGGCGTGCGGCCACGCGGGCGGCTTCCGCCTCGGACTCGACGTTGAGGCCGTAGCCCGTCTTCGTCTCAAAGCAGGTGGTGCCTCCGGCGTGGCCGGCGGCGATCCGCTCGCGGACCAGCTGGTCCAGGCGTTCCTCACCGGCGGAGCGGGTGGCCTCCATGGTCACCGCGATGCCGCCGGCGGCGTAGGACTCGCCCGCCATGCGCGCCTCAAACTCCTCGGCGCGGTTGCCGTCGAACACCATGTGCGTGTGGCTGTCCACCCAGCCGGGCAGCACTGCGCGCCCGCCCAGATCAATCACCTCATCCACCTCCGCGTCGGAGGGCCGTTCGCTGGCGGGGCCGAGGGATTGGATCAAGGGACCGTCGATAAGCAAGAAAGCGTCCTTGATGGTGCCCTGCTCGGAAACGGTGCGGAGTTCGCTGATGCCGGTGAAAAGGGTGCGCATGGTGTCCTTTCCAGCGTGGATGGGGTTAGTCGCGTGCGTTGAACGGCATCGGGATGCGCACGCCGCGCTCCTCCGCCACCTCGTGTGCGCGGGTGTAGCCGGAGTCCACGTGGCGGATCACGCCCATGCCCGGATCGTTGGTCAGCACCGCGCGCAGCTTCGCCTCCGCGATCTCGGTGCCGTCCGCGACGGTGACCTGGCCGGTGTGGATGGAGCGGCCCATGCCCAGGCCGCCGCCGTGGTGAATGGACACCCAGGTTGCGCCGCCGGCAACTGCGGTCATGGCGTTGAGCAGCGGCCAGTCCGCCACCGCGTCCGTGCCGTCCAGCATGGACTCCGTCTCGCGGTACGGGGAGGCGACAGAACCGGAGTCGAGGTGGTCGCGGCCGATCACGATCGGGGCCTTCACCTTGCCCTCGCGGACAAGGTTGTTGAAGATCACGCCGGCCTTGTCGCGCTCGCCGTAGCCCAGCCAGCAGATGCGGGCGGGCAGGCCCTCGAACTCCACGTACTCCTCCGCGGCGTCCAGCCAGCGGTGCAGGTGCTCGTTGTCCGGGAACGCTTCCTTGATGGCCTGGTCGGTGACCTTGATGTCCTCCGGGTCGCCGGACAGCGCCACCCAGCGGAAGGGGCCGAGGCCCTCGCAGAACAGCGGGCGGATGTAGGCGGGCACGAAGCCCGGGAACTCGAACGCGCGGCCGTAACCGGCCTTGCGGGCCTCATCGCGGATGGAGTTGCCGTAGTCGAACACCTCCGCGCCCTCGTCCTGGAACTCCACCATCGCCTGCACCTGGGCGGCCATGGACTCGCGGGCCTTCTTGGTGAAGGTGACCGGGTCCGCGGCCGCCTCGGTGTGCCACTCCTCCACGGTGTGCTCGGTGGGCAGGTAAGACAGCGGGTCATGCGCCGAGGTCTGGTCGGTGACAATGTCCACGGTCAGCTCACCCGCGCGGTGGCGGCGCAGCATCTCCGGGAAGACCTCGGCGGCGTTGCCCACGAGGCCGACGGAGAGCGGGCGCTTCTCCTCCTTCGCGGCGGTGACCAGCTTGATGGCCTCCTCGAGGTCCGTGGTCACCTCGTCCAGGTAGCGCTTTGCCTGGCGGCGCTTGAGGCGGGACTCATCCACATCCACGATCAGGCAGGCGCCGCCGTTCAAGGTGACGGACAGCGGCTGTGCGCCGCCCATACCGCCGCAGCCGCCGGTCAGCGTCAGGGTGCCGGCTAGGGTGCCGTCGAAACGCTTGCGGGCCACGGCCGCGAAGGTCTCGAAGGTGCCCTGCAGGATGCCCTGGGTGGCAATGTAGATCCAGGAGCCGGCGGTCATCTGGCCGTACATCATCAGGCCCTCATCCTCCAGCTCGCGGAAGTGCTCCCAGTTCGCCCAGTCGCCCACCAGGTTGGAGTTGGCGATGAGCACGCGCGGTGCCCACTCGTTGGTCTTCCACACACCCACCGGCTTGCCGGACTGCACCAGGAGCGTCTCGTCGGACTCGAGGTCCTTCAGGGTCTCCACGATTGCGTCGAACGCTTCCCAGCTGCGGGCGGCACGGCCGGTGCCGCCGTAGACCACCAGATCGTCCGGGCGCTCCGCCACCTCGGGGTCCAGGTTGTTCTGCAGCATGCGCAGCGGCGCCTCAGTCTGCCAGGACTTCGCGGTGAGCTCAGTGCCGCGGGGTGCGCGGACCTCGCGTGCGCCTTCGGACCAGTTCTTTGCCATGAGGGTGTCCTTTCATGTTGCCTAATCGTGCTACCGGTTTGAGAGTAACGCCGGTCACAACGTCGAGAAAGTGTGTTTTGTCGTCGTCTGTCTCGCATCCGAGACCGACGGGTGGGGGGGTGAAAACCCGAGCGCTGCGCGCGGGTGCACGGGTGTTCACTCGGGTTGGGATTTAGAAAATCAAGTGCGCGATCGGCACGGTGAGGAGGATGGAGAGCACCACGCGCTGGAACCAGATGATCACCATGTGCCTGATTTTCAGCGGGATATCCGTTGCCAGCACGGCCGGGATCATGGACGAGAAGAAGAACACCTGGCTAATGGAAACCACACCGACGGTGAAGCGCAGGATGTCGGACTCGTTGCCCGCCACCAGTGTCGCGGGGAGGAAAAGCTCGGACAGTCCGATGGCGAACGCCTCCGAGGCCAGCCACGGATCCGGCATCTGCAACACCCACGCCAGCGGGTAGAACAGCACGCCGAGCACCTTGAATACCGGTGTGTAGAAAGCCAGCGCCAAACCGATAATGCCCACTGCCATGATCCCCGGGATGACCTGGATGGTCATCAGGATGCCGTCCTTGAAGTTGCGCCAGATGGTCTTGGGAAGCGAATCCGCCTGTGCCAGGAAGGTCATCGCTTCCTTCCACGCGGCGGCGACGACGTTGCCCTCGACGCGCTCCTCCGGCTGCGGCGTTGCGCCGGGGTAGTACTCGTCCGGAATGGTGCTCAAGGGGGGGATGCGGACGATGACGACGGTGACAAGGAAGCACACAATGAGCGTGACCGCGAAGTACACGCCCCAGATGTGCATGAGGTCGAGCGTGCGGGCCACCACAACCATGAACGTCGCCGATGCGGTGGAGAAGCCCGCCGCGATGATCGACGCCTCGCGGGCGCTGTACCCGCCGGTGCGGTAAACGCGGTTGGTGATCAGCAGGCCCAGCGAGTAGGAGCCGAGGAAGGATGCCACTGCGTCGACTGCCGATTTGCCGGGGGTGCGGTAGACGGGGCGCATGAAGCGCTGCACCATCACGCCGATGAACTCCATCAGTCCGAAACCCACGAGGAGGCCGAGGAAGACGGCACCCACCGGGATGAGGAGACCGACCGGGATCACCAGCTTGTTCAGAATGAACGGTCCGAGGCGATCTTCGAAGAGGAATGCGGGCCCGAAGCCGAACACCAGCATGGCGCACAGCACTACTGCCAGCGCAGACAGGAACGCGAAGATGGCTCGTGCAATATCTTCGCGCCATTTGCCGGAAACAAACTGGTAGAGTGCCCCAGCCGTGATCATGACCAGGGTGATGTACGGAAGGGCCCCGCTGAACGTGGACTGCAGCCAGCCCACGATGTGGTCGAGCAAGATCGTGTTCTTCTCCCCGACAGTGAACGGAACGAAGAACGCGAACGAGCCGATGGCGCTGTAGAGGAAGAACCTCCATTTATTCGAGGGATTGGGGTTGTCTACCTCGTGGGGTTCCGGGAGTGATGGAACGGGTGCGATGCCTTCGCCCCGGATCCAACGGGTGCTACCGCCGCGGCGGGTGTTGATGGTGTCCTCCATGGTGACGCTCCTTGTGCGGAAATCAGGTGGTGCGCGGGTCTTCGCCCAGCCAGGACTGAATGCTGTCGTTGTGCTGTCCCAGCTCCGGGGCGGGCCTCGGGGCATCCATGCCGTCCAGCTTGAGCGGGGACGCGAGGGTGCGGAACCCATCCGATTCTTCGACTACCACGCCGCGCTCCTGCGCGAACGGGCTGCGCAACGCCTCATCGAGGTCATACACGCGGGCGGTGGGCACGCCGTGCTCCCCGAACAGTGCGATGGTCTCCGAGAGTGTCTTGGTGCTCAGTGCCTCCTCAATCAGCTCGCGCAACGCAACCCGGTTCTCGGAGCGGGCGACTGGCTCCGCAAAGCGGTGGTCGGTCGCCAACTCCGGGATCCCCAGCGCGTTGGCCAACCGCTCGAACAACCGGTTCGTGGTGATGGCGATGACCACGTCGCCGTCTTTCGTCGCGTATGTGGAAAACGGGGCGGAGAGGCCGTGATCGTTGCCGATACGGGTGGGCGGAACGTCGTCGTAAAGCGCGCGCATGCCCACGGACTCCATGACAGAGACGAGCGAGTCGTACATGGCGAGGTCGATGTGCTGGCCCTTGCCGGTGGTTTCGCGCTGGTAGAGAGCGGAGACGGTGCCGAGCGCGGCATAGAGGCCCGGAACCAGGTCACCGAGCGAGATGCCCACTCGGGTGGGTTTGCTGGTGGGCCAGCCAGTGACGGACATCAGCCCGCTCATCGCCTGCGCGACCAGGTCGTATGCCGGCTCCTTGGCAAGCGAGCTGGTTTGGCCGAAGCCGGAGATGCTGGTGACGACGAGGCGGGGGTTGATCTCCAACAGTTCCTCCGGTGCCAGGCCCAGCTTCTTCAGCACGCCCGGGCGGAAGTTTTCGACGACGACATCGGAGCGGCGGACCAGATCGCGCAGCACCTCCTTGTCGTCCTCCTGCTTGAAGTCGAGCGTGATGCCCATCTTCGAGCGGTTGAACAAGCGGTAGTACGCGGAGGTGCCGTCGACGAAGGGTCCGAACTGGCGCGAATCGTCGCCCCAGGGAGACTCGACCTTGATGACTTCGGCGCCGAGATCCGCCAAAATCATGGAGCAGAAGGGGCCGGCGAGCACGCGGGAGAGGTCGAGGACGCGGATGCCGTGAAGCGGTGCATTCATGGTGTTGCGCCTCCTACACGAACGCGGATTCGCCGGTGATGGCGCGGCCGACAATGAGCTGGTTGATGTCGTAGGTGCCCTCGTAGGAGTAGATCGCCTCCGCATCGTTGAAGATCTTGGCCATGCGGTAATCCGAGATCAGGCCGTTGCCGCCCATGATCTCGCGGCCGAGCGCCACGGATTCACGCATGAGCTTGGAGGTGAACGCCTTGGCCAGTGCGGACTGCTCGTTGTTGGCGGAGCCGCGGTCCTCCATGCGCGCAAGCTGCGCCATCATGGACTCGCTGGCGACCAGGTTGCCCTGCATGGTAGCGAGCTTGTTCTGGTTGAGCTGGAACGAGGAGATCTTCTTGCCGAACTGGATGCGCTCGTCCGCGTAACCCAGCGCCACGTCGAGCGCGCCCATCTGGGTGCCCACTGCTTGCCAGCCCACCGTGGAACGCGCGCTCTTGAACACCTTGTTGATGTCCTTAAAGGAGTTCGCGCCCTCCAGCTTGTCGCTGTCCGGCACGAAAACGTTGTCGAGCGTGATATCGGCGTTCTGCACCGCGCGAATGGCAATGCGGTTTTCCATCAGGGTGGCGGTGTAGCCCTCCGCGGTGGTGTCCACGATAAAGCCCTTGACCTGCTCATCCTCCGGGTCGCGCGCGTAGACGGCGACGTAGTCCGAGAAGGTGGCGTTTCCGATCCAGCGTTTGGCGCCGTTGAGGACCCACCCGCCGTCCACCTTGGTGGCGGTGGTGCGCATGCCCTGGGCGACGTCGGAGCCAGCCTCCGGTTCGGTGATGGCGAGCACGCCGGTCTTGCGTACGGCGTAGAGGTCGTCGAGCCAACGCTCCTTCTGCTCCTCCGAGCCGAGCAGCTCGATGCTGCCCGTGAACAGGCCGTCCTGGCCCGAGAGGAAGGTGCCGACGGAGCCGTCCGCGCGGTGGATCTCCGCGGTAACCAGGCCAGCCAGCAGGCGGGAACGCCCCTGGCCGCGCACGAGGCTGATGATGTTCAGCTCGCTGATGGACGGCAGCAGCTCATGCGGAAACTCGGAGCGGTTCCAGTGGTCCACCGCGATGGGGAGAACCTTCTCCTGCGCCCACTCGCGCACCCGGTAGAGGATCTCTTTTTCCTCTGCGGGCAGCTCGCTTTCAAAGTCGTAGAAATCGCCATTCGGGTACCGGCCAGCCATTATGAGACTCCAATCACACTCGATGCAGAACTATGGTGTGGGCGACAGTCTATGGAGAATCCCGCTGGTCACAATGGGCTAATCGCAGGAGTTGTCTGGGATGCGAGACAGGGCAGTGCCCGGGTTACCGCAGGGCGCCGACCGCGGCCTCCACTGCCGCTACGAAGTCCCCGCCCTTGACCAGCTTCACGGATTGCTCGATTTCGTGGGAGAGGAAACGGTCGGGGCCAGGGCCGGCTACATGCTGGCGCAGTACGGCAACAGCGGCACCAGTGCCGGTTGCCGGCTCACCCGCGCGCATGTCGAGCGCGCGAGCGGCGGTGAGGATCTCCACCGCCAGCACGCGCTGCAACCCGTCGATGCTTCGGCGCAGTTTGCGCCCTGCGGACCAGCCCATGGAAACGTGGTCTTCTTGCATGGCCGAGGACGGGATGGAATCTGCGGATGCGGGCACCGCGTTGCGCTTCAGCTCCCCGACGATGCCGGCCTGGGTGTACTGGGCAATCATGTGGCCGGAGTCCACGCCTGGATCCTCTGCCAGGAACGCGTTCAGCCCGCGGTTGCGCGCCGGGTCCAGGAAGCGGTCGGTCCGCCTTTCGCTTATCGACGCCAAATCCGCGACCACAATGGCCAGAAAGTCGAGCGCGTATGCAACCGGCGCGCCGTGGAAGTTGCCGTTCGATGACACCCGCCCGTCCAACGCCACCACGGGGTTGTCCACCGCAGAGGCGAGCTCCCGGTTTGCCACCAGTTCCGCGTGTGCGATGGTGTCGCGGAAACCGCCGGCGACTTGGGGTGCGCAGCGCACCGAGTAGGCGTCTTGCACCTGCTTCTCCTTGAATTCTTCGGCGGCGGCCTCGAGAATTGGGGACCCGGCAGCAACGGTGCGGATGTTCGCCGCGGCATCGGCCTGTCCGGGGTGGGGGCGCAGCTGCTGCAGGTCGTCTGCGAACACGGTCAGCGTGCCTGTGAGCCCCTCCACCGTCATGGCGGCGGCAATGTCTGCCACCTTGGCGGCTTCTTTCAAATCCGTGATGGCCAGGCAAAGCATGCCCAGCATGCCGTCCGTGCCGTTGATCAGCGCCAACCCCTCCTTTTCCTTCAAGACGAGGGGTGCAATGCCTGCGTCGGCAAGCGCCTGCCCTGAGGGCACGATCTCCCCGCCGCGGACGCGGCACTCGCCTTCGCCGAGGAGCGCGAGCGCGCAGTGCGCGAGAGGTGCGAGATCGCCGGAGCAACCCAGAGAGCCGTGCTCGTAGACCACCGGGGTGATGCCGGCGTTCAGGACGGCTGCGTAGGTCTCGGCCACGACGGGGCGCACGCCCGTGCGGCCGGTGCAGAGGGTGGATAGGCGAAGCAACATGAGGGCGCGGATAACTTCCTCTTCCACCTCGGCGCCGGAACCGGCGGCGTGGGAGCGCACCAGGGAGCGCTGAAGCTGTGCGCGCAGATCCTCCGGGATATGGCGGCGGGCAAGGGCGCCGAAGCCGGTGGAGACGCCGTAGACGGGAGTTGGATCCGCCGCCAGCTCCTCGATGCGGGTGCGCGTGGCGGCGATCTCTTCCAATGCCTCCGGGTCGAGCGCGACCTTGGCGCCGTGGCGTGCAACGGCCACAACGTCCTCGATTGACATAGCCCCGATTCCGACAGAAACAGTACGTGTCATGGGCGCGATACTAGATCATCCAAGTGGCGGCAATCACACGGTGCCGAAGAATTGGGTGCGCAGGTGCGCGGCAGCGGCAGAAAGCGCTGCTACCAGCTGTTCTCGGTTCGCGCTCCCCACGGCGAATGTTACGGCCAACGCCGCTGCCGGGCGCGACAAGTGGTCGAGCACAGCTACGGCGAGAGATTCCTGGCCGGGAGAGATTTCTTCGTGCTCGTCGGCAAACCCCTGGCGTCGATACGCGGCCAGCTGTTCCTTTACTTCGCTGTAGCGGCGGCGCTCGCCCGAGGCGTTGAACACGGCGCGCAGCTCCGTCTCGGGCAGCTGCGCCAGCATGATGCGGCCCGACGCGGTGGCCAGCGACGGCAAACGAACGCCCACCTCCGTGATCAGCGATACCGCGCCAGGCGCACGCACCTCGTGCAGGTAGACGATCTCGGACCCAGCCAGGCGCGACAAGTGCGACGAGCCCCCGGCAAGCTCCGCGATCCGCGCAAGCGGCTTGGTGGCCAGGCGCACCAGCGGCTGCTGCGTGGTGTACGCCTGCGCCATGCGGTACGACGCAAGCCCCAGACCGTATGTGCTGGACGAGCTCAGGTGGACCACGAAGCCGGAATCCTCCAGCTCCCGCAGCAGGTGGTAGGTGGTGGAGCGGGGCAACCCCAGTTCGCGCTGGATGCGGGTGGCGGAAATCGGCGCGTCCGTGGTGGATAGCAGGGCCAAAATGCGCAAGACGTTATGCGCAGCGGGGACCTGGGGCTTGTTCATCGCCATCAGTATGCCCACGGGGCTAGGCTCGGGACGCATGAATACCGTATCTGCACCGCTTTTCACCCCCGCCTCCCCGTGGTCCGGCCGCGATGACGGTCCCGGCCCCGAGCACGCCCGCTGGCATAGCGTGGTGGACACCGCCTCCGAGCCGACCGAGGGGGCAGTGCACCTGCTCGGCTTCGCCTCCGATGAGGGCGTGGAGCGCAACGGCGGCCGCCAGGGTGCCGCGGACGGCCCCGAGGCGTTGCGCGCCGCACTCGGCTCCCTCGCCGTCCACGAGCGCAGGCTGCTTATCGACGCCGGTACGGTGACCACCCAGGAAGACAACCTCGAGAGCGCCCAGCGCGAATTGTCCGACCGGGTGCGCGACCTCGTCGCTGCGCAAGGGACAGAGGGAATCACGGTCGTGCTCGGCGGCGGTCACGAAACCTCTTTCGCCACCCACCGCGGCGCTTACGAGGCGCTCGGCTCGATGCAGATAATCAACTTCGACGCGCACTTCGACTTGCGCTCCGCCTCCCGTCCCACCTCCGGCACCCCGTTCAGGCAAATCGCGGAGCTAGTGGGGCGCGAGGCGTTCGACTACTCCGTGTTCGGCATCTCCCGCCCCAACAACACGAAGGTGCTCTTCGACACCGCCGCAGAGCTTGGCGTGACCACGGTCGAGGACACCGACCTTGCCACCATGACCCTCGCCGAGGCTGCCACCCGCGCAGTGGAGGCGGTGGCAGGTGACCTACCGATTCACCTCAGCATCGACTTGGACGTGCTGCCAGCCTCGGTGGCGCCGGGGGTGTCCGCCCCGGCTGGATTCGGGGTTGAGTTTGCCCTGGTACGCGCCATGGTGGAGGCCGTTGCCGCGACCGGGCGCGTGGCGTTGGTCGATGTGGTGGAGCTCAACCCCGAGTATGACGTGGATGCGCGCACGGCGAAGGCCGCCGCGCGGCTGATCGATGACATCGTCAGCGCCCACGCGGCGGCCGTAGGGGAGTAGCGGCTGGGCGGCCTGTGCTGCCTTGCGGGGCAGCGGCGGCCTAGAACACCAAGTGCGCCACCGGCACAGTGATTAGCACGGTGAGCACCACGCGGATGAACCAGATCAGCACCATCTGGCCGATGTTCAGCGGGATGTCCGTGGCCAGCACCGCTGGCACCATTGCGGAGAAGAAGAAGATCTGGCTCACGCACACCACCGCGACGGTGAATTTCAGCACCATGCTGTCCGATCCCGCGACCAGAGTGGCCGGCAGGAACATCTCCGCCAGGCCGGTGGCCAGCGCGCCGGAGGTCGCCCACGGATCCGGCAGGCGAAGCGCCCACACCAGCGGGTAGAACACCACGCCGAGCGCCTTGAACACCGGGGTGTAGGTGGCAAGAGCGAGGCCGATCACACCGACGGACATGATGCCCGGAATCACCTGTACGGCCATGGTGAGGCCGTCGCGGAAGTTCACCCACAGCACCTTGCCCAGGCTGTCTGCCTTGGCCAGCTCACGCTTCGCCTCGTTCCACGCCGCAGCGAAACGGTTACCGGTGATCTGGGCCTCCGGGTGCGGCTGCGCGCCCGGGTAGTAATCCTCAGAGATGCGGGAAATCGGTGGGATCCGCACGGTGATCGCGGTGACGATGTAGGTGATGACGAAGGTGGCCCAGAAGTACGTGGTCCAGTGCCCCATCATGTCCAGCGTTTTGGCAACGATGACCATGAAGGTTGCGGAGACCGTCGAAAAGCCGGAAGCAATGATTGCAGCCTCGCGCCCGTTGTAGTGGCCCGACTTGTACATGCGGTCCGTGATCAGCAGGCCCAGCGAGTAGGAGCCGAGGAAGGATGCCACCGCATCCACCGCGGACTTGCCCGGGGTGTGGAAGACCGGGCGCATGATCGGCTGCACCATCACGCCGATGAACTCCATCAAGCCAAAGCCCACCAGTAGACCCAGGAAGATCGCGCCGACCGGGATGAGCAAGCCCACCGAGATAACCAGCTTGTTCAGGATGAACGGGCCGATGTCCGGGTTGTGCAGGAAGGCCGGGCCGAAGCCAAAGACGAGCATGGCGCAGAACACCACTGCCAGCACCGACAGACCGGCGAAAATCATGCGCGCGAAATCCGCCTTCCAGCGGCCGGAGACGAACTGGTACACCGTGCCAGCGATGATGGCGACCAGTGCCAAGTACTGCGTGCCGGTGCCCAGCGTCTTGGTGATGAAGGTGACAATGTGGTCCAGCAGGATCGTGTTCTTCTCATTCCACGTGAACGGGACGAAGAACGCGAAGATGCCGATGCCGGAATACAGGAAGAAGCGCCACACGTTCGGTGCATGAACTGGGGCTTGCGGGTCCGTCTCCGCTTCATTCAGGGTGCCGTCGTACGCCTCGTGGGGTGCCGGGATGTTCTTGACGTCGTACGCAGGGGGGTACGACTGGGGCCACTTGCGGCTGACACCCGGAGTTGTTTGGTCCATGCTCGCTCCTTTCGGAATGGAAGTTTGCACTAGTTGTACGTGACACAAGTCACCGTGGGTAGCCAATGTGAGCGCCACCAATCTGGGATCCCAGACAAAGTAATTTGTGTGAAAGTGACGCGCAGCACAGTTTTATCGCCTAAATTCACATGCAACTTGGCGGTTTCTCTCTGTTAACCCAAAGGAGCGCGTTGTGGAAGCGATAATTAGTACTCTCGACGGGATCATCTGGTCCCCGGCACTGGTGTTCCTGTGCCTCGGTGCGGGTGTGTATTTCACCGCTGTCACCATGTTCGTTCAGGTCCGCGGTCTGCCGGACATGATCAAGCAGCTCAGCCGGGGCGAGAAGTCCGAGGCGGGCATCTCCTCCTTCCAGTCCCTCATGATCTCCCTGGCCAACCGTGTCGGCGTGGGCAACATCGCCGGCGTGGCCACCGCGATCGCGTTCGGCGGCCCGGGCGCGGTGTTCTGGATGTGGATCGTGGCGTTCCTCGGCGCCGCCACCTCCTTCATCGAGTGCACCCTGGCACAGATCTACAAGGAGAAGGACCGCGATACCGGCGAGTACCGCGGCGGCCCCGCCTACTTCATCGAGAAGGCGTACGCGCACACCGGTGCCCGCGGTTTCGCGCTGGCCTACGCCGTCTTCTTCGCCATCTGCATGATCCTGGCCACCTCCTACTTCCTCCCGGGCATCCAGGCCAACGGTGTGGCTGCAGCCGTGGAGAATGCGTGGGGCGTCAACGTGTGGATCTCCGCCGCCATCATGGCAGTGCTGCTCGGCCTGATCATCATCGGCGGCATCAAGCGCATCGCCAACTTCGCTTCCCTGGTCGTGCCGTTCATGGCCGTGGCCTACATCGTGATTGCGATCATCGTCCTAATTGTCAACGCCTCTGAGATCCCGCATGTTTTCGGCCTCATCTTCTCCTCCGCGTTCGGCCGCGACGAGATGTTCGGCGGCATGATTGGCGCCGCCATCATGTGGGGTGTCAAGCGCGGCATCTACTCCAACGAGGCCGGCCAAGGCACTGGCCCGCAGCACGCCGCAGCCGCCGAGGTTTCCCACCCAGCCAAGCAGGGCCTCGTCCAGGCGTTCGCCGTGTACATTGACACCCTGTTCGTCTGCTCCGCTACTGCGTTCATCATCATCTCCACCGACATGTACCGCGTCCACGAGGGCCAGTCCACCGACGGTGCCCTCATCTACAACGGGTCCGTCGGCGAGGCCATCCCGGTCGGCCCCGGCTTTGTCCAGGAGGGCCTGAACACCCTGGCCGGCGGCCTCGGCCCGAGCTTCGTCGCGCTGGCGATCATGTTCTTCGCCTTCACCACCGTGCTGGCGTACTACTACCTGGCCGAGGTGAACTTCACCTACCTCAACCGCTGGGTGAAGAACGAGGGTACCCGCCGCGCCATCATCTGGATCCTCCGCGTGCTCATCGTTATCTCCGTCTTCATCGGCGCTACCACCACCCCGGGCACCGCCTGGGCTCTCGGCGACATCGGCGTGGGCGCCACCGCGTGGCTCAATATTGTGGCCATCCTGTTCCTCCAGGTCCCCGCGCTCAAGGCGATGCGCGACTACAGCCGCCAGAAGAAGGCCGGTTTGGACCCGCAGTTCGACCCTGAGGCCCTGGGCATCAAGAACGCCGACTTCTGGGTGGAGCGCAAGCGCGAGATGATCGAGGCTGGCACTTGGCCGGGTGTCGAGGGCTCCGTGGTCACGACCACAACCACCCAGACCACTCGCACGACCGAGACGCACCGCCAGGACCCGGGCGCTGGCCCGGCCGGCACCATCGGCGGCAGCACCGCAGTGCCGTAGGCCGGACGGCGCCACCGGCTGTCTGACTGGGTCTGACTAGGTAAAACAAAAGAGGTCCACCTCCGGGTAGGCCTCTTTTACTGATGTCTTGGCCCTGCAGCGGGGCGCTGACAGCTGCACCCTGCAGCTCTCAACGGGCACCAGCCTTTGAGGCCTACAGCCCTGTAGGCCTCAGCGTGAACCGGCCCTGAGGCCTACCGGAAAAGCCCAGGTCGGGTGTAACTGGTGTGACTCGAAATTCTTGAGGCCTACAGCGCTGTAGGCCTCAGTGGAATCTGGCGCTGCGACCCCCAAGAAACCCAGCGCAGAGGTCTGTCCGCCGGCACGGGAGCCCCAGCCCCGAACCCCAACCCCCAACTACCTCAGCGAGCTGAACAGCTCCTCGGCCGCGTACTCGTCCCAGATCACCACGTTGCCCACCTCGGTGTCCATGAAGTCGCCGATGGGGATGGTCACGGTCTCAAGCCCGCCGCGCATGGCCAGCGGAATCCGCGCCAGGTTCCACACATGGTCGCCCTGGCCCACCACAAACAACGTCGGCACTGTCCACGCCAGCGGAATCAGTCGGAAGGGATTCAGTAGCACGGCCGGCGACAGCGTCCTAGCCACCAGCGCGCCCAAAAACTCTCGCTGCCGTGCCACGCGGTCCAGGTCGCCTTGCGCTGTCGCGCGGGTGCGCACGTACCCAAGCCCGGTCGCGCCGTCCATCTTCTGGCAGCCTGGTTGGACGTTGAGGTTGGCTAAGGGATCGTCGATAGGCTCGGCAACGCAAATCTCCACGCCGCCCACCGCGTCGGTTACGCGCGCGAGCCCGCCCATGCCGATCTCCGCGTAACGGTCCACGCGCAGGCCCGTCGCCTGCTCCACCGTCGCGGCGAGAAGCTGCGGCCCGCCGTACGCGTATGCAGCGTTGACCTTGTCGTACCCATAGCCCGGCACCGCCACGTAGGAGTCGCGTGGGATCGATATCAGCGTCGCTTTCCCGGTCAGCGGCAGGTGCAGAAGCATGATGGTGTCCGTACGCGTAGACCCAATATCGCCGCCCGTGCCCAGCCGCTCAATCTCCTCCTCGCTTAAGCCCACGCGCGAGTCCGACCCCACGAGCAGCCAGTTCGTCCCCGCCGTATTGGCAATACGCTCTTCGGGGAGGGCTTGGACGCGGTCCATGCGGGCATCGGCAAGCAGGGTGCCCGCGATCGCCAGCACTAGGAGGATGGCAAGAATCGTGCTGCATCCAGGGGCTTTTGCTTTACGACGCCTCCTTTCAACCCTCGGCTCCGACCCCGCCCGTGTTTGCCGGCTGATCACCGGTTGTTCGGGCTGCTGCACCTGCCGGCGCGCGCGGCGTGGCTGCTGCGGGACCTGCTGTGGCGGGCGCTGCTGAGTTCGCTGTGGAGGGACCTGCTGTGGCGGGCGCTGCTGCGGGCGTTCCTGGCGCGTGTACTCCGGCACACGGCGCGGCTCGTACTGCTGGCGCGGGCGCTCTTGCCGCGGGCGCTCCGGGTAGTCCGCACGCTCTACCCGCGTGTACTCGGGTGCGCGGCGCGGTTGGTACTCCTGGCGCGGCCGCTCGACCCGCTCCGGCCGCTCGACCCGCCGGGTCGCATCACCGGCGGGCCCTCCAGAGGCCGGCCGGCGGCGCACCGGGCGGCCGTAGCGGTCAACGATGGGCTTGCCATCTTTGCCCAGCACGTAATCGCCCAGGTTGTCGCGGGGATCGTTGGAGTGCGGCGTGGTTGGCATGGGGATAGTGTAAATCCCCGCGCTAGATCCCCAGGAAAGATAGGTCGAGCAACGGGTAGGCGATGTAAGCCACCGCGTCGATGAGGAAGTGGGCCAGCACCAGCGGCCAGACGCGGCCGGTGCGGTGGAAGTACCAGGCAAACACCACGCCCATCACGATGTTGCCGAACCCGGCCGAGACCCCCTGGTACAGGTGGTAGGACCCGCGCAGCGCCGAAGACGCCGCGATCGCTTGCCACGGTTTCCACCCCAGCTGGCCTAACCTTGTGACCAAGTACATCACCACCACAACCTCTTCACCGAAGCCGTTGGCAAACGCCCACAAGAGCGAGGTCGGAATCTGCACAGCCTCCGTCGCCGGCACCACCACCTTGGACAAACCCAGGTGCACACCCGCCACATACAGCGCCAGCCCCGGCAAGCCGATCATCGCGGCGAATCCGGCCCCGTGAGCGAGGTCGCGCCACCTGGGCCATTGCCACCGCCACCCAAGCAGGTACCACGCCAGCCCGCCCCACCCGATTAACGTGAGCGCCGAGGTGGCTTGGAGGGCGAGGTCGAGCCAGTGGATGTTCGAGGAAGCGTCGATAAGCGTGGTGCTCTGCTGGTTGAGTGGGGCCTTGAGCAGGGAGTCCACCAAGCGCAGCGCGGCGCGCAGCCCGGAGGTGCCGAAGGTGATGATGAGGACAAGCCACACTTCCGTGACCAGCCGAGAGCGTTCGCGCATGCGGTAACTTTAGCGCCGTGACAGGCACCGCAATCTCCGACGCGACGGCCCGGGACTGGGCGCGCACCATCTGCGCCGTCGTCGGCCGCGAATACCCCGCAGCCATGCACCACGTCAGCGCCGGCCCCGCCGACACCGACTGCACCCCGCGCGCACTCCACCCCGCGTTCTGGGGCAGCTTCGACTGGCACTCTAGCGTGCACATGCTGGCCAGCGGCGTGAAGCTGCTCGCATGGGAATTGGGGGAAATGCGCGAGGAGCTTCTTGTGCTTATCGACGCCCGCTTAACCCCAACCAACATCTTCACCGAAGCCGCCTACCTGCGCGACCACCCGCTCTATGAACGGCCTTACGGCTGGGCCTGGGCGCTGCACCTGGGCAAGGCGTGCCGGGACATGGCGAAAGTAGAGCCGCGCGCTGCCGCGTGGGCGGAGGCGCTCGTGCCCTTGGAGGCGCAGATTGTGGCGAATGCGGCAGCGTGGCTTCGCGCCCAGCCGATGCCCGTGCGCCACGGCGTGCACGACAATTCCGCGCTGGCGCTGTTCCTGATGCACGACGCGCTGCCAGCCGGTACGGGCTCGCTGGCCGGTACGGGCTCGCCCGGAGCCCAGCTGCGCGCCCAGATTGAGGCGACCGCGCGCGAGTGGTTCGGCGCGGACCGCGCCTACCCGTTTGCGTGGGAGCTCAGCGCGCACGACTTCGTGTCCAACGGCCTCGGGGAGGCCGTGCTCATGCAGCGGGTGCTCGAACCTGGCGACTTCGCCGCATGGGAGGAGGCGTTTTGGGGGGAGCGTCGTGAAGCAGAAGCTTTCTACACCCAGGCCCCGCACGTGCCGGACGCACGCGACGGCAAGCTCGCACACCTGCACGGGCTGGCGCTCACGCGCGCCTGGATGCTGCGGCTGTTGGGCACGCCGGAGGGGACGGACGCGCTGGTGGCGTCCGCGCGCGGGCAACTGGGCGGCGACAACTTCATGGCTACGCACTGGTTGATTACCTACGCCCTGCTGGCCGAAACTGCGATAGGTTGATGCAGGTGACCCGCATTGCCTACCTTGGCCCAGCCGGCACCTTCACGGAGGAAGCCGCGCGCCGCTTCGACCTGCCCGAGCCGGAGTACGTGCCGGCAGATTCGCCTGCTGCTGCGCTCGCCGCTGTGCGCGCGGGTGAGGCGGACTACGCGGTGGTGGCCATCGAGAATTCTGTGGACGGCGCCGTGACCTCCACCTCGGACGCGTTGGTGGAGCCGGGCGTGCAGATTGCGGGCGAGACTGAGCTGGAGATCGCGTTTGCCATCATGACGCGCCCGGGCACTTCGCTTGCCGACGTTCACACGCTAGCCACCCACCCCGTGGCATACCAGCAGGTCAAAGGCTGGGTGGCAGAACACATGCCGGGCGTGGAGTTCGTCTCCGCGTCCTCGAACGCTGCTGCCGCGCGCATGGTGGCGGAGGGCCAGGCTGACGTGGCCGCCGCGCCCGAGCGGGCGGCGGACTTGTTCGGCCTGGAGGTGCACGCCCACGGCGTGGCGGACATGGATACGGCGCGCACGCGGTTTGTGCTGGCCGGGCCGGAGGCGCAGCCGCCCGCGCGCACGGGGCGCGACCGGACGGCGCTGGTGTTCCAGACACCCAACGAGCCGGGCACGCTGGTGGCCATCCTGCAGGAATTTGCCTATCGGGGTGTAGATCTCTCCCGTATTGAGTCCCGCCCCACGCGCCAAGAGCCGAACACGTACAACTTCTTTGTGGAGCTTGTTGGACATGTGGATGACGCCCCCGTGGCCGAGGCGCTGCGCGGTGTCTACCTGCGGGCGAGCTGGGTGCGCTTCCTCGGGTCCTGGCCGCGGTGGACTGGTGCCGCGGGCTCCGGGTTAGGCACGGATGACGCGGGCGCGGGGTTGGCCCACGAACGCATCGCGGCCGCCGACGCCTGGGTGCGCCGCGCACGGGAAGGGAAGTAGGTAGGAAGACCATGCTGATTTTGCTGCGACACGGCCAGACCACCTCCAACGTGGATCGCCTCTTGGACACCCAGCTGCCGGGCGCCGCGCTGACGGAATTGGGGCAGGAGCAAGCCCGCGCTGCCGGCGACGAGATCCGTTCGCGCTACGCCGTTGACCGAGTCATTTCCTCCGAAGCGCTGCGCGCCCGCGAGACCGCCGCCTTGGCGTTCGGGCCGGACACGCCGAGCGACTTCGCGGACATCCCTGCGGTGCCTGGCCTGCACGAGGTCAATGCCGGCCGCTGGGAAATGCAGAATTCCCGCGAGGCGCACGAAGGCTACTTCTCCTCGTTCCGCGGGTTCTACCGCCGCGACCTAGCTGCGGCGATTGAGGAGGGCGAGTCCTTGGAACTCTTCCTCGCCCGCTACCGCGGGGCGATCGCGCCCTTCGCGCAGGAAGAGGGCAACACCGTGGTGGTGTCCCACGGCGGGGCGATCCGCGCGTTCGCCGCTAACGCCACAACGGTCACGCCGGAGTACGCGGAACAGTCCCACCTGGCCAACTGCACGTACCTGGTCATCGACCCGGTTGGCGAGTTCGGCGACTGGCGCGTGGTCCAGTGGGCCGATTACCCGCTGCCGGAGGGCTAGCCGCTCCGCGCCAGACCCGTCGGCCGCGCCGGCTGCGCCAGACCCGTGGGCCGCGCTAGCCCCAGCCGAGCTCGTGAAGTTCGTGCTCCTCAAGGCCAAAGTAGTGCCCCACCTCATGCAGCACGGTCACTTTGACCTCGTGGCGTAACTCCTCCTCGTCGGCGCAGATCGCTTCCAGCGCGTTTTTGTAAATGAACACAGCATCGGGGAGGAACCCGCTGTGGTTGGAGTACTGCTCCGTCAGCGGCACACCCTCGAACAAGCCCAGCAGTTCCGGGTTGTCTGCGTTGAAATCCCGCGCCAGCACCACCATGTTGGTCATATGGTGGGCAAATTCGTCGGGGATGGTGTCCAGGGCGTCGTTGATCATGGCCTCGAACTCGGCGTGGGTGACGGGTGTCATCACTGCGCCACCGCGTCACCAGCACCCGCATCTGCGCCGGTCGCCTCGCCCGGCGCCCCGGCACCGGCATCGGAGCGAAGCGGCCGGCGGTCGGGCTTTTCGGCTGGGGGTGCGCCGTCGATAAGCAAGTGCTCCCTGCCCTCGCGTGCGCTGCCGGTGAGCTCCGCGAACTGCCCCTCAGGGCGCGAGAACACCAGCGCGCAGTTGACGGAACGGGAGCCGCCGTCCCACGCCTCGGGTTTTTGCGTCGTCCAGAAAGGTTGCAGGGTGATGCGGTAGAGGTTCTCCTCGCCGCCGAGGTAGTCCTGCGCGGCCGCGGTGCAGACGTTGCCCAGGTGGCCGTCCTGCTCCTCAACCGCCGGGGTGTGGTCCGGGAACACGTCCCCCATGGCCACTTTGGCGGTGATCTCCAACTGGTGCGGGTCCGCGCAATCCACCACGGTCAGTGAGTTCGTCTGATCCACCGCCACGCACTGGCCCGGCTCGAACACGCGGGCCTGGTCTTGGTCGGCGACGCGCCCGGTGGTCAGGATCGGCTCGCCGCTGCGGTCTGTCTCCTGCAGGCCGCAGAGCATGGTGCGGTCGCCCTTCTCCCACGCGGCAGCAGGCGGCAGGATCGGCGCGATGGAGTAGCGCCCCGTCGGGTCGTACACCCCGTCCAGGTAGCGCAGCGTCGCGGCGCCGCACAGCTCCTCGCGCAGCTGCGCCTGGCGCGTCTGGCTGGGCATGGGCGCAGTGGGGCCGAACTCGCTGGTGGGGTAGGTGCCCAGGTCCTCGCGCAGCGACACCTCAAAACGGTGCGGGCCCGCGCAATCCGCCTGCTCAAAACCGGAGATCGAACCGTCCGGCCCCACCTCCCACGTCAGGCAGGAGCCCTGGTCCGCGCTTGTGAAGGTCACGGGGGCCATGCTTTCCGACGTCTCCGTTTCACCCGTTTCCCCCGCAGCCGTCGTGGTGGCCTGCGCCTGCGTTTCCACTCCGCCCGCGTCCCCGGTGCGCTCCGCAACGAAACCGTAGGATCCGATGCCAACGGCGCCCGCCAGCGCGGAGACCAAGAAGGCGCGCGTGGCGGTGGTGCGGCTACGTCCGGGAGAAACCATGACGGCTAGCCTAACCCATCACCCTGTGGGCCCCGGTTGCTCCAGTTCACGCACCACGCGGGTGCGCAGCGTGTACCGGTCCGTGCGGTAGACGGAAGAGCAGTACTCCAGGTGCAAGGCGCCGCTGCGGCCGTGGCGCACGACGTGGAGCAGGGGGGTAGCGGGCGCGACCTCCAGCAGCTGGGCATTCTGCGCGCCGGCGGTGACGGCGGAGACGGTCTGGTCCGCCTCCGTGATACCGAACCCGTACTCGCGCTCCAGAAGGGTGTAGATGGATTGCTCCACGTCGTGGTCCAGGAGCGTAGGGACCAGTGTGGCGTTGTACCAGGCATCATCCACCGCGTAGGGCTCGCCGTCGCCCAAGCGTAGGCGGCGGAGGTGGATGTGCTGCGTGTCCGGCGCTGTGCCGAAGAACTCCGTGGCCTCCGGCGGGGCGTGATCAATGCCGGCAAGCAGTACGCGGGAGGATGCTTCCACCCGCTGGTGGCGCATTTCCTCCGAAAAGCTGGCCAAGTGCAGGCGGCTGACCACCGGCGACGGGGCGACAAAGGTGCCTTTTCCGCGCACGCGGCGCAGTTTGCCGGCGTTGACCAAGTCGCCGATCGCGCGGCGCACCGTGATGCGGGAGACCCCGTACTCCTCCTCCAAGGCGCGCTCGCCCGGGAGCGGGTCGCCGGGCGAGAGTTCCTCGGCGATTGTCCGCTCCAAGATCTCGCGCAGCTGCGCGTGCTTGGGAACGGGGCCGTCGGTGATCATGCACTCCAGCTTACGCCGGTGGTTATGACCAGTCCACAGCTCCTGACCGGGTGGGTGCGACCCTGTAGAGTTTGTAGGCGTGATCGATCTTAAGAGTGTGCGCGAAAACCCCGATGCCGTCCGCGAGTCCCAGGTGGCCCGCGGCGAGGATCCGCAGCTGGTGGACCAGCTGCTCGCCGCCGATGAGGCGCGGCGCGCAGCCATCCAGGTGGCGGATGAGCTGCGCGGCGAGCAGAAGGCCTTTGGCAAGAAGATCGGCCAGGCCTCCCCGGAGGAGCGCCCCGCGCTGCTCGAGGGATCGAACGAGCTGAAGGCCCGCGTCAAGGCAGCGGACACGCAGAAGCAGGCGGAGGCGGAGGTTGCGCGCCTCCAGGTCGCCATCCCGAACCCGATCGTCGGCGCTCCCGCGGGCGGCGAGGAAGACTTCGTGGTGCTGGAGCACGTGGGCGAGGTCCCGGAGTTCGATTTCGAGGTCAAGGACCACCTTGACCTGGGCGAGGGCCTGGGCATCATCGACATGGCCCGCGGCGCTAAGGTGGGCGGCGCGCGCTTCTACTACCTGGTGGGCGACGGCGCCTGGATGCAGCTGGGCATGCTCATGCTCGCCGCGCAAAAGGCGCGCGAGGCCGGTTTCAAGGTCATGGTCCCGCCGGTGCTGGTGCGCCCGGACGTGATGGCCGGCACCGGCTTCCTGGATGAGCACGACGAGGAGATTTACTACCTCGAGCGCGACGAGATGTACCTGGTAGGCACCTCCGAGGTGGCGCTTGCTGGCTACCACCGCGACGAGATTATTGACCTCTCCGACGGGCCGCTGCTGTATGCGGGGTGGTCGAGCTGCTTCCGTCGTGAAGCGGGCTCCTACGGCAAGGACACGAAGGGCATCCTGCGTGTCCACCAGTTCGACAAACTGGAAATGTTTGTCTACTGCAAGCCGGAGGAAGCAGAGGAGATGCACCAGCGCCTGCTCTCGCTGGAGCGCGAGATGCTGGCCTTGGTGGAGGTGCCGTACCGCATCATCGACGTCGCCGCAGGTGACCTCGGCTCTTCCGCCGCCCGCAAGTTTGACACGGAGGCGTGGGTGCCGTCGCAGAATACCTACCGCGAGCTCACCTCCACCTCCAACTGCACCACGTTCCAGGCCCGCCGACTGAACACCCGCTACCGCGACGCGGACGGCAAGACCCAGACCGCCGCCACCCTGAACGGCACCCTGGCCACCACCCGCTGGCTGGTCGCGATCCTGGAGAACCACCAGCAGGCAGACGGCTCCGTCGTCGTGCCTGAGGCGCTGCGCCCCTGGGTGGGCAAGGACGTGCTGGTGCCGTGAGTGAACGCGCCGGGCTAGGGCGGCGGCGCGGGCTGCAGCTCCCCGCCTCCTACACCTCGCCGGCTGATCACCCGGTGGAATCCAAGGAGCGCTTCTACCAGGGCGCCGTGGGCGTTGCGCGGCGTCTGCTGGGCTTCACGCGTATCGACGTCACTTTGCACGGCCTCGAGCACATCCCCCAACGCGGCGGTGCATTGCTGGCTGGCAACCACACCGGGTACTACGACTTTGTCCTGATGGGCGCCGGGCCGCACATTCACGGCAACCGGCTGGTGCGTTTCATGGCGAAGCAAAGCGTCTTCGGCATCCCGGTGCTGGGCGGCATCATGCAGAAGATGGGGCACGTGCCGGTGGACCGCGCCCGCGGTGCCGGCGCCATCGACGCAGCTGTGGCTGAGCTGCGGCGCGGCAGGCTGGTGGGCATTTTCCCCGAGGCAACCATCTCGCGCTCCTTTGAGCTGGCGAAGTTCAAGACCGGTGCCGCGCGCATCGCGCACGCGGCCGGCGTGCCGCTGATCCCGTGCGTGATGATCTGGGGATCCCAGCGCATCTGGACCAAGGACCTGCCCAAACAGCTCCGGGGCGTGCCGGTGATTGTGCGCTACGGCGAGCCGGTCGCGCTCACCGGGGATGCGGAAGCGGACACCGAACGCTTGAAGGCTGCGATGCAACTGCTTCTCGACGAATCCCGGAACCTCGTCGGCATCGAAGGCGGGGAGGCGTGGATGCCGGCCTCCCTCGGCGGCACGGCTCCTTCCATCGAGGAAGCTGAAGAGATCTACGCGCGGGAGCGCGAGGCGCGGGCTGCGAAGAAGGCGGCCAAGGCGGAGAAGCGGGCTGGAAATAAACGTCGAAAATCAAAGGGAGGCTCCTGATGGGCGCTCCCAAGCTGATCATCAGCGACATTGACGGCACGTTCCTGAATTCGCAGGGGCGTGTGAGCCCGCGCCTGCGTGACGTGGTGGCGCGTGCGGTGCGTCGCGGCGTGCACTTTGGGCTGGCCACCGGTCGCCCGCACCGCTGGCTGATGCCGGTGCTGGATCAGCTGCCGTTCGCGCCGGTGTGCGTGTGCGCGAACGGGGCGGTGGTGTATGACCCGGCGTCCGACACCGTGCTTCGAGCTTTTGAACTGTCGACGGAAGCGATGCGCGGTGTGGTCGATGCCGTCGAGGAGGCGTTTGCCGGGATTCCGCACGGTTACGGTGTGGAGCGTGTGGGTTCCAGCGCGCTTGACCCGGAGGAGGAGTGCTTCCTGATCACCCGCGAATACAACCCGGACGCGTGGGACGCTCGTTTCGGTGTGGTGAGCGTGGAGGAGCTGATCGCCGTGCCGGCCGCGAAACTGCTGGTGCGGTGCATGGAGATGACGTCCGCGGAGATGTTTGAGCTGGTCGCGCCGGTGATTAACCCTGACGATGCCCACGTGACCTACTCCATGGATGAGGGCCTGCTTGAGTTTTCCTGCCCGGGTGTGAACAAGGCGACCGGCGTGTCCGTGCTGGCAGCGCAGTACGGCGTGGACCCTTCCGACGTGGTGGCGTTCGGCGACATGCCCAACGACCTTGAGATGCTCGCCTGGTCTGGCATGGGCGTGGCCATGGCGAACGCCGCGCCGTTAGTGCAGGATGCGGCCGATTACGTCACGGTGACCAACGACGAAGACGGCGTCGCCGCAGTGCTCGAGCACTGGTTTTAGGTAGCTGGGGCGGGGTTTCTTGCTGGCGCAGGCTGGGTGAACGTCGTCAAGCAAAGTGCCCCTAGGCGGCGGAAGGCTCAGCACGGACGGGGAGCACCGCCGGTGCGGGATTGTTGGCGAGGGTGGTGCGGATGAGATTGAGCAACGCCTCACCTCTGCCGTTTGTCCACCCCGCCCGCCTGACCAGGAGCCCCTGATTCTGCAACTCCATCTCGCGATGGCGTTCTTCGCGGGTGATAGTGTCCGGGTCTCCGAACGTGCCGTCAGATTTGATCAAGCCATCCAACTCCAACACGAGATAGCCGTTGATCAATACGTCCACCCGTGCGATCTGCATGGTGCCGTCCCGGGTTTTGATCCAAAAAGGGATCTGGAACTCAACCGTGTGAACCTCAGGGAGCTCTCCCTTCTCGATTGCAGTGAGGATAGTCTCGCGTGCCAAGGTTTCCAGCGGGCTTTGACTGGTAGCGCCTGAGAACTCGATAAGGCTTCGAAATTCGCGCAGGCCTTTCGCTCGAGGGAGGACATCGGTGTGCTTCAGCAACTCGTCGACGGTCAGGTTCGACCATTTCCAGCGTGCAGATTCAATCTGTACGAGCGCTTCGAGACGGCCGTGGTACCTAAAACTGTCGAAAAGACATCGAAGTAGACAGGTATGGGAAATGCCAGCGGTGGACGATATTTGATACGCATCGATAGACGCGCCGTGATACCTGCGATCCGTGTATGTCCGCTTCTTGCCCCAAGTGTGGCCCCGATTGTTCAAGATAAGGTCTACCTGCGTAACCCATGAATAGGTGCTCAAAGTTAATAACCTCGCGGCTGCTGGGCCGGTGACTATGGACTTCTTGGCTTCTCCAGCTACCCGCTTGATCAATTCGATCTCCTGGGTACGTTTTGCTTCTCGCGTCGATTGATTGTTCATAGCGGATATAGTGCAGAGGATTCGTCGCGTGCGCAAGGGTGGGATGTCTGGTCTGTGGATAAGTGTGCTCGGTGGATTCCGGGGTGTGGATAACTTCCGGGCGCGCTAGTGGGTTGCCCACTTTCGTTGAGGCCTATAGGGGTGTAGGCCTCAGCGAATTTCCTCTTGGCGGCCTACCCCAAAACCGCAGGTCGCGTGTGACTGGTGTGACTCACTTTGCTTGAGGCCTACAGCCCTGTAGGCCTCAGCGAATCTCATGCCCAAGTTGATGCCCAAGTTGCTGCGCATTGTCTCGCCAACTGCCTCGCCGCGCACCACCCCCAGCCCACAGGTGAACCCCAGTCATTCCCAAGCTGGACAAACCCACCCCGTACACTGCCCCGTATGCCGAACAGCGCCACGTACATCGCCGCGATTGACCAGGGCACGACATCTACCAGGGTGATCATTGCTGACACTCGGGGCCAGGTGGTGTCGCAGGCGCAGTACGAGCACGCCCAGATCATGCCGCGCGAGGGTTGGGTGGAACACGACGCAATGGAGATCTGGCGCAACACGCGCCGCGCGATCGTGGAGGCACTGGCAAAACAGGACATCGCGGACGAGGACATCAGTGCGCTGGGCATCACTAACCAGCGCGAAACCGCGGTGATCTGGGAGCGGGCGACCGGCCGGCCAATCTACAACGCAATCGTGTGGCAGGACACGCGCACCAACCCGAGCGCGGCGGCTGACGGCGCGGCCGACCAGGCCAACCCGGCGCCCCACGCCGACCACCCAGCCGACCACCCAGCCGACCAGGCAAAATACCTTCGCCAAACCGGGTTGCTGCACAACTCTTACCCGTCGGGGCCGAAGTGGGCTTGGATCCTGGACAACGTGGAAGGGGCCCGCGAGCGCGCGGAGCGCGGCGAACTGCTCGCCGGCACGATGGACACGTGGTTGATGTGGAACCTCACGGGCGGCGCACGCGACACCGAAAACGCGCTGCACCTCACCGACGTGACTAACGCCAGTCGCACGCTCCTCATGGACCTCACCACGCTGGAGTGGAGCGACGAGCTCTGCGAGGCGATCAGGGTGCCAAGGCAAATGTTGCCGGAAATTAAACCGTCGATAGGCACTTTTGCCCAGGTGCGCAGCCGCGGCCCGCTGGGAGGGGTGCCCATCACGGGCGTGCTCGGGGATCAGCAGGCGGCGCTGTTCGGGCAGCACGGGCTAAATGAGCACGACGCGAAGATGACGTACGGCACCGGCCTGTTCATGCTGCTGAACACGGGCACACAACCGCGGTTCAGCGAGGACGGCATGCTCACCACCGTCGCGTACCAGATCGAGGGGCAGCCGCCGGTGTACGCGCTGGAGGGTTCGGTGGCGGTCGGCGGTTCGTTGATCCAGTGGCTGCGGGATCAGCTTGGCATGCTCAACTCCGCGGAAGAGACGGAGGAGCTGGCCGCGCAGGTGCCGGATTCCGGCGGCGTAACAATCGTGCCGGCGTTCTCGGGGCTCTTCGCGCCGCGGTGGCGGCCGGATGCGCGGGGGATTATTTGTGGGCTGACTAGGTTCGTGGATAAGCGGCACATTGCCCGCGCGGCGCTGGAGGCGACGTGCCTGCAAACGTATGAGGTGGTTGCGGCGATGGGTGGCGCGCCCGCGACGCTGAAGGTGGACGGCGGGATGACCGCGAACTCCCTGCTTATGCAGATGCAGGCGGACATCCTCGGCCTGGATGTCGTGCGCCCGGACAATGTGGAGACGACGGTGATGGGCGCGGCTTCGGCGGCGGGCATTGGGGCTTTGCTTATCGACGCTCCCTTAAGCCTCGGCCCCACAACCACCTTCACCGCAACGATGGGTGCGCCGGAACGCGAGAAGCTCCTCGCGCGGTGGGAAGATGCCGTCGCGAGGAGCTACAACCAGGTGTAATAACCAGGTGTAATAACCAGGTGTGATTAGCGGGTGATGATGTTGATCGTCTTGGTGGATGGGGTGAAGACGATCGCGCCGCCCTCGAAGTCCATGCGGATCTGATCCGCGTTCACGCTGGTCTGCGCGGAGATCGGCAGGCCCAGCGGGCCGGCGTCCAGACCCTGCTGCAGCCAGGCGTTCGCAATCTCGCCGACGAGGGCGAAAATCTGCCCCTTGGTATCGCGCACGCCGATGCCGTTGGCATAGAACGCCATCTGGGTGCCGCCCGGGCCGGTCATTGCGCCGGCGATCTTGCCCAGGATGGGCTCCAGCTGCATCCAGACATCCGAGTCAGAGCTGGAATCCACAACCTTGAGCACTGGAGAGATGTACGGGGTGAGGTCCTTCACCGTCACGCCGGCGAGGAGCTCGGTGCCGCCGACGTTCTTGATCGCGTCGTCGAACATGCCCTGCTGGAAGGCGTAGACCAGCGCAACACCGGCGACGGTGCCCACTACGGTGGCGATAGCCAGGCTGTCGCCGCTGGAGAGCTCGGAGAACAGCTGGGTGTTCACCGTCGCTGCCTGGCCCTCTGTTGCCGGGCTGGTCTGCGTGGTCTCCTTGGTCACCGTTGTGGTGGTGCCGTCCGGGGTGGTGATGGAGTTGGTCACCGTGCGTTCCGTGCGCACCGGCTGCTGCGTCTGCGCCTGCCCGGCCGGCTGCTGCTGCCCAGGCTGCGTGGCCGGGGTCTGCTGGTTCCGATCCGCCCGGTTCGGGTTCAGCAGCTGGTCCAGCCAGCCCTGGGTGCCAAACGCGCGGTCCGCGCGCAAGGCGTTGTACTTCACTGCTGCTTTACGACGAATGTCCGGCATCCGCGCGTAGAGCACATCACCCGGGCAGTCGTTGTAGTGGAAGTCCCGGTGCGCGTTGATGTTGGGGAACAGCTTGCCCTGGCCGGCGCTGAAACGGGAGCCGCGGAAGTTGCCTTCTGCGACGTGGTAGCTGTAGCCGAGCGGGTCGAAGCCGGCGACGGCGGCCTTCCAACCGATGATCTCGCCGAGTGCGTCGATGGCCTGTTCTGACGGTGCCTGGTTCATGTAGTTGCCCAGGACGGAGACGCCCCAGGTGTTGGAGTTGAACGCGCCGACGTGGGCGCCCTGTACCGCGCGGTCCAGGCCGCCGGCGCGGCCTTCGTAGATGTTGCCGTATTTGTCCACCAGCGCGTTGTAGCCCATGTCGCCCCAGTTGTTGGTGATGGCGTGGTAGTGCCAAATGCCTCGCACGATGCCCGGGGCCTGCGCCTCGGTGTAGTTGTTGGAGCCCGCGGTGTGGTGGACGGTCGCTGCCGTCACCGGCTCGGTGTACGTCGGGTTGCGCGATGCACCCGCGCCCCACTGCGCGCGGGTGATCACCTTGGGCATGCCGCGGGTGTAGGAGTCTGCGACCGGGTTGATGTCGCCCGTGACCATGCCGGTGCCGCCGTCCAGGAATACAGCGTTGAGGTCCAGGGCGGTGTTGGGTGCGTCGGAGATCGCGCGGCCGCCTTCAAGCATGTCCACGTTGCCGGTGGAAACCTGCACGCGGCGGGTCGGCTCGACGTAGATCGGCTCGGTGCCGAAAGTGTCGGAGCCGGCCGGCGGGTCCACCGGATCCATCGCGTACCACTCGGACCAGGAGCCGTCCGGGCGCTCGGCGCGCACGTACGCGGCGATGTCGCGGTCGCCCTTCCAGGTCAGGCCGACGATGGAGAACTCGCGGTCCCGCGTGAATTCCTTCACCACGCGGCGGACATGCTCTTCGCCGCCGCCCTGGGTGCGAATGGCTGCGTCATCGACGGTGATGTCCGCGCCGGCTGCGAAGGAGTCGGTGTCGCTGTAGACCTCGATGTTCACCTCGATGTTCGCGGGGCCGACGTTCTGCACCTGCAGAATCCGGCCGTTGGTCACCATCGCGGCTGCCACCACGGCCACGGTCAATATTGCGGCCACAACGGCGGCCAGCAGCGGGTGCTTGGCGGCCGGTGCCGCTGGGTTGAGGCGTCGTCGTTGTTGCACGGTTCATCTCCTGGGGCACATGTGACAACAGTGAATTGAAACGCAGCTTACCGCAACCTCAAGTTTCAAGTAAGAGTTGAAACTTCGGCGTGTCGCGCGAACGATCGTCGAAAAGCAACTATGCGAAAATAGGCCGCATGGAATACGACCTCATCGTTGTTGGATCCGGGTTCTTCGGTCTCACTGTGGCCGAACAGGCCGCGAGCGAGCTGGGCAAGCGTGTGCTGGTGGTGGAGAAGCGCAGCCACATCGGCGGCAACGCATACAGCGAAAAGGAGCCGGAAACCGGCATTGAGGTGCATAAATACGGAGCGCACCTGTTCCACACGTCCAACGACCGCGTGTGGGAGTACGTGAACCGGTTCACCGACTTCACGGATTACCAGCACCGCGTGTTCGCGATGCATGACGGCACCGCCTACCAGTTCCCGATGGGCCTCGGCCTGATCAACCAGTTCTTCGGCCGCTACTACTCGCCGGAGGAGGCGAAGGCGCTCATCGAGGAGCAGCGCGAGGGCCTCGACCCGGCCGCCGCCACCAACTTGGAGGAGCGCGGCATCGCGCTGATTGGCAAGCCGCTGTACGACGCCTTTGTGAAGCACTACACCGCAAAACAGTGGCAGACTGACCCGACCGACCTGCCGCCGGAGATTATCTCCCGCCTGCCGGTGCGCTACACCTTCAACAACCGCTACTTCAACGACAAGTACGAGGGACTCCCCGTAGACGGCTACGCTGCTTGGCTGGAGCGTATGGCAGAGCACGAGCTTATCGACGTTCGCTTGGACACCGACTGGTTCGATATCCGCGACGACGTCCGCAACGAGAGCCCAGAGGCGCCGGTGGTGTACACCGGCCCGGTGGACCGCTACTTCGATTACGCGGAGGGTCGCCTTGGCTGGCGCACCCTGGACTTCGAGCAGGAAGTGCTTGAGGTGGGGGACTTCCAGGGCACCCCCGTGATGAACTACAACGACGCGGACGTGCCGTACACCCGCATCCACGAGTTCCGCCACTTCCACCCGGAACGCGCCGACGTATACCCGGATGACAAGACCGTGATTGTGAAGGAGTACTCCCGCTTCGCAGAGGACGAGGATGAGGTGTATTACCCGATCAACACCCCGGAGGACCGCGAGAAGCTGCTGAAGTACCGCGAGCTGGCGGCGGAGGAGTCGCGGGAGAACCGCGTGCTCTTCGGCGGCCGCCTGGGCACGTACCAGTACCTGGACATGCACATGGCCATCGGCGCTGCGTTGAGCCTCTTTGACAACCACCTGCGCCCGTTCTTCGAGAACGGCGAGGCCATCAACCAGACTCGCGGGCACTAGTGGCGATGGGTAACGCGGCGGAGACAGCGCGCGTGGAAATCTTCGTGCACCACCAGTGCCCCGACTGCGCGGGCGTGATTGCGCAATACGCTGCGGACCCGGAGCAGTTCGGCGGGGCTGAGATGCTGGATGTCACGGACATCCGGAACCTGAAGCGCTTCCTTGCCTACCGCGACGCGCTCGACGGATACGCGGAGATCAAGGCAGCGGGCAAGATCGGCGTGCCGTCCAAGGTCATCGGCGGCCAGCACGTGGAGTTCTTCGACCAGGTGTAGTTGGGGCGCGCGACGTACACTGCCCTGCGTGACAGTTTTCCTTGCCATCATCGGCTTATTGCTCGCCACCGTCCTCGTCGCCGCAATCGGTGAACGCACGGGCCTGCCGTGGCCGGCGCTTTTGACCATCGCAGTGGCCCCCGTGCTGTTCATCCCCGGGATTCAGACGGTGAGCCTGGATACGCACCTGATCCTGCCGATCTTCCTGCCGCCGCTGCTGTGGTCGCTGGCAAGGAGAACGTCGTGGGGCATGATCCGCTCCCAGCTCAACGTGGTGCTGTCCATGTCCGTGGTGCTGGTGTTTCTCACCATCGCAGCGCTGACGGGCACCGCCATGTGGCTGATGCCGGGCATTGGTCTTGCAGGTGCGATGGTGCTTGCGTCGGCAATCGCCCCGCCCGACCCGGTAGCGGTGGACGCGGTGGCGGGCCCGGCCGGCATCCCGCGGCGCATCACCGGCACGCTGCAGACGGAGGGCTTGTTTAACGACGCCGCCTCCATCGTCGCTTTCAATGTCGCCCTCGCCGCCCTGCTCGCGGGGGATGAGATCGATTTCGGCGCCGGTCTGCTGAAGTTTGTGTACGCCGCGGTAGTCGCGGTGGTGATCGGTTTAGTCGTCGGCAGGCTTGCGGCGTGGTTCATGGACCACGTGCCGGATAGCGTGATCCGCACCGCGTTCACCTGGGTGCTGCCGTTCGCCATTTACGCGGCGGCGGAGGAGATTCATGCGTCCGGCGTGATCGCGATTGTGATCGCGGCGGTGGAGATGAGCTCCCGCGCCTCGCTGACTGCGGAGGACCGCCTGAGCGGCCACTCCTTCTGGGAGACGGTGGAGCTGCTCTTCACCGGCCTCGCTTTCGGCCTGATCGGCATGAGCGTGCGCGACGCTATCGACGATGCCGGCACCAACTTCTGGGAAGCCGTCTGGATAGGCTTCGTGCTTTCCCTGGTGGCCTTCGCGGTGCGTTTCGCCTGGATGTGGGTGATGTGCCGCGTGCACCAGAAGCAGGGCAAGACCAACGTCGCCCCGCTGCGCCTCCAGGAGGTGCTGCTCATGGCGTGGGCCGGCATGCGCGGCCTGGTCACGCTCGCGCTGGTGCTCTCCATCCCGGCCGGCACCATGGCCTACCACCATGAGCTCAGCGTGATCGCACTGTCCGTGCTTACCTTCACCATGGTGATTCCCGGCCTGCTTCTGCCGTGGCTTGTCCGCCAGCTTGACCTGGAGAATGGCCCCGATGCCCGCGGCGACCGCGTTAACGCCGAGCTGAACGACCGCGCCTACGCCGCCGCCCGCAAGGCCGTCCAGGAGCGCGGGCCGGAGCTCGCCCCCGAGTCCTACGACATGGTGCAGGAATGGCTGGAGGCACTTGCTAATCGACGACAGGTTGACCCCGAGGGCGCCCGCGAACGCCGCGAGGCGTTCGAGCGCGCCCGGGCTGCCGCCAGCGAGATGCAGCACATTGCGCTGCAGGCCGCGACCAACGAGTTGCAGCGCGCCCGACGCGAGCGCCGCTACAACCCCGCCGATGTTGACGCTGTGCTTGCGGACCTAGACCGCCTCATGATCGCGCGCGAACGAGACGCGCTGGCGTCGCCGCGCACCTTGAGCGATCCGCACCCCGACGCTTAGCTGCGGGGTTGCCCCGGCTGGCCGTAGTCCCCCTGCTCACCTGGCCGCCCGGGCTCGCCGAAGCCAGCCTGATCACCGGGCTGCCCGGGCTCGCCGAAGCCAGCCTGCTCACCGGGCTGCCCGAAATCCCGCTTGTAGTGCGCATCCCAGTCAAACCCCTCGGCGCCAAGGTCGCCGGTGACTGCCTCGTTTTCCAGCTGCAGCGGATCCGGCCCCGGCTCGGCTGGATTCTGGATTCCGCGGATGATCGCAACCGCACCTGCGATTGCGCCCGCAATACCAATGAACACCGCCGTGGCCCCCTCAAGGAACACAAACGATGCCACCGCGATGATGATGAAGAGCGCACCAAGCGCGAAGTCGCGCCCCGGGTTCCCGCCGGTGTTTCCAGTGTTGTTGGGGATGCCGAATTGATCCATGCCCGCCAGTGTAGGTGTGCGGTTGCCGCCCGGCCCAGCCTTGACAGCTGCACCCGGCTGCTCTCAACCGGGTGCAGAATACTGAGGCCTACAGCGCTGTAGGCCTCAACGAACATTCGCGCTGAGGCCTACCGCAAAACTCCAGGTTATGTGTGACTGGTGTGACTCAAAAATCTTGAGGCCTACACCCCTGTAGGCCTCAGCAAGATTGAGGGCAGGTAAACAGCCTAGGTGCGGGTGCAACAGTCAGCGCCTGCCCCCCAGCCCCCAACCAGCCTGCCTGCCCCCAACCAGCCAGCCCCCTACGGCTTCTCGATAACAGCAGCCATGCCCTGGCCGCCGCCGATGCACATGGTCACCAGGGCACGCTTCGCGTCAGTGCGGGCCAGCTGGTGGGAGGCGGTGACCAGCATGCGGGCACCGGTTGCACCAACGGGGTGGCCAAGCGAGATACCGGAGCCGACGGGGTTGACGCGCGGGTCGTCCTCATACCCCACGCATCCAGCACGGCCAGGGCCTGGGCGGCGAAAGCCTCGTTGAGCTCGATCAAGTCGATGTCGTCGAACGTCAGGCCGAGGCGCTTGAACACCTTCTCGGTCGCGGCCACCGGGCCGATGCCCATGGTCTCCGGCGCGACGCCGGCCACGGCCCAGCCGCGGAGCACGGCCATCGGGGTCAGACCGAGCTCTTCGGCCTTCTCGCGGGTGGTCACGATCATGGCTGCGGCACCGTCGTTCTGGCCGGACGCGTTGCCGGCGGTCACGCTCGCGCCCTTGATCTTCATCACCGGACGCAGCTTCGCCAGCTGCTCCTCGGTAGTGCCGGGGCGGATGTGCTCGTCCTTGTCCACGATCACCGGGTCGCCTTTGCGCTGCGGCACGCTGACCGGCACGATTTCGTCGGCGAAATCGCCCTTCTCAGTTGC